>NZ_JAIBNX010000001.1:0-2366 GCF_026130045.1 Micromonospora sp. CPCC 205371
CCAAGGGCACCCGCAGGGACCAAGGCAAATTGCAGGCGAAAGGGAGAACCACCCACGTGCATTCGCCCTTGATCGGGGGGGAGGGGGGCGGGCGCGGCGCGCGGAGGGGGCGGGCGCGCGGAGAAGGCCGGGGCGGCGGGGCGGGCCCGCACGGCGCGCGGAAAGGGCGGGCGCGGCGCGGGGAGAGGGGCGGGGGTGGTGGGCGGAGAAGGGCCTGGTTAGAGGAGGGCGGCGGTGCGGACCAGGGTGGCTAGTGCCAGCAGGACTACGAGGGCGGTGCAGCCGGCCACCTGTACTGCCGTGCGGGCGTTGCGGGGGGCGTAGGCGAGGATCACGGCCACTATGCCGCCGATGACCATGCCGCCGAGGTGGCCGGCGATCGAGATGCCCGGCACAGCGAAGGTGAAGACCAGGTTGATGACCAGGATGGGGATCACCGCGGACGTGTCGCGGCCCAGCTTTCGCATGATCACGAACAGCGCCGCGAACAGGCCGAAGATCGCACCCGAGGCGCCCGCGGTCGCCTGGTTGGGTGCGGAGAAGACGTAGACCGCGACGTTACCGCCAAGCCCGGCGATCACGTACAGCGCTGCGAAGCGCAGCGGCCCGAGCACCGCCTCCAGCGAGCGCCCGAGAATCCACAGCGCCCACATGTTCATCAACAGGTGCAGGATGCCGTACTGGATGAACATCGCCGTGAACAGGCGATATACCTCGCCGGCCGCGATGCCGTGCAACGTCGGGTCGAAGGCGGAGTATGAGGCGTACCCGATGACGGAGCCCCACCGGGTCAGCGAGTTGCTGCCGCCCATGAGCCCGCCGAAGCCGGTGCCTCCGGCCAGCGACTGGGCGCCCCCAACGGCAGCGGAGATCAGCATCACGGCCACGTTGACGCCGATGAGCGCCTTGGTGACGTACCCCTCGCGGCCGGCGGCACCACCACCGAAGGCGGTGCGCGCCGACCGCTGGGTCCGGCGTCCCTCCGCTACGCACTCCGGGCACTGGTGGCCGACGGAGGCCGCGCGCATGCAGTCCGGGCAGATGGGTCGGTCACATCGCACACACCGGACATAGGTCTCCCGCGACGGGTGGCGGTAGCAGACCGGCACTGTCACGGGAGTATCACTCATAGAGCAAAGGTACCTGTCAGGCGCCGGTGCGGTGGACCTCCACGCGCTCGATGACGACGTCCTGGCGGGGGCGGTCACCGGGCGCGGTGGGCGTGTTGGCGATGGAGTCGACGACCTTGGCGGACGCCTCGTCGGCCACCTGGCCGAAGATCGTGTGCCGCCGGTTCAGGTGCGGGGTCGGGCCGACCGTGATGAAGAACTGCGAGCCGTTGGTGCCGGGCCCGGCGTTCGCCATCGCGAGCAGGTACGGCCGGTCGAAGCTGAGCTCCGGGTGGAACTCGTCTTCGAACGTGAACCCGGGTCCGCCGCGACCGGTCCCGGTCGGGTCGCCCATCTGGATCATGAAACCGCTGATGACCCGGTGCGAGAGCGTGCCGTCGTAGTACGGCCCGCTGCCCGGCTGGCCGGTGCGCGGGTCGGTGTACGGCTTGGTGCCCTCGGCCAGCTCCACGAAGTTGCGGACGGTCTTCGGCGCGTGGTTTGGGAACAGCTCCAGCCGGATGTCGCCGTGATTGGTGTGCAGAGTGGCGTATAGAGCGTCAGCCACGGGTACTCCTCGGTCGTTGGTCAGTATCTGGCGATCCTCCCATGTGCCCAGTTCCGACACTTCGGAGGCATCCGAAGGTGCAGGATGGCGGAGGAGCCACACCGAAGGAGGGACCCGGTGTTCAGCTTGGGACTACGGCGCAGGACGCACGGACAGATCGCACGGGCCGAACTGGGTGAGAGCTTCGATCACTTCCGGCAGGCGGCCACTCATGCCGCCTCCGGGATGGGCGAGACCCTCGGGCCGTTGGCGGCCGCCGCGGCGGCGAACGCCCGGCAGGCCGGTGACGCGGCCCGCCGCGCGAAGGCGAAGAATCTCACAGCTATGAGCAAAAAGAAGGAGTCGCGCATGTCGCGTAAGCGTTGGCCGATGCTCGCCGGGCTGCTCGCAGCCGGTGCCGCTGTCGGCGCGGTGGGCGCACTGGTGATGCGCCGTCGCCGGCAGCACGAGTGGGAGGAGTACGACCCCACTCAGGCGCTCGAGTCGCCGGCTGAGGCGCCGGACGACGCGCTGTACTCGGCGACCGACGCCACGACGGCGCCGGCACCCGCGGAACCCGCGGTCGAGACGACGCCCAACAGCCGCCCGTAAGGCGGATGCCCCGCGGCGGGCGCAGGGCCAGCCGCGGCGGGGGAAGGAACGGTACAACAAGAGGCGTCAGGCGGGGATCACGGGGTGGACGAGCGGGC
>NZ_JAIBNX010000001.1:2376-63983 GCF_026130045.1 Micromonospora sp. CPCC 205371
GGTCGAGGCGACCCCCGCCCCCGGCGGGAAGGCGGCACCCCCCGGGGCTGCCCAAGACCCGCCACCGGCGGCGGAAGAAGCGGTACATCACGAGCGATATGCCGAGCATCACGGCGAGCACGATCGGGTACCCGTACGTCCAGTTCAGCTCCGGCATGTGCGTGAAGTTCATGCCGTAGATGCCGGCGATGGCGGTCCAGACCGCGGCGATACCGGCCCACGCCGCGATCTTCCGCATGTCGTTGTTCTGGTCGACGGTCACCTGGGCGAGACGCGCCTGGAGCACGGAGTTGAGCAGGTCGTCGTACGAGTTGATCTGCTCAACGGTGCGCGTGAGGTGATCTTGGACGTCCCGGAAGTACCGCCGGATCTCCTTGGGTACCTCCCGGTTGACCTGGGCGGTGAGGGTGAGGAGCGGTCGCTGGAGCGGCACGACCGCCCGCTTGAACTCCACCAGCTCCCGCTTCATCTGGTAGATCCGCTGGATGCGGCTGTGTGAGCTGCGCGAGAACACCTCGGCCTCAAGCGCGTCGAGGTCGACCTCGACCTGGTCGGCCACCTCTACGTACAGGTCGACCACCCGGTCGGTGACCGCGTAGGCCACCGACCACGGCCCCTGAGCCAGCAGGTCCTGCTTCTTCTCCAGGTCGGCCCGCACCGGGGAGAGCCGGCAGGCGTCGCCGTGCCGCACCGTGATCACGAACCCGGGCCCGATGAAGAGCATCACTTGGCCGGTCTCGACCACCTCGGAGGTCTCGGTCACCTCACCCTTCCCCACGTACCGGGCGGTGCGCAGGACCAGCGAGCTCACGTCGCCGAACCGCTCCAGCTTGGGTCGCTGCTCGGCCTTGACCGCGTCTTCGACGGCCAGCTCGTGCAGCCCGTAGGTCTCGGCGATGCCGGCCATCTCGGCCTGGGTGGGCTCGTGCAGACCCAGCCAGACGAACGCGTTGCGCTGCCGCTGCTGGCGGGCCTCGGCCAGGGCGTCGGCGTAGCGCCACTCGCCGGACTGGCGCTCACCGTCGACGTACAGGGCGCAGTCGACGATCGCGCTGCGCTCGGGCGATTCCGGGTGTGCCGGACGCTGGCCGTTGTCTGTGGGGCTGAGCATGCGGGTCATGGCGCGCCGCATGGGCTCGGTCCACGTGCGGGCCAATGGGCGGCCGCCGGTATTCGCCCTGGTCGTACCCCCATCGGCCTGGTCCGCCATGGCTTTCCCGCCTCCCTACCGAATCGCGTACCGGTCCCATTCTGGCTCCGCCGTGAATCAGGGGCACAAAGTGGCGCCGGGTGGACCGGCCGCAGTCGGGGGGTGATGTGCGAACGGCCCACCCGGCGCCCAGGGGGGCGGGGGGATTGCTTATGGGGTCAACCGCATACCAATTGGTGCTGGCTGCATTGTGATCCGTCCGCCGCGCATAGGGGAACCCACGAACCCCCAGGCTGGCGCATTGTCGGAAATCCGACACAAGATCTCAGCCGCGCACCGCCTCGACGGCCGCGGCGAGCCGCCGTACACCCTCTTCGATCTGGTCCACCGTGACCGCGGAGAAGGCCAGCCGCAGCGCGCCCTCGCCCCCTTCGAGCAGGAAGTCGCTGCCCTTGACCACGGCCACGCCGCGCTCGGCGGCCGCCGTGAAGACCTTGTCGGCCGATACGCCCTCGGGCAGCTCGATCCACAAGAAGTAGCCGCCGTCGGGCTCGGTGAAGCGGACGCCGGGGATGTGCTCGCGCAGCGCTGTCGCCAGCAGGCTGGCCCGCTCGCCGAGTGCGGTGCTCACGGTCTGGATCGAGCGGTCGATGTCGCCGGAGACGCAGAACTCGTGCACGATCGCCTGGGCGACCATGCCGGGCGAGATGTAGAGGTTGGTGGCCCGCTTCGCGATGCCGGCGATCAGCGTGGCCGGGCCGACCAGGTATCCGACCCGGACGCCGGGGCAGACGGTCTTGGTGAAGCTCGACGCGTGCACCACGACGCCCTTGTCGTCCATGGAAAGCATCGAGGGCAGCGCCTCGCCGCGGAACCGGATGTCCGCGTACGGGTCATCCTCGAAGATCGTGAAACCGTACTCGCCGGCGAGGTCGAGCAGCGCCCGGCGCTTCTCCAGAGAGAGGGTGACGCCGGCCGGGTTCTGGTAGTTCGGGATGATGTGCGCGAGCTTGGGGCGGACTCCCGATTCGAGCAGCTTGCGCAGCTCATCGGTGTCGACGCCGTCCGGCTGGATGGTCACCTGGTGGACCTGGCCGCCCTTGTTGCGCAGGTTGAGCAGCGTCCGGTCGTACGTAGGGCGCTCGACCACCACCGCGTCGCCGCTCTGCACCAGGTAGTCGAACAGGAACGCGTCGGCCTGGAGCGAGCCGTTGGTGACGAGCACCTGGTCGACCGACACGCCGTGCTTGTCAGCGATCCACTTTCGGAGGGGCGGGTAGCCGACAGACGTCCCGTAGGCGGTGATGCCGGCGGGGTCGGCTTCGAAGGCGCGGACGGCCGCGGCCTTGAGGCCCTCGACATCCACGATGTCCAGCGAGGGCGCGCCACGGGCGAAAGAGATCAACTGCTCGGTGGTCATGGTTGTCCAGGGTACGGACCACTGTTGATCACGACGACCGGTATACGTCTAGACGCTGGCGGCCGCCGTTCGCTGCGCCCACACCCGCATGATGTCGCGCACCGAGATGACACCGAGCACATCGCTGTCTTCGATCACCACAAGGTGGCGGAAACCACCCCGGGCCATCGCCACGGCGGCCTCTTCGAGCGTCCACTGAGGACTGGCGTACACCACGTCCCACGTGATGTGACTGGAGGTGCGCTCGACGTCTGGGTCGAGGCCGGCACCGATTGCCTTGAGAACGTCACGCTCGGTCATGATGCCGACCCCTTCGGAGTCGGGGTCGATCACGACTGCGGAGCCGATCCCTCGGGCCGCCATCATCTGGGCGGCCTGCCTGAGCGTGTGCTCGGGACCGACGACGAGAACCTGGCCGGACATGGCATCGCGTACATGCATCGCGCATCACCCCTGAAGGCACCGTACGGACATGGTCGCCCTCGGAGCGTCACAACAACAAGACTTGCGTTCTGTCCGTCGAACAGGCAGGTGGCTAGATTCAAGTTGTGGCCACAGAACCCCTGCGCTGCGCAGGAGCCCTGATCGTCGATGACGACGGTCGAATCTTCATCCAGCGCCGGTCACCCGATCGGCGGCTGTTTCCCAACACCTGGGACATCGTGGGCGGTCACGTCGAATCAGGCGAGACGCTCGAAGAAGCCCTGTATCGGGAGGTTCAGGAGGAAACCGGCTGGCGAGTGTCGGTCGTGATCGGCGTCGTCGGTGAGTACACGTACACCGCCAACGACGGCATCCGGCGGGTGGAGACCGACTACCTCGTACGCGTCGACGGCGACCTCGCCCGGCCGCAGCTGGAGGCCGGCAAGCACACCGAGTTCCGCTGGCTCGCGGAGAGTGAGATCGAGGTGCTCGACGAGCACCGCGACGTCAACGACGGCCTGATCAGAACCATCGCGGAAGACGGCTTCGCGGCGCTCCATGCCATCGGTCTGTGAAGCGCGGCTATCCTCAGCCCGACGGCTCGGTTAACCCCCTCGAAAGGATCGAGCACATGATCGGCTTGGTACTGGCCGCCGGCGCCGGGCGGAGACTGCGCCCGTACACGGACACGCTCCCCAAGGCCCTGGTGCCGGTCGACGGTGAGACCACGATCTTCGACATCGCGCTGCGCAACCTCGCCGAGGTGGGGCTCAAGGACGTCACGGTGGTGGTCGGGTACCGCGCCGAGGCGGTCGAGTCGCGCCAGGCGGCCCTGGAGGACAAGTACGGCGTACGCCTCACCCTCGTGCACAACGACAAAGCCGAGGAGTGGAACAACGCGTACTCGCTGTGGCTGGCCCGCGAGCACTTCGCCCAGGGCGCGCTGCTCGTCAACGGCGACACCGTGCACCCGTCGAGCGTGGAGAAGACACTGCTCGCCCAGCGCGGCCCGAGCATCCTGCTGGCCGTCGACGACGTCAAGAAGCTGGCCGACGAGGAGATGAAGACCGTCTTCGACGACAACGGCCAGCTCACCAAGATCACCAAGCTGATGGACCCGGCCGAAGCGTTCGGCGAGTACATCGGCGCCACGTTGATCGAGCCGCACGCCGCCGCCGGGCTCGCCGACGCGCTCGAAGCCACCTGGCGGCGCGACCCCAACCTCTACTACGAGGATGGGTACCAGGAGTACGCCAACCGTGGCGGTGAGGTACGTGCCGCCACCATTGGCTCGGTCGAGTGGGTCGAGGTGGACAACCACGCCGATCTCGCCCGGGCACGGGAGATCGCATGCCACTACTAGCCCGCACCGTCAACACGCCGCTCGCCATCGAGGTACGCCGGGGCGCCGTCGCCGAGCTCGGTGCGCTGCTCGCCGACCGGCGGATCTCCGGTGGAGGCGACGTGGCGGTGGTGATCGGCCCCGGCCAGGGCGAGAAGATCGCCGAGCTGGTCCGCCCCGGGCTCGGCCGCGCCGACCTGTTCACGGTCAGCGGCGGCACCCTCGACTCCGCCCTGGAACTGGGCAACAAGCTGCGCCAGCGCTCGTACGACGCGGTCGTCGGCATCGGCGGCGGCAAGACCATCGACACCGCCAAGTACGCGGCCTCCCGGTACGCCATCCCGATGGTGACCGTGGCGACGAGCCTGGCCAACGACGGTATCGCGTCACCGGTCGCCTCCCTCGATCACGACGGCGGGCGCGGCTCGTACGGGGTGCACATCCCGATCGCGGTGGTCGTCGACCTCGACTTCGTCGAAAACGGTCCCGACCGGCAGACCCAGGCCGGCATCGGCGACGCGCTCAGCAACATCAACGCGGTGGCCGACTGGGAGCTGGCCCACCAGGTGCGCCGCGAGCCGATCGACGGGCTCTCCGTGGCGCTTGCCCGCACCAGCGCCGAGGCGCTGCTCCACCACCCTGGCGCGATCACTGACGACCGGTTCCTGACCACGCTGGCCGAGGCGCTGATCATGGGCGGCCTGGCGATGTCGATCTGCGGGTCGAGCCGCCCCGCCAGCGGAAGCTGCCACGAAATCTCGCACGCCATCGATCTGCTGCTGCCCTGCACGGCCTCGCACGGCGAGCAGGTCGGGCTCGGCGCGCTCTTCTGCACGTTCCTGCGCGGCGACACGGCCGGCTTCACCAGCCTCAGGGCCGCCCTGCTCCGGCACGGCCTGGCCACGGTGCCGGCCGACTTGGGCATCTCCGACGGCGAATTCGTCGACGTGGTCGCGCACGCGCCGGCCACCCGGCCCGACCGGTACACGATCTTGGAACACCTGGCGATGGACAAGGACGAGATCCGCGCCCGGCTGGCAGACTACGTCGATGCAGTCGGCGACCGTCACTAGGCCCGGCGCGGGCGATTTCTACCGGGTCAACCGCGGCGGCGGTCTCTTCAGCGAGGCCATCAGCCAGCGGCTCGGCGCGCGGTTCGCGGTGGCGGCGGAGCGGCTCGGGCTCGCGCCTACGGCGCTCACCCTCGCCAACCTCGTGCTCGGGCTCGGCACCTCGATCGCGGTGGTCGCCCTCGCCGAGCCGGTCGCCGATGATCGGGTACCGGCCTGGCTCGTCGGCCTGATCGCGCTGGTGGGCTGGCAGGTGGCGTACGCGCTGGACTGCGCCGACGGCCAGCTTGCCCGGGTCACCGGACGCACCAGCTCGGCTGGCGCCCGCGTCGACGTGCTCTGTGACGTGGCGGCACAGATCGCCCTGGTCGCCGCCCTGTCCGCGACCGCCGTGGCGCAGCGGCCGTCGACGCCGGCGTGGCTGGTGTCCGCGTTCGCCGGCACCTGGATGGTCAACCTGGTCACCTCGGTCATGCAGTCCGGCCCGAACGCCGAGAGCATGGTGCCGTCCCGCTCGCTGCCAGTGCGCATGGTGAAGCTGATCCGGGACTACGGTGCGGTGATCTTCGTGGCGGCCCTCGTGCTGCTGGTGGCGCCGGCCTGGTCGGTGTGGCTGATCGCCGCGTTCACCCTCGTCAACGGGGGGTTCCTGCTGGCGAGCATCGGGTTCTCGGCTCGAAAGGCCCTGCGCTAACGGATCTCCGCCTGGGCGGGGCGCATGTCCGCGTACACGTCGATCAGACGGCGGATGAGCACGTCGGGGTGGAAGACGCGCTCGTAGCGTGAGCGGGCCACCGGCGCGAGGGTGGCGGCGCCCTCGCGCGCCGCCGGCAGTGCGGCGGCCAGCGCGCCTGGCTCGGCGGGCACCACCCAGCCGGCGTCGCCGACCAGGTAGGGGATGCCACCGAGCGCGGTGCCGAGCACCGGCCGCCCTGACGACAGCGCCTCGAGCACCACCGTCGGCAGCACGTCGTGCCAGGTCGAGGTGGCCATCACGACGGCCGTCGAGCGCAGGGCGGCGCGGACGCCGTCGCGATCGAGAGGGCCGAGGAACTCGACGTCGGTGCGCGCGGCGGCGGCCGCCTCGACCAGCGGGCGCAGCTCGCCGTCGCCAGCGATCCGCAGCGTGCCGAGCGCGCCGTCCGGATGCCGCTGCCACGCGTCGATCAGCAGGCCGATGCCCTTTTCCGGCGAGAGGCGGCCGAGAAAGAGGAAGCCCTCGCCGAGCGGCGCCGGGCTACCCGGATCGGGTATCCCGTTGGGCTTGACCACGATCCGGTCGGCCGGGATGCCGTAGTCGCGCAGGTGCTCGGCGATGGCCTCGGTGAGCGCGATGTACCGGTCGACGGAGCGCCACGTGGGCCGGTGCACGGCGAGCGTGGTCGCCATCAGGGCGCTCTGCACCCGCGACCCGCGGTAGCACTTGTGCACCACGGCCGGGATGCCGACGAAGCGGCCCCGGCAGTCCTGGCAGATGCCACCGTCCCGGAAATACAGGCCGGACGAGCACACCTGGCGGTAGTTGTGGACGGTCTGCACCACCGGCACGCCGAACCGGTGGGCGGTGCGCACCACCCAGGGCGACAACAGCGGGTACGGGTTGTGCAGGTGCAGCACGTCGGGCCGCTCCAGCCGGAGCAGCTCGGCGAGGTCGCGCTGGGTGCCCGGCGCGTAGATCGGTGAGATCGGAAGCAGCGCCTTGCCGGCCAGCGGCAGGTTGGCGATCGCGTCGGAGCTGCGCAGGAACGGCACCACCGTCACGCCAGCCGCCGCGAGCTGGCCGATCTCCTGATCGACGATGATGTTCTCCCCCGAGGGCTGAGCCTCGCGGTAGCGGTTGTGCGCGACCACCACTTTCACGCTGTACGACGCTACCGTTAACGGCGTGCCCGAGTTGCCCGAGGTGGAGGCGCTCGCCGCGTACCTGCGTGAGCGGGCCGCTGGCCGGCGTGTCGACCGCATGGAGATCACCGCGATCAGCGCACTGAAGACCTACGACCCACCGCCGACCGCCGCGTCCGGGCTGGAAGTCACCGGAGCCGGGCGGCACGGCAAGTTCCTCGACGTCACTCTGGGCGGCGATCTGCACCTGGTCGTGCACCTGGCCCGGGCGGGCTGGCTGCACTACCGCGAGTCGTTTCCCGGAACGGCACCGCTCAAGCCGGGTAAGGGCCCGATCGCGCTCCGCGTCCGGCTCGACGACGGCTCCGGCTTCGACCTGACCGAGGCGGGTACCCAGAAGAGCCTGGCCGCGTACCTGGTTTCGGACCCCGCCCTCGTGCCCGGTGTGTCGCGGCTCGGGCCGGACGCGCTGGCGGTCGACCTGGCCGCCTTCGACGAGCGCATCCGCAGCCGGCGGGGCCAGGTCAAGGGCGTGCTGACCGACCAGGAGGTGCTGGCCGGGGTCGGCAACGCGTACTCGGACGAGATCCTGCATGTGGCCAAGCTGTCACCGTTCGCGATCACCACGCGGCTGACCGAGGAGCAGATGGAACGCCTCTACACGGCCACCCGAGAGGTGCTCACCGACGCGGTGACCCGTTCGGTCGGGCAGCGGGCCGCCGAGTTGAAGGGCGAGAAGCGGTCGGGGCTTCGGGTGCACGCCCGCACGGGGCTGCCGTGCCCGGTGTGCGGCGACACCGTCCGAGAGGTGTCGTTCGCCGACTCCAGCCTCCAGTACTGCCCCACGTGTCAGACCGGTGGCAAGCCGCTTGCTGACCGCCGGCTGTCGCGCCTTGTGCGCTGAGTGAACTTCGGTGAACTCTGGTCTTCAGGCACATGAACCCGTCGCGTCACAGACCTTCCTCGTACACCATTCGTCGGTATAGTGACCCGGTCGCCGATCCCGCTCGATCCGGGCGGGGCGTATTGTCCCTCGCGTCGCCGATCTGGCGAGGTGGCCGTGGGAGACTTATCCGGTGGTCAGTCCAGAGCCTGACGGCAGATGGGCGGCGCGTGGAAAGCGGGAGGACGTAGGTGAGGTGACGACAAGCCTCCAGCGCCCGGTAACCAACACAAGCCGGAGCAGCACCGTGCGCCACGTCGACAGTTTCGAGATCCAGGCGCCGACGCCGCCGTCACACAACGGCGTGCCGCGGTCCGCGTGGACTCGTGCCAGCCGCAGGGCTTCGCGCTGGCACCGGCCGTACACGGTCGCGCTGCTACTGCTCGACTTCGGCGCCGCCGCGCTCGCCAGCCTGATCTCCATCATCGCGTACGACCAGGCGGCCGCGGGCTTCCAGGACGCCGACGAGGCGTGGTTCAAGACGGTCGCGTACGTCCTCCTTCCGGTCGGCTGGCTCGCCATTCTCTGGGGCAACGGCGCGTACGACCGCCGCTACCTCGGTCTCGGCACCGATGAGTTCAAACGCGTGATGCGGGCGTCGGTGACGGTCGCCGCGAGCGTGTCGTTCCTGGCGTTCGCCACGAAGACCGACCTTTCCCGACTCACCGTGGCCACCGAGCTGGTCGGTGCGACGCTCCTGATCCTGTTCGCGCGATACCTAGCCAGGTTCGTGCTGCACGTCATGCGCAAGCGGGCCGGCCACGCGGCGCATCGGATGGTGCTGATCGGCACGCTGCCGGAGGCACTAGAGGTGCACACCGCGGTGACCCGCAGCCCGGCCGCCGGGCTGATCCCGGTCGCCATCCACATCACCGACGGATACGCGGCGGCTCGCGGCATAGATACGCCCGTGCCGATCTACGCGGGGCGTGACGTGCTGTCCCTGGTCCGCGAGGTGGGCGCCGACACGATCGCCGTGTGCGGCTCGGCCAGCGCGGAGCCAGGTGAGCTGCGCCGGCTTGCGTGGCAGCTCGAAGGCACAGGCATCGACCTGGTCGTGGCGCCCCAGCTCACCGACATCGCCGGCCCGCGGGTGCACATCCGGCCCATCGAGGGCCTGCCGCTGCTGCACGTCGAAGAGCCGACGCTTTCCGGCCTCGGCTGGCTGGCCAAGAACCTCATGGACCGGGTCGTCGCGTTCCTCGGCCTGATGCTGCTGACGCCGGTGTTCGCGGCGATCGCGCTGGCCATCAAGCTCTCCGACCGGGGGCCGGTGTTCTTCCGGCAGCCGCGGGTGGGCCACGAGGGCCGCACGTTCCGGGTGTGGAAGTTCCGGACGATGTACGTGGACGCCGAGGACCGGCTCGCCTCACTCGTCGACCAGAACGAGTCCGACGGCATGCTCTTCAAGATCAAGGAAGACCCGCGCGTCTTCCCGGTGGGCCGGTTCCTGCGGGCCACCTCGCTCGACGAGTTGCCCCAGCTGATCAACGTTCTCAAGGGCGAGATGTCGCTGGTCGGGCCCCGGCCGCTGCCCGCCGACGACGGCGACTTCCTCGGCGACGTCCGGCGCCGGCTGCTGGTCCGTCCCGGCATCACAGGGCTCTGGCAGGTGTCCGGCCGCTCGGACCTTTCCTGGGACGAAGCCGTCCGGCTCGACCTGTACTACGTGGACAACTGGTCGCTGGCGTACGACCTGAGCATCCTGTGGCGCACGGTGGGCGTCGTGCTGGCTCGGAAGGGCGCTTACTGAGCGTGCGATGATCTGGGCGTGGGGACGGCGCTCGCGGTGCTCGCGCTCATCACCGCGCTCGCTGCGGCGGTCTGGGCGGTGTACCGGCTGCGCGCCCGCCGGAGCATCGCCACCGCCACGCAGCGGGCCACCTACGACGTCCTGCACACCGCCGGGCTCGCCGCCGACCCGCTACGCACCGGGCTGAGCCGCACCAGCGCCGCGAAAGCGATCCGCCACCTGCGGGGCCTGGTCGGCGCGCAAGGTCTCGCGCTCACCGACCCCGACGAGATCTTGGCGCTCGACGGCCGCGGCAGTCACCACTCGGCCCAGGTGCTGGCCGCTGCCCGCCGCGCCATCGCGCAGAACCGCTCCACCGTGCTCGGCGGCGCCGAACTGCCGTGCGACAGGGTCGACTGCCCGATCCGGGGTGCCGTGGTGGCGCCGCTGACCGGCCCGGACGGCACGGTGCCGGGCGCGCTCGTCGCCATCGCGCACGACGAGCCGGCACCCGGGCTCGTCCAGGCCACCCTGGAGACCGCCCGGTGGGCGGGTGCGCAGCTCGCCCTGGCAGAGCTGGACTCGTCGCGGGAGCAGCTCGCCCGCGCGGAGGTACGCGCGCTACGGGCCCAGATCAGCCCGCACTTCGTCTACAACGCGCTGTCCGCCATCGCGTCGTTCGTCCGAACCGACCCCGAGCGCGCCCGCGAGCTGATCCTGGAGTTCGCCGAGTTCACCCGGTACTCGTTCCGGGCCCACGGCGAGTTCACGACGCTGGCCGAGGAGCTGCGGTCCATCGACCGGTATCTGACCATCGAGCGGGCCCGGTTCGGCGACCGGCTCCAGGTGCGGCTCCAGATCGCTCCTGAGGTGCTGCCCGTCGGGCTGCCCTTCCTGTGCCTGCAGCCGCTCGTGGAGAACGCGGTCCGGCACGGACTGTCACGGAAGCCGGGCGTCGGTATGGTGAGCATCGAGGCCCGGGACGCGGGGGCGGAATGCCACATCACGGTCGAAGACGACGGTGTCGGGATGGATCCGGCCGTGCTTGTAGCGGGCGTCGCCGACGCGGCCTCTGACAACGGAGACGACTCCGGCCAGCACGTGGGGTTGTCCAACGTCGACGAGCGGTTACGGTCGGTGTTCGGCGACCAGTTCGGCCTGGTCGTTGAGACCGGCCTGGGAGCGGGTACGAGGGTGAGCATGCGGGTGCCGAAGTTCCACCCGGCGGTCAGGGCACGCCTGTGACCGCGTTCCTGCGCGTGCTCGCGGTGGATGACGAACCACCGGCGCTCGACGAGCTTGCCTACCTGCTGCGCGCAGACCCGCGCGTGGGCAAGCTGCACACCGCCTCCGACGCCACCGATGCCCTGCGGGTGCTCCGCGACACCGACGTCGACGTCGTCTTCCTCGACATCCGCATGCCCGGCCTCGACGGGATGGAGCTGGCCCGGGTGCTGCGACGCTTCGCCAGGCCGCCCGCGATCGTCTTCGTCACCGCCTACGACGACGCCGCGGTCGACGCCTTCGACCTCGGTGTCACCGACTACGTGCGCAAGCCCGTGCAGGCCGAGCGGATCGGCGAGTCGCTGCGCCGGGTGGTCAGCTCCCGCGTGGTGGCGACGCATCCCGCCGCGGTCGCCCGGGCCGAGTCAGACCCGACGATCCCGGTCGAGCTGGCCGGCACCACGCGGATGCTGCCCCGTTCGGCGGTGCGGTGGGTGGAGGCGCAGGGAGACTACGCCCGGCTGCACACCGCTGAAGGCTCGCATCTGGTGCGGGTGCCGCTGGCGACGCTGGCCGAACGCTGGGCCGATGCCGGATTTGTCCGCATCCACCGGTCGTACCTGGTGCAGCTGCGGCTGATAGCCGAGCTGCGGCTCGCCAACTCCGGATACGTCGTGGTGGTCGACGGAACGGAGCTGCCCGTGTCGCGCCGGCACACGCGCGAGCTGAAGGACAAGCTCGTCCGCGCCGCCAAGCAAGACTGGAACCGCTAGAAGATCTCCGCCGGGTCGAAGGCGAGCGGGAACGGCCGATCCGTGCGCCACACCTGCCCCGCGTGGACCCTGGCCACGTCTTCGTAGAGGCCGCCCGGGCCCAATTCGAGCACGGAGATGGTCTGCTCCTTGGGGTCGACGATCCAGTAGAGCGGCACGCCGGCGACCGCGTAACCGTCGCGCTTGAGGACCAGGTCGTTGCGCCGATTGCTCGGCGACAGCACCTCGACCACGAGCAGCACGTCGGCGGGATCGAGGACGTCGTCACTCTTGCGGAGGGCCACATCGGGCGCCACGAAGATGTCCGGGATGAAGTAGGAGGTGATCTTGCGACTGACCCCGACACTTTGTCCGATCATGACGCCGTCCGGAGCCTGCAGCGTCAGGATGCGGTCCAGGCGGTTCGCGGTGCCGCCGTGGAAGACGCCGGCTATCGGGGTCACGAGCAGGCTCCCGTCGTACAGCTCGTACCGGTTGGCCTCGTCGTGCGGGAGCTTCTTCAGATCGTCGATCGTCCAGGGCTCGCCGAAGGCGTGGTCGGGCACGAGGGCATTGGACATGGTCATGCTCCGATCCTGGAGGCATCCGCGACGCCTGGACGGTTATCCACAGGTCAGTTATCCACAGGTCACTCTGATTATCCACAGGTGCTTGACATCGCGCTGTCCTCAGCGAGACTGCCCCGCATGGAGCAGCCCACGGCGCCGAGCACGCCGCCCGAGCGCACCCGCATCGTGCTCGCCGAGGTGGCCCGGCGAAATGGCGACCACGACCGGGCCCGTGCCGACCTCGCCGAGCAGACCCGGGTGGGCGACGCGCTGCTGCGCGGGCTCATGCGGGCGCAGCTGGCCCTCGCGTTGCGGCTCGCCGTGGTCGTGGGCGTCGGGCTGGGCGCGCTGCCGCTGCTCTTCGCCGTCGCGCCCACGACCGGCACGGTCAAGTTCTTCGGCGTCAACCTGCCGTGGCTGCTGCTGGGGGTGGCGTCGTTCCCGTTCCTGGTCGCGGTCGGCTTCACCTACGTCTACCTCGCCGAGCGCAACGAACAGGACTTCATCGCGGTGGTCCGGCGGCCGGAGCGCTGATGGATAACCCGTACGTGGTGCCGGCCATCGTCGCGGTCACGCTGGCGACCGTCGCGATCGGCTTCTACGGGCTGCGGCTGGCCCGCACGACCTCCGACTTCCTGGTCGCCTCGCGCACTGTCAGCCCGACCTGGAACGCCGCCGCGATCGGCGGTGAGTACCTGTCCGCCGCGTCCTTCCTCGGCATCGCCGGGCTCATCCTCAAGTACGGCGTCGACGTGCTCTGGTACCCGGTGGGCTTCGCCGCCGGCTACCTGGCGCTACTGCTCTTCGTAGCCGCCCCGCTGCGCCGATCCGGCGCGTTCACGCTGCCCGACTTCTGCGAGGTGCGGCTGCACTCGCGCCGGCTGCGCAAGCTCGCCACGGCGTTCGTGGTGTTCATAGGCTGGCTGTACCTCGTGCCGCAGCTCCAGGGCGCCGGCCTGACGCTGAGCACGGTCACCGGCGCGCCGTACTTCCTCGGTGCGCTGCTGGTCGGTGCCGTGGTCACCGCCAACGTCGCCCTCGGCGGCATGCGGGCGATCACCTTCGTGCAGGCGTTCCAGTACTGGCTGAAGCTCACCGCCCTCGCCGTGCCCGCGATGTTCCTGCTGCTGCACTGGCAGGCCGACGGCAGGCCGGCGGTCGCCCCGGCCGACGGCCTCACATTCCCGCGCGACACCGTCGTCGTCGTGGAAGACCGCGCGGTCCTCACACTGCCCGACGGCTCCAGCCGCGAGGTGGCGCCGGGCGAGGAGCTGCCGTTCAGCGCGGGCGACCAGGTGCCCAAGGTGTCCAGTGTGGACGCGTCGAGCGGGCTCGATTGGCTGCTGCCCGGCGACGAGAGCGGCGACCGCGGCCTCTTCGCCACCTACAGCCTGATCCTGGCCACGTTCCTCGGCACGATGGGGCTGCCGCACGTGCTCGTGCGCTTCTACACCAACCCGGACGGCAGTGCCGCGCGCCGCACGACACTGGTCGTACTGGCGCTGGTGGGCCTCTTCTATCTATTACCCACGCTGTACGGCGTGCTCGGCCGGGTCTACACACCACAGCTGCTGCTCACCGGGCAGACCGACGCGGTGGTGCTGCTCCTGCCCGGTGCGGCGGTCGGCAACGGCGTACTCGGTCAACTGCTCGCCGCCCTGGTGGCCGCCGGAGCGTTCGCGGCGTTCCTATCGTCCAGTTCAGGCCTGCTCACCAGCGTCGCCGGCGTCATCTCCACCGACGTGCTCGCGCACGCCAGCGACCGCGGGCCGGGCCAGCGCGGCTCGGTACGCGACTTCCGGGTCGCCGCCTTGGTCGCCGGGCTGGTGCCGGTCGCCCTCGCGCTCAACGTCGCCAGCCTCGACGTGTCACAGGTCGTCGGGCTCGCGTTCGCGGTGGCCGCGTCGAGCTTCTGCCCGCTGCTCGTACTGGGCATCTGGTGGCGCGGCCTCACCGACGCCGGGGCGGCGGCCGGCGTGCTCGCGGGCGGCGGCGCGGCCGTGGGCGCTGTCCTGATGACCGTGGTCGGTCCGCCCCTGTCGGGCTGGCCCGCGACGCTCGTCGCCCAGCCGGCCGCCTGGACGGTGCCGCTCGCGTTCGCCGTGATGGTCGCGGTATCGATGGCGACCCGCCGCCGCACCCCCGCCGACGTCAGCACCACTATGCTCCGCCTGCACGCGCCCGAAAGCCTCCGCCTCTGACCCGGGCGAAGGCTCTACGGTCGAGGGGTGGACAGTGCGCTTGCGGTTCGGGGGTTGGTCAAGCGGTTCGAGACGGTCGTGGCGGTCGCTGGGATCGACCTGGACGTGCCGGCGGGGTCGTTCTTCGGACTGCTCGGCCCGAACGGCGCGGGCAAGACGACCACGCTGTCCATGGCGGTGGGGTTGCTGCGACCGGACGAGGGTCGCGTGTGGGTCCTGGGCCACGACGTGTGGTCCGATCCCACCGGTGCCAAGGCGCTGCTCGGGGTGCTGCCCGATGGGGTACGCCTCTTCGACCGGCTGACCGGTGCGGAGTTGCTGGCCTACCACGGGCTGCTGCGGGGCATGGACCCGGCGGTGATCGACCAGCGGGCCCGGGAGCTGCTCGACGTGCTCGCGTTGGCTGGCGCCGGCCGCACGCTCGTGGTCGACTACTCGGCCGGCATGAAGAAGAAGATCGGGTTGGCGTGCGCGCTGCTGCACGCGCCGCGGCTGCTGGTACTGGACGAACCCTTCGAGGCGGTCGACCCGGTGTCGGCGGCGCTGATCCGCGACATCCTTCAGCGGTACGTGGCCGGCGGCGGCACGGTGATCTTCTCCAGCCACGTGATGGAGGTGGTCGAGCGGCTGTGCAGCCACGCCGCGATCCTGGCCGACGGGGCGATCAAGCGCGTGGGCACGCTCGACGAAGTACGCGGCGGCAGGTCTCTGGAGGACGTGTTCGTCGAGGTGGTTGGTGGGCGTACGGCGACGGGCGAGGAGCTCGCGTGGTTGTGATGTTCGTCCGGCTGAAGCTCCGGATGACGGCCAACAACTTCCGCGGCCAGCCGTGGCGCGTCGCGCTCTTCCTGGCGGGCATCTTCTTCGGGCTCTGGTGGGCGGCGGGTGGCTTCCTGCTCTTCGCGGTGCCGGGCTTGGCGGGGAGCGAGAAGGCGGCACTACTGGTCGCCGGGTTCGGCGGTGGGGCGCTCACGCTCGGCTGGGTGCTGCTTCCACTGGTCTTCTTCGGCGTGGACGAGACGCTCGACCCGGCGCGGTTCGCGCTCCTCCCGCTGCGCCGCCGGACCGTCGTCACCGGAATGCTCGCGGCCGCGCTGGTGGGGATACCCGCCGTGGCCACGCTGGCGTCGACCGCGGGGCTGGTGGTGTCGGCCGGCGCGCTCGGCGGGTGGACGGCGGCACTCGCCCAGGCTGCGGGTGTCGCGGCCGGCTTGTTTCTGTGTGTCGCGGCGAGCAGGGCGTTGACCAGCGCGTTCGCGACGATGCTGCGGTCTCGGAGGATGCGCGATCTGGCGGCTATCGCGCTGGCGGGCCTGGCGGCGCTGCTCGGTCCGCTCCAGATCGGGCTGATCGCGGCGGCCGAGACCGCCGACTGGGACCGGCTGATCGGGCCGGCACGGGTCGTCGGCTGGACGCCGCTGGCCGCCGGGTACACGCTCGGCTTCGATGTCGCGGCGGGGCGCGGTTGGGCGGTACCGCTCAAGCTGGCCATCACGCTGGCCGCGACCGCGGCGCTGCTGTGGTGGTGGTCGTGGTCGCTGGAGGCCGCGATGGTCGGCGGGACGCCGACCACGGCGGGGCCGGCCAGGGCGGCGCGCGGCGGCGCCGTCGACCAGCTCATACCGCGCGGGATGCGGTGGATGGCCAGGAATCGGTACGCGGCGCTGGTGGCGCGCGAGACCCGGTACTGGTGGCGGGACGTGCGGCGGCGTGCGGGGCTGATCACGTTTCTGGTGGTCGGCCTGTTCCTGCCCGTGATGATCAACGTCGCGGGCAACGCGCGCTCGCCAGGCACGGTGAGCATCTCGATGATCTTCGTCGGCACGCTCGCGGCGGTCACGCTGGCCAACCAGTTCGGCTACGACGGCACGGCGTACGGGGCGAACGTGGTCGCCGGGGTGCCAGGGCGGCTCGAACTGCGGTCCCGGGTGGCGGCGTTCACCGCGTACGCCGGCCCACTGCTGGTGGTCGTCGCGGTGGCGATGAGCCTGCTGCTGGGCGAGCCGACCTGGGTGGGCCTGCTGCTCGGCACGCTGGCCGCGGCGTACGGCGCCGGACTGGCCGCCAACCTGTTCGTGTCGATCCTGGCCGCGTACGCCCTGCCCGAGACGTCCAACCCGTTCACGATCAATACCGGCGCTAGTGTCGCGAAGAGCCTGCTCAGCCTCGTGTCGATGCTCGGCTCAGCTGCCGCGGCGGTGCCGATGGTGGTGACCGCCGCCCTGCTCGGTGACGCGCCGACCTGGCTATGGTTGGCCGGGCCGGTTGGCGTCGGCTACGGGCTCGGTGCCGCCGCCCTCGGTGTCTATCTGGCCGGTGACGTGCTCGATCGCCGGATGCCCGAGCTGTTGGCGGCGGTCACGCCCCGCCGGTGACGCACAATGTTCCACGTGAATCATCCGCCTGAGCCGGGCGCCAAGATCCACGGCACCGACCCTTTCGCCGTACCGGATGAAGCGCGCTCGCCCGCGCGGAGACTGCGCGGGCGGCTGGCGTCGGCCGTGACCCTCTGGACGGCGCCCGGGCCCGCCGGGCTCACCGTGTCGACGACGCTGGTCGTCGACGGAGAGCCAGCGCGGCTACTCGGGGTGGTCGACGAGGAGGCCGACCTCTGGGCGGCCGCGCGGAGCGCGGGCCGCTTCGCCGTCGCGCCGCTGGCGAGCGCGCATCGCCAGCTCGCCGATCGCTTCGCGGGCCTGATGCCCGCGCCGGGCGGGCTCTTCAAGGGGTACGCCTTCCGCGACACGCCCTACGGCCCTGTGCCCGCGGACGTCGCGACCTGGGTGGGCTGCCGGCTCGACAACGCCCGTGAGCTGGGCTGGGGCCTGCTGGTCGAGGCCACGGTCGAGACCGTGGAGCTGGGCGCGGACGATGATCCGCTTGTGTATTTCCGGGGCCGGTACCGCCAGCTCGGCCATTGACATCTTTCGAAGGACGGCACCGGTAAGCGGCGTGATCCACGTCACTCGGCGCAGCTAGGTAACCGTTCGGCGCAATCGACGACCACCATCACCCAGGCCACCCTACGGGCTTCTTACGGTGCGGGCCGAAACCCTGTGAGTACGAATACCCACGCCCCGTAAGGTGGTGAACCCCGCATGACGACCGATGCACCCGCCCCGGCGCCCACGACCCCGGAGCGGTACGTCGAGGTCCAGCGGTCGGACGAGTTTGCTGGGCTGCGCAAGGCCTTGCGCGGCTTCGTCTTCCCGATGACCGCAGCCTTCTTCCTCTGGTACGCGCTCTACGTGATCCTGTCCGCGTACGCACGCGGCTTCATGGACACCAAGGTGGTTGGCCACATCAACGTGGCGCTGATCTTCGGGCTGCTGCAGTTCGTATCCACGTTCCTGATCGCGTGGTACTACTCCCGGTACGCCAACAACAAGGTCGACCCGACGGCCGACAAGATCCGCGCGGCGCTCGAGAACGGGGACAAGGAATGAGTGCGTTTCTTGCCGCGGAAGCCGGCGACACCACCGCACGGACCCTGACCATCATCCTGTTCCTCGTCTTCGTGGCGGTCACTCTCGCCATCACGGTGTGGGCCAGCCGCCAGACCAAGACCGCCACCGACTTCTACGCCGGCGGCCGCGCGTTCTCCGGCTTCCAGAACGGCATGGCGATCGGCGGCGACTACATGTCCGCCGCGTCGTTCCTCGGCATCGCCGGCCTCATCGCGCTGTACGGCTACGACGGCTTCCTGTACTCGATCGGCTTCCTGGTGGCCTGGCTGGTGGCCCTGCTCCTGGTCGCCGAGCTGCTCCGGAACTCGGGCAAGTACACGATGGCCGACGTGCTCGCCTTCCGGATGCGGCAGCGTCCGGTGCGCACCGCCGCCTCCGTCTCAACGGTGACCGTGTCGATCTTCTACCTGATCGCCCAGATGGTCGGCGCGGGCGCGCTGGTCGCGCTGCTGCTCGGCATCCGGCCGGGCACCACGTTCCTGGGCATGGACGCCGACGCCGCGAAGATCGCCACGATCGTCCTGGTCGGCGCCCTGATGATCGTCTACGTGACGGTCGGCGGCATGAAGGGCACCACGTACGTCCAGATCGTCAAGGCGTTCCTGCTCATGAGCGGCGCGGCGATCATGACGGTTCTGGTGCTGGCCAAGTTCAACTTCAACCTCTCGTCGCTGCTCGGCGCGGCGGCGGACGCCTCCGGCAAGGGCGACGCGTTCCTGGAGCCGGGCCTGCGGTACGGCGTGGATGTCGCCGACAACGCGAGGCAGACCTTCTACAACAAGATGGACCTGCTCTCGCTCGGCATCGCCCTGGTGCTCGGCACCGCCGGCCTGCCGCACATCCTGATCCGCTTCTACACCGTCCCGACCGCCCGCGCGGCCCGCAAGAGCGTGCTCTGGGCGATCGGCATCATCGGCACCTTCTACCTCTTCACCCTGGCGCTCGGCTTCGGCGCGGCGGCGCTGGTCGGCGGCGAGGAAATCCGGGCTCAGGACGCGGCCGGAAACACGGCGGCGCCGCAGCTCGCCGAGCAACTCGGCCTCGACTTCCTCGGTGGCGACACCGGCGGGGCGGTGATGCTGGCGGTCATCGCGGCGGTCGCCTTCGCGACGATCCTCGCCGTGGTCGCCGGGCTCACACTGGCGTCGTCGTCGAGCATCGCGCACGACTTCTACGCCAATGTGATCAAGAGGGGTCAGACGTCCGAGGGCCAAGAGGTCAAGGTCGCCCGTATCGCGGCGTTCGTGATCGGCGCGATCTCGATCGTGCTGGCGCTCTTCGCGCAGAGCCTCAACGTGGCCTTCCTGGTCGCGCTCGCGTTCGCGGTCGCGGCGTCCGGCAACCTGCCGGCGATCCTGTACAGCCTCTTCTGGAAGCGGTTCAACACGTCCGGCGCGGTCTGGGCCATCTACGGCGGTCTCCTGGCCGCCGTGGTGCTGGTCTTCTTCTCGCCGGTCGTGTCCGGGGCGCCGACGTCGATGTTCAAGAACTCGGACTGGCAGTGGTTCCCGCTGAACAACCCGGGCATCATCTCCATCCCGTTCGGCTTCCTGTGCGGCTGGATTGGCACGTTGCTCTCCAAGGAGAGCGACGAGCAGAAATACGCCGAGCTGGAGGTGCGCTCCCTCACCGGCGCGGGCGCGCACTGACAGACGGCACGAACGACGGACCCGTGCGGTTGTGGCTGGCCGCACGGGTTCGTCCCGTCCTGGACCCGGGTACGTGACAGGGCACCAATCCGGCTGGACGGGAGATCGGTAGGCTTGCCTCATGGTCATAGCGCCGCGATTCGGAGCAGGTCACCGCGTCCTCGTCACCGGAGGCGCGGGATTCGTGCCGTCGCACCTGGTCGACGCCCTGCTCGCGCGCGAATGCACGGTCGTGGCCGTCGACAACTTCGTCACCGGCTCCAAGGACAACCTGAGCCACCTCGCGGATCACCCGCGGTTCGCATTGGTCGAGGCCGACATCTCAGACGGGCTGCCGCACCACCACCCGGCGATCACCGAGCGCTTCGACGCGATCATGCATATGGCGTCGCCGGCGAGCCCTAAAGACTTCGCCACGCTGCCGATCGAGATCCTCCGGGTCGGTTCGGTCGCCACGATGCACCTGCTCGACCGGGCGGTCACCGACGGCGCCCGGTTCCTGCTGGCGTCCACCTCCGAGGCGTACGGCGACCCGCAGGTGCACCCCCAGCCCGAGACATACTGGGGCAACGTCAACCCCATCGGCGTCCGCAGCGTGTACGACGAGTCCAAGCGGTTCGCCGAGGCGGCCACGATGGCGTACCACCGCCACCACGGCCTCGACGTCGCGATCGTGCGGATCTTCAACACGTACGGACCACGGATGCGACCCGACGACGGGCGTGCGGTGCCGACGTTCATCACCCAGGCGCTGCGCGGTGAGCCCATCACGCTGCACGGCACCGGCACCCAGACCCGCTCCGTCTGCTACGTCGACGACCTGGTGCGGGGCATCCTGCTGCTGCTCGACTCCGAGGAGACCGGGCCGATCAACTGCGGCACGGAGCACGAGTTCTCGATGCGCGAGCTGGCCGAGCTGATCGTGCGGCTGACCGGCAGCTCGTCCGAGATCACATACCTGCCGCGTACCGCCGACGACCCGGAGATGCGGCGACCCGACCTGACGCTGGCGCGTACGCGGTTGGGCTTCGAGCCCGAGGTCGGCGTCGAAGACGGCCTGAGCCGTACGATCGCCCACTTCACCAGCCGCCTAACCCACTAGCCCCCACCCCACCCCCGTGCCAGCGCCGCGAGCCGGGCGGCGGAGCGGCGCGGGGGTGTAGGTGCGTGGGTGGGGCGCTGGTGAGTCCCATGTTTGTGCCGTTGCGGTGGCGGTGAAAGGCGAACTTGGATTTCCGACATACCCTGAGTTACATGTCACCGACCAGGTCTCCCTACGGCAGCAGCGCCGGACGAGCCTCCGTGCCGGGTGCGAACTCTCCCAACTCGGGACGTATCTCCGGCCGCGCCCGCATTCCGGGTGCTGACGCGGACGACTATGGGCGGTTCGGGCCGCCTTCACGGTCAGTGTCCGGCGGCGGACGCGGGCCGGTGGGGCCGTACGGGCCTGGTGGACCGCGGGGACCTGTCGGCCCTGGCGGTGGACGCGGGCGACTGCGGCCGAAGTGGGGCAGGATCGGCCTGCTGGTGGGCGTGATCGTGGTGGTGCTGGGCCTGCTCGGTGCGGGCGGGCTGTGGGCGTACGTGAACGGCCTCGATGACGATATTGCCCGCACCGACCCGTTTTCGGAGATTACCGGTGGGCGGCCAGCGAAGACGGTCGACGGCTCGCTCAACATTCTCCTGGTCGGCAGCGACTCTCGTGACCCGGACGCCCCGGTCGACAAGTCCAGCAAGTGGCGCGCCGACACGATCATCGTGATGCACATCCCGGCCAGCCACAACGAGGCGTACCTGGTGTCGATCCCCCGGGATCTCTACGTACCGATCCCGGAGAGCGCGAAGGCGGACTGCGGCGGCCAGCGCGGTAAGATCAACGCGGCGTTCGCGTTTGGTGGGCTGCCACTGGCTGTACGTACCGTGGAGTGCTTCACGGACGTGCGCATCGACCACGTCATGGCGATCGACTTCGCCGGCTTCAAAGAGGTCACCGACGCGCTTGGTGGTGTCGACCTCAACGTCGAGCGCACGACCAAGTCGATCCACAAGCCGTACCGGACGTTCCAGAAGGGCGTCAACCACATGGACGGCGCCGAGGCGCTCGACTGGATCCGCCAGCGCAAGCAGTTTCCGGACGGTGACTTCGCCCGGATGCGCCACCAGCAGGAGTTCCTGAAGGCGCTGATGGACAAGGCGGCGAGTACCGGCACGCTGACGAACCCCAAGAAGCTGAACTCGTTTCTCCAGGCGGTGACCGACGCGGTGACCGTGGACGACGGCTTCTCCCTGGTCGACATGGCGCTTCAGTTCCGCAACCTGCGCGGCGAGAACCTGAAGTTCATCACCAGCCCGCACAACGGCAGCCAGACGATCAACGGTGAGTCGGTGGTCGTGTCGAACAAGGAAAAGGCGCTGGAGATGTACCAGGCGATGGCCAATGACACGATGAAGGACTGGGTGACGGCGAACGCCACGCCGAGCCCCAAGGCAGGGAGCTGACGGCGGTTCGCCGGGGCGTCACCTGGGCTTCATGATCCGTATCCCGTACGGCCGTAGCCTCCGCGCTGGACTCTGTCGTCGGCGATCGGACCCGGGATGCAGGTGGAGCGCGGCCAGCGCCCTGGAAAAAGAAGACGTGATCCGCTCTGGGCCCGGCTGACCGTCATCGGCGGGGCGGTGCTGATGATGCTCAGCGGCACCGCGATCGTCGGCGCCCACGCGATCATCGGCAACGCCACCTCGAACATCGAGACGACGAACCTGCTCGGCGGCGACGCGGCCGCCGCCGGGCAGCCGGGCGGTAACGACATCGACGGGCCGGTCAACATGCTGCTGGTCGGCATTGACGCCCGCCCCCCCCGCAGGTCGGGGGCCAGCGTCCTGGCAGACACGATCGTCGTACTGCACATCCCGGCCAGCCACGACCAGGCGTACCTGGTGTCGCTTCCCCGGGACTGGCGAGTGGACATCCCCGCGTACGCGAAGACCGGCGCCGGCGCGAGCGTTGGCAAGATCAACGGAGCCTTCAGCAAGGGGTACCAGGGGTCGGGCACCGAGCTGGAGAAGCGCGCCCGGGGCGTCGACTCGCTGGCCCGGACGATCAACCGGGCGACGGGCATCAAGTTCAACGGTGCCGCGATCATCGACTTCTCGGGGTTCGAGGCGGTGGTGAAGGAGCTCGGCGGCGTCCAGATGTGCGTCGACCAGCGGGCGGAGTCGATCCACCTGGGCGTCGACAAGAACGGAAAGATCCTCAAGCTCTGGTACAAGGAGGGCGCGGGCATCCAGGATCTGCCGCCAGGGGGCCACGCGCTGGTGCACGAGGTGGGTTGCCGCCGGATGTCCGCTCAGCTCGCTCTCGACTACGCCCGCATCCGCAAGAGCCTGCCGAACGGCGACTACGACCGCCAGCGCCACCAGCAGCAGCTCATCAAGGCGATCGCCAAGGAGGCGACGAGCAAGGGCGTGATCACGAACCCGGTCAAGCTGAACAACGTGATCAAGGCAGCCGGCAAGGCGTTCGTGCTCGACACCCAGGGCATCCCGGTGGCCGACTTCATCTTCACGCTCCGCCGGGTCGCCGCGAACGACCTCGTATTGATCAAGACCAACGGTGGCAAGGTACAACCGTTGATGATCGACGGACAGAGCTTCGAGCAGCTTAGCGATCGTTCGATGGCGATGCTCGCGGCGGTACGGGATGGCACGCTCGCCGATTTCCTTGTCAGCAATCCGCAGTTCATCGCTAAGACGTGAGCCGCTACG
Source organism: Micromonospora sp. CPCC 205371 (assembly GCF_026130045.1). Lineage (GTDB taxonomy): Bacteria > Actinomycetota > Actinomycetes > Mycobacteriales > Micromonosporaceae > Phytohabitans. The sequence goes on from NZ_JAIBNX010000001.1 coordinate 25,926, forward strand.
CCCCTATTTGCGGTAGTGCATCCAGTCGGCGACACGTACCTGAAACGCAGGGGAACTCGCGGAGTCGAGAAGGTGTCCGTAAAGTGGGCTAGCCCCCTTGTCCCCGACCTGGAGAGCAGGATGCCGGTTCAGACGCCCCGACGCCCCGCGTCGCTGGAGCGACCCGCCGCCTCCTCCCCCGTCAAGCCCCCAGCCCGCACCAACACCAAGTCCACGAAGACCAAGCGCCGGAAGGACCCCCTGTGGGCCCGCCTGACGGTCGTCTTCGGTGCGGTGCTGATGATGGTCAGCGGTGGCGCGATCGTGGGAAGTAAGGCACTGCTCAACCAGGCGACGGGCGACATCGAGACGACCAACCTGCTGGGCACCGCCAGCAAGACCGACGCGGAGGGTGGCAAGAGCCTCGACGGCCCGATCGACCTTCTCCTGCTGGGCGTCGACGCGCGCGCCCGGTGGGACGTCAACGACACTCGGGCCGACACGATCATCATCCTGCACATCCCAGCCACCCACGACCAGGCGTACCTGATCTCGATCCCGCGCGACACGCAGGTGCAGGTGCCGGCGTTCAAGAAGAACGGGTACGCGGGCGGCTCCGCCAAGGCGACGGAGGCGTTCTTCCACGGCGCCCAGAACGGCGGCGGGTGGGCCGGCGGCGCCCAACTGATGGCACAGACGATCAAGAACCTGACCGGCATCAGCTTCGACGGTGCCGCGATCATCGACTTCAACGGCTTCAAGGGCGTGATCGACGCCTTGGGCAGCGTGCGGATGTGCGTCGACCAGGAGGTCAGGTCGCATCACATGACGCTGGTCAACGGCAAGCCCACCTGGAACGCCGACGCCAAGAAGATGAGCGGCAAGAAGGAGCCGGTCATCCACAAGGTCGGCTGTCGCGAAATGAAGGGCTGGGAGGCGCTCGACTACTCCCGCCAGCGATACGGGCTCAAAAACGGCGACTACGACCGCCAGCGTCACCAGCAGCAGCTCATCAAGGCGATGGCGAAGAAAGCAGTCGACACCGGGATGACCAACCCGCTCAAGCTCAACGGGTTGATGAAGGCCGCGGGTAAGGCGTTCGTGCTCGACACGGGTAGCGCCAGCACCGCCGACTTCCTCTTCACGATGCGCGGCGTGGCCGCCAACGACCTGGTGCTGCTGCGCACCAACAACGGCACGTTCAGCGGCAACACCGAGGGCCGCGAGGTGCTCAACCCGATCAGCCAGGACATGTTCAAAGCGGTCAAAGACGACAAGCTCGGCCAATTCATCCTGGAGAATCCGACAGTTCTGGCCAAAGAGAAATAAGCCCAAAGTAGGCTCGCCTATGTGGCACCGAGATGGGCGAAGATCTTTCTCGGCGCCGGCCTAGTGCTGCTGCTGGCAGCCGGTCTAGGTGCGGTCGGTGTGCAGGTGCTGGTCTGGCGGTACGAGCACGCGGTCGATCAGCAGCGCCTGCTCGACGCCGGGGCGAGGCAGCACGCCGGCAGCACCCTCGATGGCCCGCTCAACTACCTGATCATCGGCTCTGACCTGCGGGTCTCGAATCCGTCCGGCGGCCAGCGCGCCGACGTGATCATGGTCGCCCACATCCCGGCCGGACTGGGGCACGCGTACCTGATCTCGGTGCCGCGGGACCTGCGGGTGCCGATCCCAGCCGACACGACCAGCGGCTACGGCGGCGGCACCGACAAGATCAATGCGGCCTACCAGTACGGGCGGGTGGGCCTTGTCTCGGCAACCCTCACCCAGCTGACCGGCGTCCGCTTCGACGGTGCCGCGATCATCGACTTCGGCGGGTTCCGGCGCGTGATCGACCTGCTCGGCGGCGTGACCATCTGCGTCGACACCGAGGTGCGCTCGATACACACCGGGCACGTATTTACGGTGGGCTGCCACGAGATGACCGGCGCTCAGGCGCTCGACTACGCGCGGCAGCGCTACGACCTGCCGAAGGGAGACTTCGACCGGCAACGCCACCACCAGCAGATCCTCAAGGCCATCCTGGCAGAAATGTCCGATGCCGGAGACCTTGCCAACCCGGTCAAGCTGGACCAGTTGCTCCGCGCCGTCGGATCATCGCTGACCGTCGACACGAACGGCGTACAGCTGCCAGATCTGGTCCTGGCACTGCGTGGAATCCGCGCCGACGACCTGGTGGGGGTCCAGGTCCCCGCGCATCCGGAAAAGCTCGGGGGCGTCTCATACGTGCTGCTGGACCCGCCCGCGGACGCCCTCTTCGCGGCGCTGGCGCGCGCGGACCTCGCCGCATGGGTCACCGCTAACCCCCGCTGGGTGAACAAACTGTAGCTACGCTTAGGACCCGTGTTCGGACCTCACATTCCTACGGTGACCGCGGCCGAGATTCCCGCCGGGGCCTTCCTGCTAGACGTTCGCGAGCCCGACGAGTGGGCCGCAGGCCACGCGCCCGGTGCTGTGCACATGCCCATGATGGAGATCCCCGCGCGCATCGCGGAGGTGCCTACGGAGGGCGACGTGGTCGTGGTGTGCCGCTCCGGCGGACGCTCCGGCCAGGTGGTCGCATACCTGCTCGGCAACGGGTGGGACAACGTGAGCAACCTCGACGGCGGCATGCAGGACTGGGCCGCGACCGGCCGCGAGCTGGTGAGCGAAGACGGGCAGCCGGCAAGAGTGCTTTAAATGGCGTCCCCCCTCGTTTTCGCCCATCGCGGCTCGTCGGCCGCGCTGCCCGAGCACACCCTCGCCGCGTACCTGCGCGCGCTGGAGGAGGGCGCGGACGGCCTCGAGTGCGACGTCCGGCTGACCCGCGACGGCCACCTGGTGTGCGTCCACGACCGGCGCCTCGACCGCACCAGCAACGGGCGCGGCCGGGTCAGCGCGCACACGCTGGCCGAGCTGGAGCAGCTCGACTTCGGGTCCTGGCACGGCGTCGAAACAGACGAGCCGGTCGACCCCGACCGCATTCGGCTGCTAACGCTCGACCGGCTGCTCTCGGCGGTGCGCGAGGCGGGACGCGACATCCAGGTCCTTATCGAGACAAAGCACCCATCGCGGTACGGCGGGGACGTGGAGCGCCGGCTGGCCGCCCTGCTGCGCGAGCACGACCTGCCGGACGGCCGGGTGGGCATCACGGTGATGTCGTTCTCTCCGCTGTCCGTCCGGCGCGTCCGCGAGCTGATGCCAGATCTTCCGACCGCCCTGCTGCTCCAGGTGCTGCCGCCCCGCCTGCCGCTACGCAAGCTGCCCTTCGGTGCCCGGATCGCCGGGCCCGGAATCGGGCTGATCCGCGCCCGGCCGCAACTCGTACCACTGCTACAGAAAGGCGGACACCCGGTCTACGTCTGGACCGTCAACGAGAGGGAGGATCTGGACCTCGCGCTGCGTCACGGAGTGGACGGGATCATCACGGACCGGCCGCGGTTCGTGCTTGACCAGTTGGGGAGGTAGGACCCTGCACAAAATCGACGAGACAGGGCAGACTCAGGTCATGCCGGAGCGTCCCGACTACGCCGCTCTCATCGCCGGGCAAGCCATCGTCATCGAGATGACCAACTCGGGAGACTCCGGCCTTCCGGTTCTGGGTCACCAGCTCAAGCTCTTCGAACGGGCGTTGGGCGCCGCCGGCATGTCTTTTGCCGAGTACGGACCCACTGGCGGCCGGGTCGTCGCGGCCACCGGCGCCGCGGAGTGGACGCTGGGCCGGCCGGTCGACACCTCCGACCCGGCCACCGCGCGGCTGCTCGCCGGCCCTCGCACGGCCTGCCTGCCGGTGCGCGCCCTCGACCGCGCGCTCGCCGACCAGATGATCGGTCGCGGCCTCCGGCGGATGCTCTACGCACGCACGGAGCTACGCGGCATGGTGATCGGCGGTCTGCACGCCTACTTCCCCGACGCCGACGGCGAAGCCGGCACCGAGCACCACACCCTCATGTCCTACCTCGCCACCTGCGTCGCGCACATGTACGGCGACCTTGCGGGTCTACCGGTCCACGGCGACGGGTCCGCCGTGGCCGCGCTGGCCGACGGCTTGGCGATCATCGACCGCGACGGCTTGGTCCGGCTATGGAACCCGGCCGCCGAGCAGGTCACGGGCCTGTCAGCGCAAAAAATGATCAACCAGAAGCTGCCCTTCTCCATACCGCCGTCCGGCCAGGTGCTCGACCACCGGATGCCCGACGGCCGATGGCTCAAGATCACGTCCGGCGAGCTCCCCGGCACGTTCGAGTCCCGGGTGGTCACCTTCCGCGACACCACCGACCAGTACCGCCACGACCACGATCGCGACCTCTTCGTCGCGGTCACCAGCCATGAGCTCCGCACGCCGGTCACGGTCATCAAGGGATACGCGGACACGCTGTGCAACCACTGGGAATCGCTGCCGGAGCCGGATCGCCGCGAAGCCGCTCGGGTGATCGGGCTGCGCGCCGGCGAGCTGGCGCGGCTGGTCGACCGGTTGCTGTCCGCCGCCAACGACGGTGTACAGGTGGGCGGTGCCGCCCCGGTGCCGTTCGACCTCGTCGACGCGCTGCGCTCCGCCGCCAGCACGCTCCCCGCCGACCTGCGCCGCCGGTTGGCCGTCGATCTGCCCGACGACCTTCCCAAGGCGCTCGGCGACCGCACCAGCATGGCGACCGTCCTCACCGAACTGGCCACCAACGCGGAGAAATATTCAAATCCGGGTACCCCCGTCGAGGTGACCGCCGAAGCCGACGAGCGCACCGTCGCATTCCGCGTTTCCGATCGGGGCATCGGGGTACGACCTGATCATGTAGAGCGCGCCTTCGACCGGTTCTGGCAAGGAGAACAAGGTGATCGTCGAAGGTATCCAGGCACCGGTCTCGGCCTCTTTCTCGTTAGACGGATCGTTGAACGACAAAACGGATGGGTCTCCCTTCGTCCGCGCGACGGAGGCGGTACGGTCGCAGAGGTGCGACTCCCCCGCGGATAGGTGACGGCAGGAGGCACACGTGTCGATGGCGCTGGCCGAACGAGCCTGGTGCGTTGTCGTGCCACACCACCCTCGCGGCGCCCGCATGGCCCGCCAGCGACTGGTCACCGAGCTGCGCGATTCACTGCCTCCCACTCTCCTCGCCGACGCGGTCGCCGTCCTGGCCGAGCTGGTCGGCAACGCGGTGCTCCACGCCGATCCCCTGCCCGGTGGAGTGATCCGGGTGGCATGGCGGCTGCGGCCCGGTGGCGGCGACGAGACGCCGGTGCTACAGGTGCGGGTCACCGACGGCGGCGCCCTCGCACCGCCGTGCATCCGCACGGTGCCGGTCGACGCCATCGACGGGCGCGGGCTGGGCATCGTGGCCGCCCTCTCCGACCGCTGGGGCGTCGAACGCGACGGTCTCGGCCAGAGCGTATGGGCGGACGTCTCGGTCCCTTTGCAGGGATAGCCGCGCCATTGACCACACACGCGCTCCGGAGAGCCTAGGCTGGGTCACCGTGAGCGAGCGCAGCGGCGCGGCGTTGTCTTTCCCGCGGCGCCGCAAACCGGTATCCCGCAGACATTGCCGCCGTGGGAAAGGCAACGCCTTCGGGCGTCGCGGAGCGAGCGCACCAGGAGAATGAGTGAGCAAGCGTCGAAAGAACACCCGGTCCGCCGCCGAGGCGGCACCCAAGCGCCAGAAGGTGCGCGACATCTTCGTGCCCCGGCCGTTCGAAGGCCTGGTCGACGAGCCCGAGTGGATCGCGCTGCGCGAGTTGGTGCCGGCGGCGTCCGCGCCGCTGCGCCTGCGGCCCGAGCTGGTCGAGCAGTACGGCGACCGCCCGGTCACCCTCGCCACGGTGCTGCCGATGGCGTGGCCCGCGATGACCAAGCCGGACGGCCGGATCTTTGTCGGGCTCCAGCGGCACGTGCAGTCCGGCGACGTCTCGCGAGACCTCGCCGTAGCGATCCTCTGCGCCCTGCAGACCAAGCCGGGCGGCACGGTCGCGGTGCCCGCCCTGCCGGGTGAGGGGCAGCGGCTGCAAGACATCCTTGTCGACGAGCCGCTCGAGATCACGATGCACGACACGTTCGAGTTCTGGCTGGACGACGACGCGGCCGACGACCCCAACGTGAAGTCGTCGCTGGAGCGCGCGAACGCCTCGATCTACCCGACCGTCAAGCTGGCCGCCGCGCACGCCGCGTACTGGTGCCGGGTCCCCGACAAGGGACACGTGCGCTGGGTGCTGCCAGACGACGAAGACGCCGCCCTCAACGCGCTGTCGCGGCTGGCCGGCGCGGGTGAGCTGCTGCTCGGCGAGGGTACGAAGTTCGCCGGCATGTTCCGCGCGCACGGGCGGCTGGTGCCGGTCTGGGACATCCCGGGTGGCCCTGAGGCTGCCGAGTGGGAGGCGCCGCTGGCCGACTTCGCGAAGCGGTACGGCGACGCTCTCGGCGACGCCACCCCGCTGGACGCGGCCGCCCGCCGTGCCAAGCAGGGGCTGCTCGGACGCCAGCTCACCCTGCGCTAGACAGCCCGCGACAGCGGGGCGCGGACCAGCGGGCAAGACATGCAGCGCGGGCCGCCGCGGCCGGAGCCCAGCTCGGACCCGGGAATCCGGATCACCTCGATTCCCGCGCGCTCGAGCTGGGCGTTGGTCTCCACATTGCGCTCGTACGCGACACACAGCCGCGGCTCGATCGCGAGCGTGTTGTTGCCGTCGTCCCACTGTTCGCGCTCGGCGGTGACCGGGTCGAGACCGGTGTCGATCACCCGCAACGCGTCGATGTCCATGGCGTCGGCAGCCGCACGCAGGAACGGCGCCGGCCCGTCCACCCTCGGGTCACCGCCGCCGTCCCCCGCGATCACCGTGTACGCGACGAGCGCGTCGGCGATGTTGGGATACATCAGCACCGCGTCGACGTCGACCATCGTGACGATCGTGTCCAGGTGCATGGTGGCCCGCTTCTGCGCTATCGGCACGACCAGGATGGTGTGCGCCAGCCCGGCGCCGAAGACCCGGCGGGCCAGCCGTTCCGCGCCGGCCGGCGTGGTGCGCTCGCCGACGCCAACGGCGATCACGCCGGGCGCCAGTAGCAGCACGTCACCACCCTCCACATGCTCCAGTGCCGGCTCGTACGCCAGCTCCGTGCCCGCGAACCGGGGATGGTGCTGGTAGATCGCGTGGGTGAGGGTCGTCTCGCGCTGCCGTGCGGGCATCGCGAGGCTGGTGACCGCCGCACGGTCCCGAATCCACACCGACGAGTCGCGTGTGAAGAGCAGGTTGGGCAGCGGGTCGATGACGAACTCGTACCGGTCCATCAGGGCGTAGACCAGTCCTCCGCCGGTGCGCAGTTCCTCGTGCGCCAGGCCAGCGGTGAGCACCGCCGCGAGCGCGGTCGGATCGAGGTACGCCAGATGGTCGGCCACCCGCCGGCGAAGCGTGTCACCCAGCCGGGGGTCGGCAAGTACCTGAGCGGTCAGTTCGGCACGCGCCTCGTCGATGGCCAGCGTCTCGGCGAGCAGGTGCCCGAGGTACAGCACCTCGACCCCGTGAGCGCGCAGTGCGCCGGCGAACGCGTCGTGCTCCTCCTGGGCACGCCCCACCCATGGAATCGCGTCGAAGAGCAGCGAGTCGTTGTTGCGCGGGGTCAGCCGGGCCAGCTCCGGACCCGGTCTGTGCAGGAGGACGGTGCCGAGCCGGCCGACTTCGCTGTCCACGTAATGGGCCACACTGGGCAGCGTAAGTCAGTCGGGTAGCACCATCTGACAAAAGAGGCGGGTCGTGAATGCGGCATTCATCCCCAGTCACTCGCCCGCAACGCCTTCATCGGCAGGCATCCAGCCACGTACGGTAGTGGAACCATAACTTCGAGAGACCTTTTGCCGGAGGTCCGCGATGACTGTCTTCCCTGCGCGTCGTGCCGTGCCCCCGCAGCGGGCACTTCCCCCCGCCAGCGAAAAGCCACCGTCCCAGGCCAACACGCCGGCGGTTCTCGATGCGGTTCGCCCCACGCCACTCGACTGGGCCCGCCGGCGTCTCGCCGAGCGCGAGACCCGCCGCGTCGAGGCCGCGGGCAACCGCGCGCTCACCCGTCTCGACCACCTCGGCCCCGCGTGGCACGTGGTCGACTGGCCCCGCACCGACGTGCCGGCCCTGCCGGGGCTCGACGGGCGCGGGCGCGACGAGCGCGCCGGCTTCCTCGCCATCGGGCCGAGCGGCCTTTTCGCGGTGACGGTCGCCGACCACGGCCGGGCTCGCGTGATGATCGCCGGGGATGTCGTACAGATCAACGGCAAGCGCCCTGAGTACTTCTCCGAGGCCCGCCGCGACGCCAAGCGGGCCAGCAAGGCGCTCTCCGCGGCGGTGGGCATCACCGTGCCGGTCACCCCCGTGCTCACCTTCGTCGGATCGGGCGTGATCAGCGTGTACGGCCTGCCCCGAGACTGCCTCGTCGCCACCCACCGCGAGCTCGACCGCCTGCTCGTGGCCGGCGGTCAGCGCATCTCCCCCGCGACGGCGGAAAAGCTCTCCCAGGTTGCACGCCACCCGTCCACTTGGCTCAACGCACCGTACCGGTCGGCGGCCGACTACCGGTGGTACGAGGACGGCCGAACGGCCGCTGACAAGAAGGGGGCGCGCCGGTAGCGTGACCCGCCGGACACCTGCCGGGGTCGGCGATTGGCGCCAAAACCCGCTAGCGTAGCGGTGAGCCGGCCCAGCGTAGCGGTGGGCAGCGGAGCGTATTGGAGGCGCGGGTGGCGCACGTCGAACTCTCGCTCTCGGAAGTCTTCGTGCCGCACGCGCCCACGACCATCGAGCCGGAGTGCGGCGGCAGCGTGGCGCTGTGGATGCCCACCGTCGCGGCCGCCGCCGAGCCCTGCCTCCTCATCGACGCCGAGATGACGATCGTCGCCGTCTCCGAGGAGTGCTGCCGGCTGCTGCGCCTCGGCGTTCCCGAAGAGGCCACCGGCCGGTCGCTGACCGACGGCGTGCTCCGCCTCGTCGATTTCACACAGGCACGCAGCGAGCTCACCGAGGCCGAGATCGAAAAGATCCCGCCGCGGCTGGCGCTGAAGTCGGGGCGGCTGGCGCGTGGGCTGCTGCGGATCGTCGCCGAAGGCGGCACCGAGGAGGTCGTCACGGTCGACGCGATCGCCACGCCACTGCTCGACGGCGGCTCGGTAGCCGGCTCCCTCACGTTTTTCTGCGAGGTCTGAGTCCCGCTCGCGCGCCAGCGGCGCCTACGATGTGGCGCGTGCTGTCCCCCCTGCGCACATTGGCGGCTGTCGTCGCCTGCGCTGCCCTGACCAGTGCGTGCGGGGTGCCGCCGGAACTGCGCGACCCGCCGGGTGACGTGGTGCCGTCACCGAAGACCGAAGCTCCGGCCACCCCGCTGCCGAGTCCCAGCCAGGCGCTGCCCACCCCATCACCCAGCAAGACCGGGTTTCCCGAGGAGACGGCGGTGAGCTGCGGTGGCCGGCCCACCGGCGCGCAGGTGATCGCGGCGCTGCGGCGCTCCTCCGGCCTGCTGCCCTCGCGTGCCAACGCGACCGTCCGCACCGGCGACCCGCAGTGCGCCGGCACCTGGCAGTACGCCGTGGTGCTCGTGCCAAACAGCGACCCGCTGATCGTGGTGACCCGCGGCCAGCCCGGTTCGCTGACCGTCGTCACCGCTGGCACGGAGGTGTGCAGCATCCCCGTACGCACAGAGGCGCCAGCGGGCATACGCACCCTCGCCTGCGACGGCACGGGATTTGTCTAGGCTCTACGCTCTAGGCATGCGCTTCGTCTACCTGGGGCCGGAGGCCACGTTCACCGAGCAGGCGCTGCACACCCTGCCCGAGGCCGAGCGCGGCACGCGTACCCCCATGCGCAGCGTCCCGGAGGCGCTCGACGCGGTCCGGGCGGGCGAGGCCGACGCGGCGCTCGTGCCGCTGGAGAACTCGATCGGCGGCTCGGTGGCGATCACGCTCGACGAGATGGTCGACGGCACGCCGCTGATGATCACCCAGGAAGTGGTGATTCCGGTCGAGTTCGTGTTGACCGCCCGCACAGCGGTCCCGCTCGACCAGATCCACAGCCTTGCCGCTCACCCGCAGGCGTCCGCTCAGTGCCGTGGCTGGCTCAGGTCGCACCTGCCGGCCGCCACGGTCGTCGACGTGCTGTCGAACTCGGCCGCCGCCATCGCCGCCGCTCAGGGCGAATACGACGCGGCCATCTGCGCGCCGATCGCCGCAGGCCGGTACGGGTTGACGGTGCTCGCTGACAAGATCGCAGACCACGCCGACGCGGTGACCAGGTTCGTCCTGGTGACCCGGCCCGCATCGCCGCCGGCACCAACCGGTGACGACCTGACCTCGCTCGCCGTCTACATCGCGCACGACCGGGTCGGTGCGCTGCTCGCGGTGCTGATGGAGCTAGCCGTGCGAGGGGTCAACCTCACCCGCATCGAGTCCCGCCCGACCGGCGAGCGCCTCGGCCGGTACGTCTTCTTCCTGGACTGCACCGGCCATGTCGCCGATGGCCGTGTTGGCGAGGCGTTGCAGGGACTCCGGCGGATCTGCGCAGACGTCCGTTTCCTCGGCTCTTACCCGAGGCACCGCTGGATGTCGGAGAGCGACCGACCGGTCCCCGCGCCGGCCGGACTCTCCGATGTGGACTACGCGGACGCCGCCGACTGGCTCACGCGCATCCGCTCCGGCGACCTGCCGTAGCCGCCGTCAGCTGCCGAACAACCCGCCCAGCCCACCGCCCTGTTGTTGCTGACCCATGCCCTGCACCGGCGGCTCCTCCGACGGCTGCACGACCACGAAGCCCTGGCCCGCGAAGCTCATCGTGAACGCCTCACCCGTGCGCCGGCCGAGCAGCGTGCCCAAGCCGAGCTGCTCCGCCCGGTGGTATCCGGTCTGGAGGTTGGCCGACCAGCAGACCGCCGCCTGCGGGTCGACGTACGTCGGCTGGTCGACGTTGAGGACGACCGGAGTGCCCTTCGTGGTCACCGCGATCCGCCCGTATCCGCTGAAGACGCAGTTGAACATGCCCGCCGACGAGAGCATCCCCATGCCCTGCACCATCTGGATGTCGTACTGGAGCGTCGAGTCGAACGCCAGCACGCTCGACCCGTTGATCGACAGGGCGTCGCCCTGCTCGAGGTCGATCAGGTGCACATCGGAAGCCAGGTCGGCGAGGAAGACGTCACCTCGACCCGTCATCTTCATCAACGGCACGCCCTCGCCGGTCAGCTTCTGCTTGAGGAACTTGCCGAGACCACCAGAGCCCAGCGCCTGGAACTGCACCTGGCCCTGGTAGGCGACCATGGCGCCGGTGCGGGCCATGCACTCGCCGTTGAGCTCTATCTTCAACATCTTGGAGTTCTGGAGTCGCATGCCCGGCTGGGCAGACTCCTTTTCGAGGTTCTCTGCCGAAAAGAGCGCGCTACGCATGCCTGGAGCGTAGGACCGCCCGGCAACCAGCGAATCTAACCCCAGCCCAAGTCGTGCAGCCGCTCATCATCGATGCCGAAGTGGTGGGCGATCTCGTGCACGACGGTGACCGCCACCTCCTCCACCACGTCATCCTCGCTGTCGCAGATGCGCAGTGTCGGGTTGCGATAGATGGTGATCCGGTCGGGCAGCACGCCGGCGTAGTCCCAGCCGCGGTTGGTCAGCGCATACCCCTCGTAGAGCCCGAGCAGGTGCGGGTCGCCAGCGGGTGGGTCGTCCTCGACCAGGATCACGACGTTGTTCATGAGCCCGAGCAGCTCTTCGGGCACCTCGTCGAGGGCCTCGCTGACCAGCTCTTCGAACCGCTCACGGGTCATCTCGACGGGCACGGGCCAATTGTGCCCGACGGCAGGAGCGCCGCCGGGCACAGGAGCGGATCGGATCAGGCGAGGCGTGCGGTCAGCGTGATGTTCGTACCGGGGGCCAGCAGCCGGGAGATCGGGCAGTTCGCCTTGGCGTTCTCGGCGCTCTTCTGGAACTCCGCCTCGTCGATGCCCGGCACCTCGGCGACCGTCTGCAGGTCGATCCGGGTCACCGACTGGCCGGCGTCGGTCTTCTCCAGGTGCACGTTGGCCGTCGTGTTCACCGAGTCGGGCGTGTAGCCGGCCTCGGCGAGAACCTTCGAGAGGAACATCGAGAAGCAACCGGCGTGCGCGGCACCGATCAGCTCCTCTGGGTTGGTGCCCTCGCCCTCTTCGAATCGGGACTTGAAGGAGTAGTTCCCCTCGTACCCGCCCTTACCAGTGCGGACCGTGCCGGAACCCTCGGTGAGATTGCCCTGCCAAAGGGCGGATGCGGTGCGGATAGCCATGCACCCGACGCTAGCCCAAAGCACACCGTGATGCGACGATGCGGCGCATGAGCCGGAAGGTGGCCACGGTCGGCGGGGGCCTGATCGCGGGAGTGGGATTCGTGCTGGCGTTGCTCGCTCTGGCGTTGCCGTGGGCGACGTACCGGCTAGCGGTCGACGTGCCCGTCGGCGGCGCCGACCTCGACCACAAGGGGCGGCTCGCCGTGTTTCAGCTCGACCTCGGCTGGTGGTACGTGGTCATGCTCTTCGCGCTGCTTGGCCTGGTCGCCTGGACGGCCGTGGCCAAAGGCGCGGCCGCGCGATGGGCGGCCCTCGCCGGGCTCGCCTTCGGCGTCGCCGGCATGGCGGTCGCCAGCGCACTCGCCGGACGCCTCGCCAGCACGTCGGTGGACACCGTGGTCAGCGGGATCGCGATGATCGACGTCCGTGCCGCCAGGGCGTCCGGCGTCGGGTACGGGGTTGCGGCTCCACTGGTACTGGCGCTGGGCGGCGCCCTTCTGTCAGTCCGCACCCAGCGCGAATGACTCCTATCCTGGGTACGGAGCAGCCCAGGAGGTACACGCCATGCGGACGATCGAGCTGCCGGTGACCAACGAATGGACACCGGAACTGCTGGAAGGGCTTCCTCCCGACTACCGCTACGAGGTAAGCGAGGGAAAGCTGGTCGTGGCAGCAGCAGCAATGCGTCCGTGGCACGCGGACGCTCAGGGACGTGTCTGGCATCTTCTCCGCACGCAGGGACGGCACGCCTACTTGGAGCAGGGTGTGGTGATCGGCCCGGCAGAATTACTTACGTGCGACGTGGGTGTGTTTCGCGATCCTCCGGCGCGCTCGGTCGCCTATCACCCAGCGCGTGAGTTTCCGCTCGTCGTTGAGGTGGTCTCGCCCGATTCTCGGCGCGACGACCGCGAGGTGAAGCCGGTCAAGTACGCCGCGGGCGGCATCCCCGAATACTGGCGGGTGGAGGAGACCGAAGACGGCGAGGCGGTTGTTCACCAGCAGCGTCTGATCCGCGAGGTGGGAGCCGGTCCGCAGTACGTCGAGAGCAGGGTAGTGCTGCTGAGTGCGCTTGAGGCGGAGAGTGTCTGAGCATGGCTGACGACGACGCGGCGGTTGTGGAGTTCGGTGGGCAGGAGCCGCGCAGCCGCCGCGCGGCGCTGGGCGGCGTGCTGGGCAAGCTGCGCCACGACCACCGGGTGGTACCGGTCGTCGCCGGGCTCGCGGCCCTCGCGCTCTTCGCGTCGCTGGCCGGCGAGTGGCAGGTCACCACGATCACCGACCCGGATTTCTTCGGGCAGGGTCTGTCGCCGGCGCCCGTCTCGGCCGGGCTAGGCGAGTTGGGCGGCTGGGCGGCCGCGTACCTGATCGGCGTTTTCGCGCTGGTCGGCTGCGTGGCACTGGTGCTCTTCGCCCCACCCTCGGCGCGTGACCTGGCCCGGGTGATCGGCCTCGCCATGGCGGGCACGTTGGGCGCCGTCGTCGTCGCGATCGCGTTCGACCTGAACGACCGGAGCGTCGCGGTCACGTCGCTCGGCATCTACACCGGGCCGGACGCGCCGGAATACGAGCTCGCGTACGGCCGCGGGCTGACCATGGCGTTCCTCGGGGTCGGCGGGCTCGCGTTGGCGCTCTACCTCGCGGGCCGGCTCATGCCCGCACCCGCCACCGCAGCCGCCGCGACCGGCACTGCCACCCCGACGGGACCCGCCGATGGGTCGCCGGTCGAGTCGGACTGGCCATGGCGCCGCCCAGGGGTGAAGGAGGCGCCGGCAGAGGAGATACCGCAGCCGATCGACCTCACGGTCTCCCCCGCGTCCCCCTTCGTCCCCCTCACCGACCAACCCGACCGCGACTAGCCCGGGCGGCGAAGGGAGGGGCGGGGCCGGTAGGCTGGTTTGTCGTGATTGACCTGCGCCTGCTTCGCGAAGATCCGGATGTCGCCCGCGCGAGCCAGCGAGCCCGAGGCGAGTCCGAGTCGCTGGTCGATGACCTGCTCCGCGCCGACGAAGAGCGGCGGGCGGCCGTGCAGCGGTTCGAGGCGGTTCGAGGCGAGCAGAGGTCGCTTGGCAAGCAGGTTTCTCAGGCCAAAGGCGATGAGCGAGCCGCCCTGCTGGCGCGTACCAAGGAGCTGTCGGCCGAGGTGAAGGCGGCCGAAGCGGCCGCCAGCGAGGCCGAGCAGGCACTGCGCCGGGCGCACCTGGCCGTGTCCAACCTCGTCGAGGAGGGTGCTCCGCCCGGCGGCGAGGACGACTACGTGGTGCTGCGCGAGGTCGGCAACAAGCCCGATCTGGCCAACCCCCGCGACCACCTGGAGATCAGCGAGGCGCTGCGCGCGGTCGACATGGAGCGCGGTGCGAAGGTGTCTGGCAGCCGGTTCTACTTCCTGACCGGCGTGGGTGCGCTGCTGGAAAACGCGCTGCTACAGGTCGCGATCAGCCAAGCGGTCGAGTACGGCTTCACGCCGGTCGTCCCGCCCGTGCTGGTCAAGCCGGAGTCGATGGAGGGCACCGGCTACCTGGGCGCTCACGCCAGCGAGGTCTACCGGCTGGAGGCCGACGACCTGTTCCTGGTCGGCACCAGCGAGGTCGCTCTGGCGGCGTTCCACACGGGCGAGATCCTCGACCTCGACCGGCCGATCCGGTACGCCGGGTCGTCGTCGTGCTTCCGCCGCGAGGCCGGCTCGCACGGCAAGGACGTGCGGGGCATCATGCGCGTGCACCAGTTCAACAAGGTGGAGATGTTCTCGTTCTGCCGGCCGGAGGAGGCGCACGCCGAGCACCGGCGCCTGCTGGCCTGGGAAGAGGAGATGCTCGCCAAGGTCGAGGTGCCCTACCGCGTGATCGACACGGCCGCGGGCGACCTGGGTTCGAGCGCGGCGCGCAAGTTCGACTGCGAGGCGTGGGTGCCGTCGCAGGGGCGGTACCGCGAGGTCACCTCCACGTCGAACTGCACGACCTTCCAGGCCCGCCGCCTCAACATCCGGTACCGGGACGCGGAGGGCCGCACGCAGACCGCCGCGACCCTCAACGGCACCCTGGCGACCACCCGCTGGCTGATCCCGATCCTGGAAAACCACCAGCAGGCCGACGGTTCGGTGCGGGTTCCCAAGGCGCTCCAGCCGTACCTGGGCGGGCGGGATGTGTTAGAGCCCGCGTGACGCGGACGTCGCACAAAAGTCATGGATGAGTAGCAATCAGCGAGGTACGGTTGCTCCCCCGCCGTCACCGGGGCGGATTCGCCGTCCCCGGCGCCGGCCGGGTGAGGAGGAACCATGCCGCGCCCGGGACTGCCCAAACTGATCGCCACCGACCTCGACGGCACATTGGTGCGCAGTGACGACACCGTGTCGGATTTCACCCACGAGGTCCTGGATCGGGTACGGGCGGCGGGCATCCCCATCGTGGGCGCTACCGGGCGCGGGCCGCGGCTGGCCGAGCTGACGCGCAACGACATCCGTGCCGCCGACTTTCTCGTGATGGCCGGCGGCGGGCGGGTCGTCGACCAGAGCGACCCGGCGGGCCCCGTGGTGTTGCGCGACGAGCGGCTGCCGGGTGAGGTGCTCGCCAGTGTGATCACTGACCTGGAGGCGCAGGTCGGGCCGCTGACGGTCATGGTGGAGGCGCTGGACAGCCCGGATGCGCCGCTGTGGGGCGACTACGACCCCGCGTGGCGGTACCCAGACCGGTTCGAACGGCGGGCCCGCGCCGAATGCCTCCAGGGCGAGGTCATCAAGGCGTTCGCCCGCACCGTGGACCACGACGTCGACGCGCTGCTCGCCGCGGCGCGCCGGATCGTTTCGCCGGATCGAGCCTCCATCACGCAGGCGGGGCTCGGGTTCGTGGAGATCTGCCCGCCCGGCGTCGACAAGGCAACCGGCCTGGCGGTGGTAGCCGAGGCGCTGGGCGTCGACCGTGCGGAGGTACTGGTCTTCGGCGACATGCCCAACGACATCCCGATGTTCGAGTGGGCGGGGTGGGGTCGGGTCGCTGTCTCGAACGCCCACCCTTCGGTGCGGCGCATAGCCGACGAGGTCACCCTGCGCAACGACGACGACGGCGTAGCGGTCTACCTCGATCGACTACTGTCGCGTTGATGGACACCCCGCCCCGCCTGGTTGCCACGGATCTCGACGGGACGCTGGTGCGGCAGGACCGTGCGGTCAGCGCACGCACCGCCGACGTGCTGGCCCAGATCACCGCCGAGGGCACGCCGGTCGTGCTGGTGACGGGCCGCCCGGTGCGGTGGCTTTCCCAGGTGTACGACCAGCTGCACGCGCCCCTTCCGGCTGTCTGCGCGAACGGTGCGGTGGTGTACGACCCGGACACGGATCAGGTGCTGCGCGCCGATCCGCTGGCTCCGGACCTGCTCACCGAGGTGGCGCGGCGACTGCGTGCGGCGGTACCGGACGCGGTCTTCGCGGTCGAGGTCGAGGACGGCCGGCGGCTGCGGCACGACGCGGCGTGGCCGATCCGGTGGGACGCCGCCGACCCGACGATCCGGGTCTTCGACTCCCCCGACGACCTGGCCGCGCTGCCAGCGGTGAAGCTGCTGGTGCGGGCGAGCGAGCGCGATCCCGACGCGTTCCTGGCGATCGTGTCCGAGGCGCTGGACGGTGTGGCCGAGGCCACCCACTCGTCGTACTCGGGGCTGGCCGAGATCTCCGCCGCGGGCGTCACCAAGGCCGCTGGGCTGGCGTGGTTCTGCGAACGGCACGGCATCGCCCCGCCCGAGGTGCTGGCCTTCGGCGACATGCCCAACGATGTACCGATGCTGACGTGGGCGGGCCGCGCGGTGGCGGTCGCCAACGCGCACCCGGCGGTACGGGAGATCGCCGACGACGTCACGCTCTCGAACGACGACGACGGTGTGGCGGCGTACCTGGAGAAGGTCTTCGTGTCGCGCTGACACCGGCGAGCGGCGCGGGCCGGCACTGCGCGAAGATGGGCGTATGACCGAAGCACCCCGCAACCCGGAAGAGGCCGCCCGTCAGAGCACTGTGGTGGTGGTCGGCCCGGACGGACGTCCGGTCGGCACCGTCGACACCGACCCGGAAAGCGAAGGCGAAGACCCGTCGCGCCTGGTCGAGCAGCCTGCCAAGGTGATGCGGATCGGCAGCATGATCAAGCAGCTGCTGGAGGAGGTCCGCGCCGCGCCGCTCGACGAGGCGAGCCGGCACCGGCTCCGCGAGATCCACCAGCGGTCGATCACCGAGCTGGAAGACGGGCTCGCACCCGAGCTCCGCGAAGAGTTGGAGCGCCTGTCGCTGCCGTTCGAAGACGGCGCGACGCCCAGCGAGGGCGAGCTGCGGGTGGCGCAGGCTCAGCTCGTCGGTTGGCTGGAGGGGCTCTTCCACGGCATCCAGGCCGCGCTGGTGGCCCAGCAGATGGCCGCCCGCATGCAGCTGGAGCAGATGCGTGGCGGCCGGCCTGCGCTGCCCGTGGGGCCCGGAGGAGCGGTCGTGCCTGGCATGCCGGGCACGCGGCAGGGCCAGGGCGCTGATGGTGGGCCTACGGGCCAGTATCTGTAGCGCGCGCGGCGCGGGATAGCGTCGGTGCATGTCCGCCGACCCTCGCGCCGTGCTCACGCGTGCCGTGCCGCCCCCTGATGGGACGGTGAGATACGGCCAGCACCCCGATCAGATCGCTGACGTGCGCCTGCCACCCAATGGGTCCGGGCGCACGTTTCCGCTGGTCGTGGTGGTGCATGGCGGCTTCTGGCGGGCCCAGTGGGACCGCGCGCACATCGGGCCGCTCGCTGCCGCGCTCGCTCGTCTCGGATACCCCGTGGCGCAACTGGAGTACCGGCGAACGGGCCAGCCGGGCGGCGGCTGGCCCGGCACGTTCGCCGACATCGTGGCGGCCGTTGGCGCCCTGCCAGGGCTGATGGCGCTCGACGGGCCGCCGATCCTGCTGGGGCACTCGGCCGGCGGGCACCTCGCCCTGTGGTATTCGGCGGTCGCGGCCCTCGGGCCGGCGTTGCCTGGACTGAGCGACGCGCCGACGAAGTCAGTGCGCGGCGCGAGGGAAGGCAACGCTTTGGAGGCACCGGGGCCCGCGCGAGCGGAGCGAGCGCCAGCCAGCGCGGCCTCGGGACCGGCGGGAGCACCGACCAGGGCGCCCGTGCGCGGTGTAGTGGCGCTGGCGCCGGTCGCTGATCTCGCGGAGGCGTACCGGTTGGATCTCGACGGTGGCGCGGTGGCCGCGCTGCTCGGCGGTGGCCCATCCGACGTGCCGGACCGGTACGCGGAGGCGGACCCCTCCGGACGGCTACCCGGCACTGCACGCACCGTGATCGTCCATGGTGCCCTCGACCGAAACGTGCCAATCGAGATGAGCCGGCGGTACGCCGCGATGGCGCGGCAGATTGGTGCCCCGGTGACGCTCCACGAGCTTCCAGAATCGGAGCATTTTGCTCTTATCGACCCTGAATCGGCGGCCTGGCCGGCAGTGACGGCCGGGTTACATTCCCTGCACTCATGATCACCATTTATTGACGCAGGGTCGCCAACCGGGTAGACAGCCTCGGGGAGGGAGCCGCGATCCGGCCCCGGGAGATACAGAGAGGGAACACCGTGTCGCAGATAGATCGCCGGCAGGCGCTCAAGCTGCTCGCCGCCGTCGGAGCGGCCGGGCTCGCCGCCGCTTGCGCCACGGAGGAGACCAACGAGCCGGAGACCAGCGACGAGCCCGTCAAGATCGGCTTGATCGCGCCACAGACCGGCGCGCTGAAGGCCATCGGTGACGAGATCACCAACGGGTTCCAGCTCTACCTGGAGCTCAACCAGAACCTGCTTGGTGGCCACCCGGTCGAGCTGGTGATCGCCGACGAGGGCGCCGACGCCAAGTCGGCCAAGGCCGCCGTCGAGTCGCTGCTCAAGCAGGGCACGCTCGCCCTCACCGGCATCGCCAACGTCGGCGCGATGGCCGGCGTCCGTGACACGGTGGAAAACGCCAAGGTCCCGCTGATCGCCACCAACGGCATCCCGCGCAGCCTCCAGAGCGTGCTCTACATCTGGTGCACGTCGTATGTGACCAGCGAACCGAGCGACGCGCTCGCCGCCTATCTCAAGCGCGAGACGGCCCCGACAGAGCGGGTCACGGTCGTGGCGCCCGACGACGACAACGGGCAGGACGCGTTCGACGCGTTCCGGCAGGAGTTCGGCACCGGCGACGCGCGGCTCACCTCGGCCGTGCTCACCGACCCGACCGCGAGCGCCAGCCGGTCGTTCTTCGACACCGCGCTCAACCAGGTCCGCGGCATCAACCCCGACGTGGTCTACGCCTTCTACTCCGGCCAGGCGGCCACCGAGTTCGTCAAGCAGTACCGGGCCAAGGGCATCCAGGCCCGCATCTACGCGCCGGGCTTCTTCACCGACGGCACCATGCTGGCCGACACCGGCGACGAGGCGCGGGGCATCTTCACCGCGATGAACTACTCGGCCGACATCAACAACGCCGCCAACCGGCTCTTCGCAACCTCGTACCGCCGGGCCCACGACGCGACCCCGTCGTCGGCGGCGATGGCCTCGTACGACGCCGCGCAGGTGCTCGACAGGGCGATCCGGCTCAGCCGCGACCGGCTCACCCCGCCGCAGGTCAACCTGATGCTCGGCCGGGTTGGGCAGATCGACAGCCCGCGCGGCGGCTGGCAGTTCAACCAGCCGCGCACCCCGCAGCAGAAGTGGTACCTGCGCGAGGTGCGCCGCGACGGTCAGGTCCTGTCAAACGTGCTGATCAACGAGCTGGCCACCCTGGGCTAGCCCGCGAGCGCGAGCCGCCCGAGCGCAGCGAGGGCCAATCAGCGCAGCTCGGCGACGCAGCATTTGACGCTGCCGCCGCCCTTCTTCAGCTCCGACAGCTCCACGAGCACCGGCGTGTACCCGGCCGCCTCGACCTTGTGCGCCATGAGGGTCGCCTCGCTGTTCAGCACGACGTGGCGGCCGTCGCTGACCAGGTTCAGCCCGAACGCGTACGCGTCGGCGTCGTCGGCCCGGACCGCGTCGGGGAAGAGCTGCCGCAGCACCCGCTGCGACGCTGCCGAGAAGGCGGCCGGGTAGTAGGCGACGGTGCGGTCGTCGAGCGCGGCCAGAGCGGTGTCGAGGTGGTAGAAGCGCGGGTCGACCAGGCGCAGCGACACCACCGGCCGGCCCAGTACGTCCTGCGCCTCCACGTGCGCCGCCGGCTCGGTGCGGAAGCCGTAGCCGGCGAGGATCAGCCCGCCATAGGCGTCCGGCAGGTACGCGAAGTCACCCTCGCCCTCGTTGGTCTCGGCGGCCCGCACGCAAGTCCAGCCGCGGGCCGCGAGGTACGCCCGGTGCGCCGCCGCCTCGGCGGTTCGCTGGGCGTACTTGAAGCGCGCGCCGTACGCCACACCGTCGACGGTGAAGGCCCCGTTGGCGGCGTACACCATGTCGGGCAGTCCGGGCTCGGCCGGCAGTACGTGCACGGTGTGCCCGAGCCCTGTGAGGGTCTCCCGCAGCCGCTCCCACTGTTTGAGCGCTAGCTCGGTGTCGACCGGGGTCGACGTGTCCATCCACGGGTTGATGGCGTAGTCGACCGCGTAGAACTCTGGCGGGCACATGAGGTATGTCCGCTTTTGCGGGATGCGCTGGAGGGTCACGGTCAAAAGATTAGGTACCTTACAGTGGGCGTGACAGCCGCAAATCTTGCGTCGGAGAGGCGAAACATTGCAGATCGACGACGTAGACCAGCGAATTATTGCGTCGCTCGTCGCCGACGCCCGGGCGTCGTACGCGGAGATCGGGCAGCGGGTGTCGCTGTCCGCCCCGGCGGTGAAGCGGCGCGTCGACCGGCTGCGTTCCGCCGGTGTCATCAGGGGATTCACGGCCGTCATCGACCCGGCCGCCGTCGGCTGGACCACCGAGGCGTTCGTCGAGCTGTTCTGCGCCGGCCGCACGACACCGGCCCAGATCGCCGTCGCGGTGCGGCGCCTCCCCGAGGTGATCGGGGCGTACACGGTCTCCGGCCAGGCCGACGCGCTGGTGCACCTGCGGGCGGCCGACATCGGCCACCTCGAAGACGCGCTGGAGCGACTGCGGGCCCAGCCGTTCGTCACGTCGACCCGCAGCACGATCGTGCTCTCCCGGCTGGTCGACTCCCCCACGGTGGTAGCCGCACCCGACCCGCCCTGAGAATCCGGGAACTGGCGCCGGCCCTGCCGCGTCCAAGCCCGCATGACACCCCGACTCGCGCTCTCCGCGGCCGCACCGCTGGCACTGCTGGCCGCCCTCGCCGGGTGTACCTCATCGGACCCGGACCCCCAGCCGCCGCGCCGCGACCAGGTGCTGCCCGCCGGCGCTTTCCAACTCGTCGCGTTCGACTCGTGCGCCGCGGCGCTCAAGGACCTGAAGTCCGCAGCGAAGGAGTACGTGGGTCCGTGGGGCTTCGGCGGCATGGGCGGCGACGAGGCCATACCGCTGCAGGGCGCCCGCGACTCCGCCCGTGCGGGAGCCGAGGCCGCAGGCGGGGCGAGCTCCGCGAACAAGGGGGCGGTGCCTGAGTACTCGGGGACCAACACGCACGAGGCGGGTGTCGACGAGCCCGACATCGTCAAGACCGACGGCCAGC
The DNA here is from genome assembly GCF_026130045.1 of Micromonospora sp. CPCC 205371. Lineage (GTDB taxonomy): Bacteria > Actinomycetota > Actinomycetes > Mycobacteriales > Micromonosporaceae > Phytohabitans. The sequence goes on from NZ_JAIBNX010000001.1 coordinate 47,744, forward strand.
GGATCGTCACGGTCAGCCGGGGCGTGCTGCACGTGGTCGACGCGGCGAGCCGCAAGGTCACGGGCGAGCTCGACCTGGCGGCCGGCAACGACGACCCCAAGCGCTGGGCCACCATGAACCTGCTGCTGCACGGTGACCGCGCGCTCGTACTGGTGCACGAGGGCTGGAGCTACGCCGCCTCCGACATGGCTCGGTCCGAGGTCGCGAAGCCGGTCGGTCCCGCCGACATGACCGGGCCGGAGCTGCTCCTCGTCGAGCTGGGCGGCGAGCCGCGGGTGGTCAGCCGGTACACGATCGAGGGTGGCCTGGTCGACGCGCGCCAGACCGGCTCGACCGCCCGGGTGGTCGTACGGTCGGCTCCACGCCTGTCCTTCCCGTACCGGGAGGGCACCAGCGAGGCACAGCGCATCGCCACGAACCGCGGCATCATCGACCGCGCTGACGAGGCGGCATGGCTGCCGGACTACACGGTCACCACCGGCGGGAAGACCACCCGGGGCCGCGTGGAGTGCGGGCGGATGTCCCGTCCGGAGACGTACTCCGGCACGTCCATGGTGACGGTGCTGAGCTTCGACCTCGGCGCCTCGGACGGGCTGGGCAACGGCGACCCGGTCGGCGTGGTGGCCGACGGCGACACCGTCTACAGCAACGGCACCAACCTGTACGTCGCCAACGACCAGCGGTGGCGGGTCATGCCGCGGCTCCAGTCCCGCAACGCGGAGCCGAAGCCGGAAGACGAGATCACCGAGATCTACCAGTTTGACGCCTCGAAGCCCGGCAAGCCGCGGTACGTCACCTCGGCGTCCGTGCGCGGCTGGCTGATCAACCAGTACGCGATGTCCGAATGGGACGGTCACCTGCGGGTGGCCACCACCAGCGGCCGCACGTGGGGCGAGAACCCGAAGTCCACCTCGACGGTGTACGTGCTCAAGGCGACCGGCGGCGAGCTGAAGGAGACCGGCCGGGTGGGCGGGCTCGGCAAGGGCGAACGCATCTACGCGGTCCGGTTCGCCGGCACCACGGGTTACGTGGTGACGTTCCGGCAGACCGATCCGCTGTACACGGTGGATCTGACCGACCCCGCGAAGCCGCGGGTCGCCGGTGAGCTGAAGATCACCGGGTACTCGGCGTACCTGCACCCCACCGAGCCGGGCCGGGTGATCGGGATTGGCCAGGAGGCGTCGACCGAGGGCCGCGTGCAGGGTACGCAGGTCTCTCTCTTCAACGTGTCCAACTTGGACAAGCCGACCCGGCTGTCACAGCACCACGTGGCAGGCAGCAGCTCGGAGGCTGAGTACGACCCGCACGCCTTCCTCTACTGGGCGAAGGACCGCCTGCTGGTGGTGCCGCTGATGAGCCACGACAAATCCAAGGGGACCACGCAGATGAGCGCGCTCGTGTTGCGCGTCGGCGATTCCGGCTTCACCGAGATGAGCCGGCTGACTCACCGGGGCGCACCGGACACCGGGATGATCCGTCGCTCGCTGGTCGTCGGCGACACCCTTTGGACGGTCTCCGACGCCGGCCTGATGGCCACCGGGACGTCCACGATGGACACCCGCGCCTGGCTGAAGTGGGACGCCTGATGGGCGCGGCACCGTTCGCACCCGCCGACGACGGCGTCTTGCGCCTAGGCTGGGCGATCGCGCACCTCCCGCCGCACGAGCCGGAGGAGCGTGGTCACCCTGACGAGGAGCCCGACGAGGCGGAAGACACCTGAGTTGAATGCCCTCGCCTTCGCTCGGGGGCTCGCGCGCCTGGAAGCGCTCCCTAGAGATACATGCCGGTGCGGTGGTCGTCGCCGTCGCGGTGGGTCGGCTTGTCGCCCTCGCCGAAGAACCGCTTGCCGCCGAACTCGCCGTGCAGCCGGTCGTCGAGCTCGTCTGCCAGCCCGGTCATCACCTGTACGGCCAGCATCAGGTGAGTGGACTGGAAGTTGCGCCCGAAGACGGGGATCGACGCCCACACCGTGTCGTTGGTGCAGTACAGCCGGCCGATCGGCATGCGGTTGGTCAGTTCGGACAGCTTCACGTAAAGCTGCTCGGTCGGCTCGACCTCGGTGAGCACTGGCGAGAGGACGTCGACCAGGGGTGGGTTGTCGCGCACCCGCACGAAGACCATCGCCGAGCCGGCCCGGATGCCGATGTCGCCGTCGGAGTCGACCTGGAGCTGCTCGGGCGTGCTCTTCATCATCGCGGCCACGACCATGCGCACCTGCTCGTCGAGCTGCAGCACATCGCCGACGTCAGGACCGCCGCCCGCACCGGGCGCGATCATCTCGATGCCGTTGGCCCCGAGGTCAGGATCGAGCCGTGCGGTGCCCAGCGGCGCCACCGGGATGGGCTCGCCGTCCGGGTCGTGCACCGCGTAAACCAGGAACGCCGGGTGCGGCGCCCCGTACACGTCACGGAGCGTCCGGGTGATCGTGCCGGCGAGCCGTTTCGCGTCGCCGACGGTGGCCCTGAGGCCGAAGCTCTCTCCCGAGCCCTCCATGACACCGGGCGGCGACCAGCCGAGCGCCACCATGTCGGCCACCGCCGACCGGTCCATCCGGAAGCCCGCGGGCAGGCCGGCGTTGCCGACCGCCAGCGCGTCGACCCGGCCGTCCTCGTCGATCTCGACGCTCACGGAGTAGATGGCATCGCCGGTGCCGGACGCGGTGGGGTCGAGCGTCAATTCGAGCTGCGCGCCGGCGGCCACCGACGCCACCACGCCGGCGAGCGCGCCGGCGAACTCGCGCCACGCGTCGGTGACCTTCGCCCGCAGGTCGGATGTGCTCGGTTCGTCGAGCAGTATCGCGTCCTGGGGATGGTCGTGGCCCCCCGCTGGGTGGTCGCCGGTCATGATCGCCTCCGTCCGTCAGCATCACCCTACCCAGCGGTCGCCGGAGTTATTGTGTCGGAATGGCGAAGCAAGCGCCGCGTGACGACATCGATGAGCGCGGCGTCCAGATCACCCGGCCCGAGCGCTCCGCGGCCGGCCTGCCCGGGGTCACTCACGCGCTGCGTGCGGGGCTCAACGAGATGGGTGTACGCCGGACCGCGCTGACCCTCCTCCGGATCAACCAGCCGGACGGCTTCGACTGTCCCGGCTGCGCGTGGCCGGAGCCGCCGCCGGGCAAGCGGTCGCACACGGAGTTCTGTGAAAACGGTGCCAAGGCGGTCGCGGAAGAGGCGACGCTGAGGCGGGTGACCCGCGATTTCTTCGCCGAGCACACGATCGCCGAGCTCGCCGAGCACACCGACCACTGGCTGGGGCAGCAAGGCCGGCTGACCGAGCCGATGGTGCGCCGCCCCGGCGCCGATCACTACACGCCGATCTCGTGGGACGAGGCGTTCGCGCTCACCGCCGAGCACCTGCGAGCGGTGGCGCCCAACGAGGCCGCCTTCTACACCTCCGGCCGCACCTCGAACGAAGCCGCCTTCCTGTACCAGCTTTTCGCGCGCGCGTACGGCACGAACAACCTGCCCGACTGCTCGAACATGTGTCACGAATCGTCCGGCGTGGCGCTGTCCGGCACGATCGGGGTCGGCAAGGGCTCCGTCACGCTCGACGACATCCACAGGGCCGCGCTGATCGTGGTCGTGGGGCAGAACCCGGGTACCAACCATCCGCGCATGCTCTCCGCGCTCGAAGAGGCCAAGCGCCGCGGCGCGAAGATCCTCGCCGTCAACCCGCTGCCCGAGGCGGGGCTGATCCGCTTCCGCAATCCGCAGAAGGCGCGCGGGCTGGTTGGGCAGGGCACGCCGCTCGCCGACCGGTACCTCCAGATCAGGGTGGGCGGCGACCAAGCGCTCTTCCGCGCGATCGGCGCGCTGCTCGTCGCGTGGGGCACGGTCGATGAGTCGTTTGTGGACAGACACACCAGTGGTTACGAAGAGTACCGGGCGGCGCTCGACGCGCTGGATTGGCCAGCGGTGGCCGCGGCGACCGGCCTGCCGCGCGGCGAGATCGAGGCTGCGGCCCGGATGTTCGCCGCCTCCAAGGCGACCATCGTGTGCTGGGCGATGGGCCTGACCCAGCAGCGCGACTCGGTGGCCACCATCCGCGAGATCGTCAACGTGCAGTTGCTGCGCGGCATGATCGGTCGTCCCGGCGCCGGTCTGTGCCCGGTACGCGGACACTCCAATGTGCAGGGTGACCGCACGATGGGCATCTGGCACGAGCCTCCGAGCTGGCTGCCCGTGCTGTCGGAGCGGCTCGGTGTGCCGATGCCCGCCGAGCGGGGGTACGACACGGTCGAGGCCCTGCGCGCGATGCGCGACGGGCGGGTCCGCGTCTTCGTGGGGCTGGGCGGCAACTTCGCGGCGGCCACCCCCGACACCGCGGTGGCCCACGCGGCGCTGCGGGCCTGCGCGCTCACCGTCCATGTCTCCACCAAGCTCAACCGCTCGCACGTGGTGCCGGGCGAGACCGCGTTGATCCTGCCGTGCCTGGGTCGCACCGAACGTGACCAGCAGCTCTCGGGCGACCAGTTCGTCACGGTCGAAGACTCGATGTCTGCCGTGCACTCCTCGCGGGGCCGCCTGGCCCCCGCCTCGCCCGACCTGCTCTCCGAGGTGTCCATCGTCGCCCGGCTGGCTCAAGCGACCCTTCCCGAGTCGCCGATCCCGTGGGCGGAGTACGAGGCCGACTACCGTGCGGTCCGCGAGCTGATCGGTGCCGTGGTGCCCGGTTTCGCCGACTTCGAGGTGCGGGTGAGCCGGCCCGGCGGTTTCACGCTGCCGCACCCGCCGCGCGACGGGCGTGAGTTTCCAACGCCGTCCGGTAAGGCGCTATTCACGTCTGGCGCGCTGGCGCCGATCGAGGTGCCCGAGGGGCGGCTGCTCCTGCAGACCGTCCGCAGCCACGACCAGTACAACACCACGATCTATGGGATGGACGACCGGTACCGAGGGGTGCACGCCGGCCGCCGCGTCGTCTTCGTCAACCCGGACGACCTGGCGCAGCTCGGCATCGCCGACGGTGCGCTCGTCGACCTCGTCTCCGAGTGGGACGACAAGGTGGAGCGCAGGGCGCCGGACTTCCGGGTCGTGTCGTACCCATCCGCGCGCGGTTGCGCCGCCACCTACTTCCCCGAGGCGAATGTCCTTGTCCCGCTCGACTCGACGGCCGAGGGGTCCAACACGCCCACGTCCAAGCAGATCATCGTCCGTCTGGAGCCGACGACCGCGCCAGGGCGGTGAGGCGGGCGGCGGCCTCGGCCGGGTCGGCGCCGCGTCCCACCGCGAGCCCCAACAGGTATGCGGTGACCGGCGCGCCGGGGCGCAGCACGTTGTGCGCCACCTCGCGGGCCAGGTCCAGCACCGCCGCGGTGTGCGCATCGGCCGGGTCCAGCCCAAGCTCGGCGCACGCCGAGGCCGTCCACTCGTCCAGCGTCATCGTCGCCTCGCCCACTCCTCGGCCCGCTCCAGATCCTCTTGAGTGTCGCAGTCGAACCAGGGCGGCGGACCCGGACGGCTCCACCGCTCCTCTGCCACCGACAGACCGGCCAGCAGCCCGCGCATCGAGGCGCCGGCGCTTTCAGGAAGGCGGCTGAGCGCCGAGCGCAGCGACTCGACCCGCCAGGCGCCGCAGAGAAGCTGCCGGCGGCCGCTCTCGTCCACGAAGACCACACCGTCGTGCGCGCCACCGGTTAGCGCCGCGTGCAAGGCGGCCACCGCCGCCGGGTCGAGAAAGGGCAGGTCGGCCGCCAGTACGGCCACCGTCGCGGTGTCGTCGTCGAGTCGCGCCAGCCCCGCGGCGAGCGCGGCGACCGGGCCGCCGCCGGGTGGCTCTTCGCGGGTGACACGGACGTCTGGCGGGGTACCCGGAACCGCGCCGACCACCACGCGCGGAGTGTTGTGCCGGCAGGCGTCGAGCACGCGGTCGAGCATCGAGCGCTCGCCGACCGGCAGCAGTGGCTTGTCGACGTCGCCCATGCGGCGCGCCCGCCCTCCGGCCAGCACGATCGCCCCGAATCCACCCGTCACGCCCTCACGCTACCCGTGGACATGGGACCGCCCCGGCTCTCGGCGGGAAGCGCATGCGAGGGCCGCGGCGGCGGGTCGTGGGGCAGGCGCCGCGGCGGGCCACCGCCAGGCCGGGGGGGACGCTGCCGCGCCCCACCTTGCCGATCACCTTGGCCTTGCCGGTGGTCAGGTCGATCGAGTAGATCCGCGTGCCATTCGACTGAGCGAGCGCGGCCAGCGCCCGGCCGTCGGCCGCGATGTCGAACCCGCCGGGCCCATTGACGTCGACCTTGAGCGCGCCGGTGACGGTCAGCGTGCCGTCGTTCGGCGGATTCTGGACCGCCAGCGCGTCGGCGCGCGTGTCGATGTCGTACAGCGTCGTGGCGGTGGTGCCGGCCCGGTTCTCGGTGTACGCCGCGTGGGCCACCTGGGGCTGCCGGCCGCCGCCCGCGTACGCGAGGGGCTTGTCCACCGAGGCGACCGCGCCGGTGTCCGGGACCAGCCGCAGGTTCTGGCCGGTGCTGGTGACCACCCGCAGGCGGTCGACGGCCGGGTTGACGTCGAAGCCAACGGCGGTGCCCTTGACGCTCGGCGTGAACGGCGTGCCGACGGGGGTGGCGACCGCGGTCACCGGGTTGACCACGTAGACCTGGTTGGTGCTGCCGAGCGCGTAGAGCTGCCCGCTTGCCGGCCGGACGTCGATGCCGACCAGCTTCTCCCCCGCGGCCAGGCCGGTGATCGGCCGCTGCGAGCGAATCTTGAGGGTGGCGCGGTCGAAGCGCACGAGGTCGTTGCGTGCGGTCGTGGCGTACACGGTGGCGGGTGCGCCAGCCGAGGCGGTCAGCCCGACGACGCCCCGCGGCAGCTTGCCCCTGACGCTCGCCCGGCCGGTGCGCAGGTCGATCCGCACCAGGGTGCTGTCTTTCTTGCCCTTGAGCCGCACGCCGGCCACCGCGACGTAGTCCGACTCCCGGAACGTGGCGCTCTGTGCAGCACCGACGATCTCGAAGCCGTCGAGCCCTTCGACGTCGACACCGAGGCGCCCGACCGGGAAGAGCTGGCCCGTGTTCGGCGACACGGCCGGCGTGACGCCGGGCTTGGTGCCCTGGAGAACCAGCTGGTCGCGCTTGCTGTCGATGTCGTACAAGGCGGTGTTCGCCGCGCCCGCCACGCTGTTGGTGTACGCGGCACCGGTCGCCGAGCCGGACAGGTTGGTGTCGACGCCCGCCACCGCGCCGGTCGTCGGGTCGATCCGCAGGTTCTGGCCGGCGTCGCTGACGATCCGCAGCCGGTCGACGGTCGGGTTGAAGTCGACGCCGAAGCGCTTGCCGGACAGTGCGGTCGCGAACGTCTGGCCGACCGGCGTCGCGGCGCCGCTGGCTGGGTCGATCACGTACAGCCGGCTGGTGCTGCCCACGCCGTAGAGCTGGCCGTTCGCCGGGCGGGTGTCGATGCCGACGAGTCGCTCGCCGGCCGCCAGCCCGGTGATCTTCACGTCGAGCAGTTGCCGGCCGGTGCCGAGCTTGTCGAGCCGGTACAGGCGGCCGCCCTCGGTCAGCACGAACAGGTCGTCGCGGTCGCCGTACCCGTCGGTGCGCGCCGAGGACACGGCCGTCACCTCGGACGACTCCGACTCCGACGAACCGGCGAACCACATGCCGGCCGGCACCATCCCGGTGGCGAAGGCGACCAGTGCCAGCCCGGTCACGCCGCCGGTCAGGGCGGTCGCCAGAACCGACGTGCGCCGTGCCGTCTTCTTCGAACCCATGGGGCTCCTCCCTCAGTTTCTCCGGCCCGCTGGCCGGCTCTGACAGGGCTTCGAAACGCACCGGGCGAGCGATGGGTGGCCGGCTTCGCTGTGGCACGAATTGGGGAGAGAGGATGGACGCATGGGACGGGCCACGGAACGCCGCACTGTGATGCGGATCGACGCCGACGGGTCGACCTCGACCCGCCGCACCGACACGCTCGCGGGCGAGGAGCCGCTTGAGATCCGGGTCGGCCGCCACATAGGCCCGGCGGCCCGCGGGAGCGAAGCGAGCGCCAATCAGTTGGGGCCGGCGGGTCCGGGCCGGCGGAGCCCGCTGGCGGTGACGATGCGGACTCCGGGCGACGATCTGGATCTCGCGCTGGGTTTCTTGTTGACCGAGGGCATCATCGGGAGCGCCGACGACGTGGTGACCGCCCAGCTGTGCGCTGGCGCCGAGACTCCGAACACGTACAACGTGGTCGACGTCGTGCTGGCCGCCAGCGTGCCGCCACCCGAGACCGATCCGACCCGAAACTTCTACACCACCAGTTCCTGCGGCGTGTGCGGCAAGGCGAGCATCGACGCGGTGCGCACGCGGTCGCGATTCGAGGTGGCGGGCGACCCGGTCACGATGACCGCCGGCGTGCTCGCCGGGCTGCCCGACCGCCTACGTGCCGCCCAACGGGTCTTCGACCGCACCGGAGGGCTGCACGCCGCCGGCCTCTTCACCGCCGGGGGTGACCTCGTGGCTATCCGCGAAGACGTGGGCCGCCACAACGCCGTCGACAAGGTGATCGGCTGGGCGGTGCGGGAGCGACGCCTGCCGCTGGCCGGCCACCTGCTGCTGGTCTCCGGGCGGGCCAGTTTCGAGCTGACCCAGAAGGCGTGGATGGCCGGCCTGCCGATGCTCGCCGCCGTGTCGGCTCCCAGCACGCTCGCCGCCGACCTCGCCGCCGAGGCCGGCATGACCCTCGTCGGCTTTCTACGCGGCGCGACCATGAACGTGTACACGGGAGCCGAGCGGGTCAAGCCCTAGCCCTGCGGCGTCCCTTCGCCCGGCGGGCGCCGGCCCGAGCCTGCTCGGGCACCGGGTACTCGTCGAGCGTGGACGGTGGGATGGCGCGCTGCAGGACGTCGCGCATGAGCAGCGCCATCGAGTACGCCGGGTCGGCGGCGAGCGCCCGATCGACGCCGGCGTGCGCGAGCGCACCCTGGCCGGAGCGCCACGCGGCGTAGGCGAGCAGGCTCGCTGGCCCGGCCACCACCTCCTCCTCGGCTCGCCGGACCACATCGGCCCAGAGATCCACATACCAGTCTTCGTGCCCGGTGTGCTCCCACGCGTAGTCGCGGACCGGCAGGTGCACGAGCAGCACCGTCAACCAGGCCACCTCGTCGTCGGTGGCTGGCCGTGCCTCCGCGTCAGCGGCGGTCTCGGCACCCCCGGCATCCGGACCACCGGCACAGACGTCCGCGCCGCCCGTCTCGACCTCCGCGCCGCCCGTCTCGACCTCCGCGCCGCCCGTCTCGACCTCCGGGGCGCCGGTACCGGCCGCGGGGGCAGCCGGGCAGCTGCCCGAGTACGTGCTTCCCGCCCAGCGCGCTGGCGAGCCCGGCGTATCCGCGCGGGCGCGCGTTTCAGTTCCCGGTGCTCCACAGCCGACCGCCGACGAAATCAGGGCGGCGCTTCTACGCGGCACCGGAGGCCAGGCCCGGATCTACCGCGCGCCGACCGCCAACGAGCCCGCGCCGCCTGACGAGCCCCCTCGCCCTGAGCCGCCCGGCCCAGGGCCTGCGCCAAACCCGTTCCCGCCGCCGGAGCCGGTGCCGCCGGTGCCGGTGCCGCCCGGCCCCGCGCCCACTCCGACACCGCCCGGGCCACCTCCCACGCCGGAGCCGACTCCGCCGTTTCCGCCGCCACCGCCCTCGATGAGCGCGCCCGCCTCCTCGATGAACACGCTCGCCCCTTCGATGAGCACGGCCGGCCCCACGATCAACGCGCCCGCCCCCTCGATGAGCACGCCCGAGCCCACGAGGAGCACGGCCGCCCCTACGAGGAGCACGCCCGCGCCGCGCGCGGCCGTCGCGCCCTCGGCGCCGATGGTGCCGGCCCCCGCGCTGCCGAGTTGGGCGCCGGCGGGCAACCCCACCGCGCCCGGCGGCTGGGGGCCACCCCCCCGCGACCCGGTCGCAGAGGCCCAGGAGCGGCCCGACAGCGCGCCACCGGCGCCGGTGTCCACATCGGCCGAGTACGGGCAGTGGGCACGGGGCCAGCGTCTACATGGGACTGTCTACGGCGGACCGGGCAGCGAGCCCCCACCGCACATGACCATGGCGGTGCCGAACGGCCCTTCCTTGGAAAACTCTGGCTCGCTCACCGGCCACATCCTGGCCCAGGGCTGGTCCGACGAGACGAGCACCGGCCGGAGCACCGCGAAGGTCATGGTCATCATGGCGATCGTGCTGGGCGTGGTGGTCGTGCTCGGAGTGGTCGCCGCACTCGCCGCTGGCGACACGTTCAGTAGTCTTTTCGACGGCCTGCTGAACGGCTGAGCCGGTTGGCGTGAGCACGCCCACGTGGGCACGCACCGCCGGGTACCCGTACACTTGTCGAGATTACTGACCTGGCGCGGCCGTTTCCGCGCCCATGGGCGTTCTTTCTGGCGATCGGCGGCGAGGTGCGGGCCGCGGCGGGGCCACGCTAAGAAGGCCCCCCGCTGAGAGGTTTACTTGACCACCTTCGCTGATCCCAGCACGTTTCCGTCCGTCTTCGCCTCCACTCCGGAGCCCAGCTTCACCGACCTTGGTCTGCCGCGTCCCCTGGTGCGGGCGCTCGACCGGGAGGGCATCACCACACCGTTCGAGATCCAGACCGCCACGGTGCCAGACGCCCTGGCCGGCCGCGACGTGCTCGGCCGCGGCCAGACCGGCTCCGGTAAGACACTGGCGTTCGGCCTGCCGCTGCTGGCTCGCCTGTCCGCTGGTCCGAAAGCCCGGCCGCGCCACCCGCGGGCGCTGATCCTGGTGCCGACCCGCGAGCTCGCCATGCAGGTCGCCGATGCCCTCCGGCCGCTGGGCCGCGCTGTTGGCCTTTTCCTCGGCACCGCGGTCGGTGGCGTGCCCTACGACCGGCAGATAGACGGTCTGCGGCGGGGCGTGGATGTGATGGTGGCCACGCCGGGCCGGCTGGGCGACCTGATCCAGCGTGGCGCCTGCTCGCTCGACGACATCGACATCACGGTCCTCGACGAGGCCGACCAGATGGCCGATATGGGCTTCCTGCCCGAGGTCAGTGAACTGCTCAACAAGACGCCGGCCGGTGGGCAGCGGCTGCTCTTCTCGGCCACGCTCGACGGCGACGTCGACACGCTGGTCAAGCGCTTCATGACCGACCCTGTGACGCACTCGACGGCGCCGCCGGTGGCCACGGTGACCACGATGGACCACCACATCCTGCTGATCCCGCCGCACGACAAGTTCGGGGTAGCCGCCTCGATCGCCGCACGCGAGGGTCGCACGATCATGTTCGTTCGCACCCAGATGGGCGTCGACCGGCTGGTCGGCCAGCTCGCCGCGGTGGGCGTACGGGCCGGCGCGCTGCACGGTGGCAAGACCCAGCGGGCCCGCACCCGGACGCTGGCGGAGTTCCGCGAGGGGCGGGTCGGCGTGCTGGTAGCCACCGACGTAGCGGCCCGCGGCATCCACGTCGACGACGTGTCGCTGGTGGTACACATCGACCCGCCGAACGACTCCAAGGACTACCTGCACCGTGCTGGCCGCACCGCGCGGGCCGGCGAGTCGGGCGCGGTCGTCACGCTGGTACTGCCAAAGCAACGCCGGTCGACGCTCGCGCTGCTGCAGCGGGCCGGCGTGAAGCCGACGGAGACCCGCGTACGCGTCGGCGACCAGGCACTGGCCGACCTGACGGGCGCCCGCCAGCCCAGCGGCGTACCGGTGGTCGACGAGCCGGCTCCGGCTCCGGCTCCGCGCCGTGGCGACCGGTCACCTCGGTTCGACCGTCCGCGTGGCTCCCGGCCGCCGCGGCGGCGCTTCGAGCACGAAGGTTCTCGTGCGAAGGACCGCACACCGCGCGGATAATCACGTGCGTGATGCCTGCGGCGCTCTTCTGGGAACGGATCGACAGCAGTGGGTCGGATCTGGCCCTTGTGGATGATCGCCGCGGGCTGTACGCCCGCGGCTGGGCGACAGCTATCGACCCGCTGCCGCACGTGTGCCGGTACGAGCTGGTCGCCGATGAGAGTTGGGCGACCGCTCGGCTGGACGTGACCGCCGAGGGCGCTGGCTGGATGCGCACGCTCAAGTTGGAGCGGGCCGCCGGCCGCTGGCGTGCGAGTACCGCCGAGCAGGGTGACCTCGACGCGGCGCTGACCGCGCTGGGGCACCCGCCGGCCGGACTGCCCGGCACCGAGGAGCCCGAGCGGCTGCACGACGCGATCGACGTCGACCTGTGGGGTGCCCCGCTGCCGAACTCGTTGCCGATCCGGCGGCTCGACCTGCTGCGCGCCCCGGCCGGCACCGAGCACCGGCTCACGATGGCGTTCGTGCGGCTGCCCAGCCTGGAGGTCTTTCCCAGCGAGCAGATCTACACGGCCGTCGGCCCCGACACGGTTCGTTTCACGAGCGGCACGTTCACCGCTGACCTGACGGTGGACGCGAAGGGGTACGTCACGCACTATCCCGGGCTCGCGGTCCGAAAACCCTGAGCGCGTCCGCGTCCGAGGCGGCTGACCGCACGAAGTAGTCGGCCCATTTGGCGGCGTCTGGGTACCCGGACTCGGCGGCGATCCGGGCGCACGCCGCGTCGACGTCGAAGTGGGTGCGGCGCAGGCTCACCCCGTCGCCGAGCAACGCCCAGTGTGCGCCCGCACCGCCGTACGGCATGCCGACGCTGCCCGGGTTGACGACGAGCCGCCGGTCGGCGAGGCGCATGAACGGCATGTGCGTGTGGCCGCACACCACCGTGGTCACCTCGTCCGGCACACCAGCGAAGACGGTGGCCCACCGGTCGAGTGGACTGTCGACGAGCACCACTTCTTCGTCGTCGCGTGGGGTGGCATGGCAGAAGAGCGTCGACCCCAGGGTGACCGTCAGCGGCAGCCCGCTGAGCAGCGCCACCTGGTCGTCGCGGAGCTGCCGCGCGGCCCACGGCGAGATCGGATCCGGCGCGCCGGTGTCATCGACGCGAAACCGCGCCATCTCACGATCGGCATTACCGCGCACCCACACCGCCCGCTCGCCCAGCGAGCTGAGCAGATCGAGCGTCTCGACCGGCTGCGGCCCAGCCGCCAGGTCACCGGTGAGCACGATGAGGTCGGCGCCGCGCACGTCAGGCTCGGCGAGCACCGCCTCCAGCGCAGGCAGCACGCCGTGGATGTCGGAGAGGACAGCGATCCGCTCAGGCATCGCCGCCCCATTGTCCGGTGGCGAGGAAGCGATCGACGGTGGCGCGGGGCGGTGTCAGGTCGAGGCCCTGTGCGGCCACCCAGGCATCGGAGTAGTAGGTGTCGGCGTACCGCTCGCCGCCGTCGCAGAGCAGAGTCACGACGGAACCCGACTCGCCGGCCCCGAGCATCTCGCTTATCAGGCCGAAGGCGCCCCACAGGTTGGTACCCGTTGAGCCTCCGACGCGGCGACCAAGCACTGCGGACGCCGCGCGCATCGCGGCGAGCGACCCGGCGTCCGGGACGCGCACCATGCGGTCGACGACGGCGGGCTGGAACGACGGCTCGACGCGCGGCCGCCCGATACCTTCGATGCGGGAGCCGAGGCCGGTCTCCACCGCCCAGTCGGCCGCCTGCCACGCGGGGAAGAACGCGGAATGCTCCGGGTCGACCACGCAGACCTTGGTGCCGAGCCGGCGGTACCGGACATAGCGACCGATGGTGGCGCTGGTGCCGCCCGTGCCGGCCCCGACCACGACCCACGCCGGCACTGGATGGCGCTCCAGCGCCATCTGCTCGTAGATCGACTCGGCGATGTTGTTGTTGCCACGCCAGTCGGTGGCGCGCTCCGCGTATGTGAACTGGTCCATGAAGTGGCCGCCGGTGTGATCGGCGAGCCAGCGGGCCTCGACCACGACGGTGGCCGGGTCTTTGACCAGGTGGCATTTGCCGCCCTGGAACTCGATGAGTGCGATCTTCTCGGGCGATGTGGAGGCCGGCATCACGGCGACGAAGGGCAAGCCGAGCATCCGCGCGAAGTACGCCTCGGAGACCGCCGTGGAACCGGACGACGCCTCGATGATCGTGGTGTGCGGGCCGATCCAGCCGTTGCACAAGCCGTAGAGGAACAGCGAGCGCGCCAGACGATGTTTCAGCGAGCCGGTGGGGTGGACGGACTCGTCCTTGAGGTACAGGTCGACGCCCCACGCGACGGGCAGCGGGAACGGCAGCAGGTGCGTGTCGGCGGACCGGTTGGCGTCGGCCTCGACCTTGGCGATGGCTTCGGTCACCCACGCCCTACCGGCGTCGTCACACCGGTCCAGCGTCTCCATCATCGCCATCACTGGACCGTAGCAAGGGTTGTGGCCGGCCCTCCCACTTGGTCGAGAGGGCGATCGCGGTGCGCGTGGAGGCCACGCCGCGGGTGCGGTTGAGCCGGACGATCAGGTGCTCCAGCTCGGCGATCGTCGCCACTCGCACCTTGAGCAGGAACGATTCGACGCCGGCCATGAAGTAGCAGGACTCGATCTCGGGCATCTCACGGAGCTCGGCGAGCACCTCGTCGGAGTCGCCGTCTGAATCCTGTACGAGGCCGATGAGCGCGGTGACGCCAAGGCCAATTGCCTCGGGATCGGCGTCGGCGTGGTATCCACGAAGGATGCCGCTGGTTTCGAGCTTGCCGACGCGATCGTGGACGGCTGGGGCCGACAACCCGACCTGCCGAGCCAGCTCGGCGTACGAGAGCCGGGCATTCGCTCGCAATAGGTCTACAAGCCTCAGATCGATACCGTCCACGGTTGCTAGACCCTAACAGCACGGGAAGGCGAGGAGGGCTCGCAAATCCTACCGGCTAACTTCCCAGACAGTGCGTTTTCCCTGTTTCCCGGACACGACACGCTCGCGGTGCTGTAATGACCGTACGTCCCTATCGAGGCTGTCGGGGCACCACCCGGCGTGGCTTCGCCGACGCAAGGGAGGGGCCCGTGGACACTGGAGATCGTCTGCTGACGCCGGGCGAGGTGGCTGCGCTGTTCCGCGTCGACCCGAAGACCGTGACCCGGTGGGCGGCGGCGGGCCGAATTGGCAGCATTCGTACCCCTGGCGGACACCGGCGCTTCCGGGAGTCGGAGGTACGAGCGCTGCTCGAAGGCGAGGGCGAGCTGGACGCCCTCCGCGACGAGTCCGCCCCACCACCGAGCACAGCTCATCGGCCGCGTAACGAAGGGCCCGGCGGGCAACACCCGGGTCCGAGTCGCACGAATCACAACTCGCCCAGCTCCGCTCGCTGAGCATCCACAGGCGCGCGCACCGGCACCGCCGGTGCGGCGCCTCACCGTGCTCCCAACTCGCCGGTCCATCGGCGGAAGAGGTTGTGCTCGACGCCCAGCGCGTCGAGGACCTTGCCGGCGACGAAGTCGACGAGCTGCTGCGCCGACGCCGACGCCCCGGCACCGTAGAAGCCGGGGCTGGCGGGCAGCACCACCGCACCCGCGTCGTGCAGGGCGATCAAGTGCTCCAGATGGCTGCGGGTTACCGGCGTCTCCCGGGGCACCACTACGACCCGCCGGCGCTCCTTGAGGTGCACCTCGGCGGCGCGCTGGAGCAGATCCTTGGATAGGCCGATCGCGATGCCGGCACACGCCGCCGTGCTCGCGGGCACGACCACCATGCCGCGCGCCGGGTACGAGCCGCTGCTCGGTCCGGCCGCGAGGTCGCCCGCCGGCCAGTGCGCGATGTCGGCGCCACCCAGGTCACGGCCGAGCCAGGTGGTCAGATCGTCTTTCCAGTGCGCGTCGCGGAACGCGTTTCCGGTCTCATCGAGGATCGTCAGCCGCGCCGCTCGGGACACCACGAGATCGATCGACTCTCCGGCATCGATGAGCCCTCGCAACACCGCCGCCGCGTACGGCGTGCCAGATGCACCAGAGACACCGACGATCGTCGGCTTTCGCATAGTTCCAGCGTAGGGCTACCGTCAGCAGACTGACGTTTGGCCGGACGGCAGGAGGCGGCGATGATGCCGACGATCTGTATCACTCTCGACTGCCCGATAAATCCGACTATGTCGGCACACGCCGACGATGTCCAGGACTGGGTCGGCGAATGGACACGCCGGCACGGACTCCCCGCCGAATTGGCGGACCGGCTCGCGGAGGGCGGCATCGCCCGGTACGCGGGCCGTCTTTATCCCGACGCTACGCCGGACGACCTAAAGGTCGTCGCGGCGCTCTTCACCTGGTTCTTCCTCGCCGACGACGAGTGCGACCGTGCCAGCGTGCCCGAGCCCGAGCGGGTTCGCGCGCTGGTCAACGGCGCCCTCGACCTACTCGAGGCCGGGAGAGGAGCCCTCGGAGTCGGGG
>NZ_JAIBNX010000001.1:63993-162435 GCF_026130045.1 Micromonospora sp. CPCC 205371
CGCGCCCTCCTCGAGACGGGGAGAGGCGCGGGCGCCGGCCCGCCCGGCTCGACGCTGGCGGAGGCGTGGCAGGAGCCGCGCCGGCGGATGCCGGCGCGCTGGCGGGCGCGCTTCGTCAGCGCGGTCGAGCACCACCTGCGGGGCGTCGTGGTCGAGGCCCGCAACAAGGCCGCCGGGTACCGCCCGGGGATCGCCGAGTACATCAGGCTGCGCCGGGCGACCTCCGCGGCGTACGTCGCACACGCGCTGGTCGACTTCGCCGCGGGCGTCAGCGTGCCGGACAGTGTATGGCGGCACCCCGCGATACGCGCGTACAGCACGGTCGGCAACGACTTGCTGTCCTGGTTCAACGACCTGCTGTCGCTCGACCGGGACGCCGCGACGTCCGGCGGGCACAACCTGGTCCTGGCGGTCGCGACCGAGTCCGGCATGACGCTCGACGTGGCCGCCGAACGGGTACGTGACCTGTGGCAGGAGACGATGAGCCGCCTGCCATCCCTGAGACCGGCGCTCGGCGGTCCCGCGGACCGCTATCTCGACGGCGTCGACTGGGCGATCCGCGGCACCATCGATTGGTCTCTGGAAAGCGCTCGCTACCGGTAGACCAGATCACCCAACGCGAACGCGAAGAGGGCGATGCCCACGAAGCCGTTCGCGGTGAAAAAAGCCCGATTGACGCGGGAAAGGTCAGTCGGTGTGACCACCGTGTGCTGGTACCCGAACGCCACCGCGGTCAGCGCCAGCCCGACCCACCACGGCCAGCCCAGCCCGACCAGCTCACCGAACCAAACGAACAGCCCGAACGTCACCACGTGCACCACAGTGGACAGACGCAGCGCGAACGGCACGCCGTACCGCGCCGGCACGCTGCGCACGCCGATCCGGCGATCCACCTCGGCGTCCTGACACGCGTAGATCAGGTCGAAGCCGCCGATCCACAACCCG
This sequence comes from Micromonospora sp. CPCC 205371, assembly GCF_026130045.1. Lineage (GTDB taxonomy): Bacteria > Actinomycetota > Actinomycetes > Mycobacteriales > Micromonosporaceae > Phytohabitans. Next base: position 64,939 of record NZ_JAIBNX010000001.1, read on the forward strand.
ACCGCCAGGGCCAGCACCCACGCCGGTCCCGATCCCACGAACGTGCCGGTCACCGCCAACCACGCGCCCATCGGCCCGACCATCTGCGCGAGCGCCAGGATCGCGTGGGGCCAGTCGGTGAACCGCTTGCCGTACGGGTACACGACCAGCGGCACCACGGCGAGCGGCGAGAGCACCAAGCAGAGCGGGTTGAGCAGGGCGGCGGCTCCGAGGAACACGACCAGCGCGAACGCCGCGCCGGTCCAGGCCGTGCGCACGCTCACGGCCCCGGTGACGAGCTCTCTGTTTGCGGTACGCGGATTGCGCGCGTCGATGTGCCTGTCGATGATGCGGTTGGCGGCCATCGCGAACGTGCGCGCGCCCACCATCGCGATCGTGATGATGAGCAGGTCTCCCCAGCGCACCTTCCCACCGTCGCGGGTCATGACGGTCAGTGCGGACAGGTACGCGAACGGCAGCGCGAAGACCGAGTGCTCGATCGCGACAAGCTTGAGGAACGCCTTCACGACAGTCCGTACTCTTTCCAGCGCTTGTCGACGAGCGCCTTGATCTCTGGCGACATGACCGCCTCGTCCGGCCACCCCCGCGTGTACCCCTCGGTGGGCAGCTTGCGGGTCGCGTCGATGCCCGCCTTGCCGCCCCAGAACTGCTGGTACGACGAGTGGTCGAGGTGGTCGACCGGCCCTTCGGTGATCAGCAGGTCGTGCTTGTAGTCGACGTTGCTGAACGCCCGGAACGCCACCTCGTTGTAGTCGTGCACGTCGCAGTCTTCGTCCACCACGACGATCAGCTTCGCGAGCGAGAGCAGGTGCGCGCCCCAGATCGACGACATCACCTTCTGTGCGTGCTTCGGGTACCGCTTGCGGATCGAGACCACGACGCAGTTGTGGAAGACGCCCGCTTCCGGCATGGAGTAGTCGACGATGTCGGGGATCAGCAGCTTGAGCAGCGGCAGGAAGATCCGCTCGGTCGCGTGCCCGATGGGCCCGTCCTCCTGCGGCGGCTTGGACGTGACGATCGAGTGGTACACCGGGTCGCGCTGGGTCGTCATGCACTGCACGTGCAGCACGGGAAACGGCTCCACCGGCGTGTAGAAGCCGGTGTGATCGCCGAACGGACCCTCGGGCAGCCGCTCGCCCGGCTCGACGTACCCCTCCAGGACGATCTGGGCGTGCGCCGGCACCTGGAGCGGGACGGTGAGGCAGTCGACCATCTCCACCCGCTCGCCGCGCAGGAAACCGGCGAACAGGTACTCGTCGATGTCGCTCGGCAGCGGCGCGGACGCGCTGTACGAGACCACGGGATCGCAACCGAAAGCGATCGCCACCGGCAGCCGCTCACCCCGCCGCTCGGCCACCGCGTGGTGCGCGGTCGAATCCTTGTGGATCTGCCAGTGCATGCCGAGCGTGTTCGCCGAGTGCTGCTGCAGGCGGTACAGCCCGAGATTCCGCTTACCGGTCTCGGGGTGCTTCGTATGGGTGAGCCCGTAGTTGTGGAAGATGCCCCCGTCGTCGGGCCAGGTCTGCAAGCCGGGCAGTCGACCCAGGTCCACGTCGCCGTCCCGGTACACGACCTCCTGGCACTGCGCGGTCTTGACCTTCTTCGGCGGCACAGACTTCAGCTGCATCACCTTGCCGAGCCCCTCCCGGATGCCCGACCATCCCACCGGCAGCTCGGGCTTGACCAGCTCACCGATCCGCGCGCCGATCTCCTCGACACTGTCGACACCGAGCGCCATCGCCATCCGGCGCTGCGTGCCAAACAGGTTGATCGCCAGCGGCATCTCACCCCGGGTCGGCCGCTCGAAGAGCAGCGCCGGCCCCTTGGCAGCGACGGTGCGGGTGACCACCTCGCTGATCTCCAGGGTGGGATCGACGGGTGCGGTGACCCGGTGCAGCTCGCCGGCGCGCTCCAGCGCCGCGAGAAAGTCCTTCAACCCCGTGTACGGGAACCCACGTACCGCCATACCAACCAGTCTGTCCTACCGCCAACCCCTCGCCCCCCGCACCCCCACCGCGCGTGATCCACACATCGAGAGCAAGACAAGCCCTCGAATCGGTGAGTTACCTTCGAGCGCCGGCGGGGTTTGCTCGGTGTGACCATTTTTCGAAGTGTGGCTCTCGTCGGGATCACCGCCGGGCTGTTGCTCGCCGGGGGTGCCAGCGCCGCTCCTGCGCGATACCACCACCTCGGCGCCGCCTCCACCGGCGAATGGTCGGGCGTGCTCGGGCGGCTGACGGTGCGAGACACGGGGGTACGGGCAGGCACGCACGACTTCGTCGCCACGCGGCTCATGGTCAAGGAGCAGGCGAACGGCCAGCTGTCGTGGCTGGAGGCGGGCTGGGCGGAGACGGGCTGGGCGGGTGGTGGCAAGCAACGGGTCTACACGTACGACACGACGCGGAACGCCTGGACGTTCTACGACAGGTTTCCGCTCGCCGACAACGAGCAGATCTGGATTTCCGTACACACGGAGAAGGACGACGTCTGGCAGGCGTGGCTGTGGTGGCGGGACCAGTGGCACCTGCTCACGACCGCGAAGCTGCCGCTCGGCGGGCGGGGGCAGGTGGAGCAGTTCGTCGAGGTGCATGTGGACGGTGGGGCTGGGTTTTCGGTACCCCCTATCACGGTCGACAACGTGCAGGTGCGGGACGGGGACGCCACCCGCTACTGGCGACAGGCCGACGTGCCGACAGCATCGGGCGGTGGCAGCGGCGAGTACTGCTTGGACTGGGCGACGCGCTTCGACACCTGGACCGCCGGCACCTGCTGACGCGCGCCGCTGGCGTGCGGCCTCGCGGTGCGGACCCGCCGCACGGTCCGTCGCGCGCGGGCGTCGCGCCGATCCGCCGTGGCGCGCCGTTGCGCGGCAAGCTGTGAAAGGCCCGCTGCGCGGATCGGACAATCCGGTCGGCGGGGCGCCGCCTAGCGGCGCCGGCTGCGGTAAGCGGGCCTGATGCGGCGCTAGATCACTCAGCGCGCGCAAGCGGGCCTAGGGCGCTCGCAACCGGGTGCGGCAACAGCGTCGATCAAGGAGATCTTCATGGATCAAGGGCGAATGCACGCAGAAAAGAGATCGAAGCACATGCGTTTGCCCTTGATCGGCGGAGAGAGGGAGGCCGCGGGGGGAGAGGGCCGTGCAAGCGGGCACGGCGCGAGGCGCGGGCGCGGAGCGCCCGGAAGGGTTACAGGCCGCCGTAGGAGTGGAGGCCGGTGAAGAAGATGTTGACGCCGAACAGGTTCATCAGCATGGTCAGCCAACCGACCACGGCGATCCAGGTCGCTGTCGTCCGCTTGACGCTGGGCGTCGCGCGGGCGTGCAGATAGCCGGCGTACACGATCCAGGAGATGAAGGCCCACACCTCCTTGGGGTCCCAGCCCCAGTACCGTCCCCACGCCGCCTCGGCCCAGATCGGCCCGGCGATCAGCGCGCCGAACGTCCAGATCGGGAACGCGAACGCGTGCAGCCGGAACGTCAGCCGGTCGAGCACGTCGGCTGCCGGTACGCGGGCGCCGAGGCTGTACGGGAAGCTGCGCTTACCGCGGTCGTAGCCGGACCGGATCAGGAACATCGCGGCGGGCACGAAGCCGAGCAGGAAGATGCCCGACGAGAGCACCGCCGCCGACACGTGCACGACGAACCAGCTGGACTTCAGGGCTGGTACGAGCGGGGCGACATCGACGTACAGGACCATACCGGCGATGCCGAGCAGCAGGATCATCGCGAGCGCGACGAAGAGGCCCAGGTGGCGGATCGTGTGCTTGCGCGACAGGACGACGAGCCAGGCGGCGATGCCGACGAACGTCACCGAGAGCACGAACTCGTACATGTTGCCCCACGGCATCCGGTGGGCCGCGAGGCCGCGGGTGACGAGCGATCCCAGGTGGACGAGTGCGGCGATGACCGTGGCGGCCACAGCGAACCAGCCGGCGTAGCGGGCCTTGTCTGGCGGTGGCGGAGGCGGGTCGAACGAGGACGGCAGCGCCGGCTCGACGACCGAAGGCCCGCCGGCGCCGACAAGTACCGGCGCAGCGGGGGCAGCCGCCCGGCCGACGTGGCTGCGCTGGCCGAACGCGTACTCAGCGGCGTGGCCCACCATCGCCGCGACGTACGACATGATCGCGATGACCAGGAGCTGGTCAGACAGTGCGGCCATCGGCGCGCCCCTCCGAATCTCGGTCCTCCACGGACTTGACGAGCTGGGCGAACTCCTCGGCGAATCCGGCGTAGTCGGTGCGTGGCAAGCCACCGGCCTCGACGAGAGTACTACGACCCGTCGTAATACGAAAGAAGACCCTCCGCCGCCGGCCGGTCAGCGACAGCATCAACCCCAGCAGGCCGACCGCCGCGCTGGCCAGCACTGGCTTCTCCCCGGGGTCGTACCGCACCGACAGCGTCGCGTACTGCCTGGTGCCCAGGAACTCGACCGTCGTGCCGTCGTCGAGCGTCCACTTCTCGCCGACCCGGAGCAGCTTGCCGTCGCCGATCCGGGCCAGCCTGCCGCTCGCGACCTGACGCTGGTCGAGCCTGTACACCGAGTTGGGGATGCCGGCGTCAAGACCCAGGTTGCCGCGGTACGCGAACAGCAGCAGCGCCGGCGAGCGCTCGGCCGGGAAGACCGACCGGGTGTACGGGGCGGTGTCGGGCGCGGTCGGCAGGTACAGCCCTTCGAAGGCGACCTGGAGCTTCGAGTCGCGCGCACCGGTCTTCGGGTCGACGTTGGCGTCCGGGAAGGCGGCCACACCCTCGCTGGTCAGCATCCCGTCGACGGAGAGGAACGGCGCGATCGTGGTCTGCGCCCGCCCGTACCGGTCGGTGTACTTGATCATCGGCGCGTATCCGTGCCCGAGAAGGTACACGTTGGCGCCGTCGAGCCGCAGCGGCGAGTTGACGGAGAACGAGCGCGGCGCGCTGTCGTCGACGCGAACGGTCGCGCGGAACGACTCCGGCTGCCCGGTCTCCAGGAACTTCGCCTGGAAGTCGGTCAGCTCAAGACAGAAGCGGGGCAGGTCGGAAGCGTCGACCCGGGCGCCGAGGCCGGATTCGTCGTACTGCTGGAGCGTGTTGCAGAACGCGTTGTCCGGGCCGGTGACGAGCAGGCGGTTGCCGTGCCACCCGTACCAGGATCCGATCGCGACGCCGAACAGTACCGCCAACAAGGCCAAGTGAAAGAGCAGGTTGCCGGTCTCCTTGAGGTGCCCTTTCTCGGCGGAGACCGTGTCGCCGCGGACCGCGACCCGCCAGCGGCGCTTGCGCAGCACGGCGGCGATGCCCTCGGCATCGGGCGCACCCGTCAGGACGGTGTGCTGCGGCAACCGGTCGAGGCGGGCCGGCACGGCTGGGGGCGCCATCCGCAGGGCGCGGAAGTGATCGCGCAGGCGTGGCACGATGCAGCCGACCAGCGAGGCGAAGAGCAGCAGGTAGATCGCCGAGAACCAGGGCGACGCGAACACCTCGAACGCGCCCAGCCGGTCGAGGATCGGCGCGAGCGTGGGGTGCTCGGCGTAGTACCCGTCGACGTTCTGCGCGTTGACGCCGCGCTGCGGCAGCACCGAGCCGGGGATCGCGGCGATGGCCAGAAGGAAGAGCAGGATGAGCGCGGTGCGCATGCTGGTGAGCTGCCGCCACGAATTCCGCAGCAGGGCCAGCGCGGGGTTCGGCCGCGCCGGTGTAGCGGGAGGCCGCTCCTGTGTGGCCGTCATATCGAGATCTCGCCCGAGCCCACTGTGGTCTGCAGCCAGATCAGGAAGGTGTTCCACGCGCCGCTGACCAGCGCGATCCCGACGGCGATGAGCAGGGCGCCGCCGGTCCGGGTGACCCACTGGCTGTTGCGCCGCACGGCCTTGAAGACCCCGAGCAGCCGCCGGAAACCCACCCCGAACGCGATGAACGGCAGGCCGAGGCCGAGACAGTAGGCGACCGCGAGCACCACGGCGCGGTCGGTCTGGCCGCTGACCGTGGACATGCCGAGCACAGCGCCCAGTGTCGGGCCGACGCACGGAATCCACGACAGCGCGAACACCGCGCCGAACACGGGCGCGCCGAGCAGGCCAGCGGTGGGCAGCTTCTGGATGCGGAACTCGCGCTGCATGCCGGGCACGATCCCCAGGTATGCCAGGCCGAGCAGGATGATGAGCAGGCCGACACCGATCTCCAGGCCGCGGCGGTGCTCCATCATCGCGCCGCCGACCCGCGCGACCACCACGGCGGTCAGGGTGAAGACCGCGGTGAAACCGGCGATGAAGAGGACGGTGCCTGCCAAGATCCGGCGGCTCCGGTGCGCCTCGAGCTCCGCGCCGGACAGGCCGGTCACATAGGACAGATAACCGGGTACCAATGGAAGCACGCACGGGGACAGGAAGCTGACCAGCCCGGCGAGCGCCGCCGCACCGATCGCCAGCACGATCGGCCCGCTGCGAGCCATCTCTTCGAACGCCGAACCCATTACGTCGGCTCCGCGGCGATCCGCTCGACGATCGGCGTCAACTCGGTCTGGAGGGTGGCCCGCCGGATAACGGCGGCGATCCGGCCCTCCCGGTCGATGACGACGGTGGCGGGAATCGCGTTCGGCGGCACGTCGAAATCGAGCGCTACCTTGCCGGACGGGTCGAACAGGCTGGGGTACGTGACCCGGCCCTCCTCGAACGCCTTGGCCGCGTCCCGGCTATCCCGCAGGTTGACGCCGAGGAAGGCGGCACCCTTGTCCTTCGTGGCCTGGTAGGCGGCCTCGAGGTCGTCGGCCTCGGCCCGGCACGGCGCGCACCACGATCCCCAGAAGTTGACCACGACGACCTTGCCGCGATCCTGCGTGAGGTCGTACTGCCCGCCGGCCAGCAGCTCACCGGCCACCTTCGGCGGATCGGGCCGCTGGTCGGCGGCGCACAGGATGACACCATCCGCCGTCGTGTCGCACTTGTCTTCCCAACTGCCCCCGGAACAAGCGGCGGCCATGGGGAGCAGCAACAGCAGCACGGCAAGGCGACGCATCACGCCCCCTTGGCCGTCCGGGCGCCCGGCGAGAGCGCGACCAGGTGGGCGGCCGGCTCGGAGTACCCGATGCCGACCACCTTGGCGCCCTCGAAGTGAAAGGACGTGAGACTGGCGAGGCCGCACTGGCGCTTGCGGGGGTCGTGCCATAGACGCTTGCGCTCGATGTACCGCCGCAGCGTCCAGATCGGCAGCTGGTGCGACACGCACAGCGCCTCGTGCCCCTCCGCGGCGGTGCGGGCGGCGTGCAGCGCGGCAAACATCCGGTCGGCGATCTGCTTGTACGGCTCTCCCCAGGAGGGGGTCATCGGGTCGCGCAGCACCCACCAGTTGCGGGGATCGCGGAACGAGCCATCGCCGGGCGAGACCCGCTTGCCCTCGAACCAGTTCGCGCTCTCGATCAGCCGGTCGTCGACCGCCACGGACAGCCCGAACTGTGCCGCGATCGGATCGGCGGTCTCCTGCGCACGCTCCAGCGGGCTCGCCACCACGTACGCGATGTCGCGGTCGGCCACCGCCTGCGCGGCTGCCTTGGCCATCTGTCCACCCAGCTCGGACAGGCGGAACCCGGGTAGCCGGCCATACAGGATCTTGTCCGGGTTGTGTACCTCCCCGTGCCGCAGCACGTGCACGACCGTCTTGCTCGTCATCCCCTACCCCCCGCTGCTGCCGCGGCCTCCGGCAGGGCCGCCGCGATGATTTCGAGCGCATCGTCGTCGATGGCGGTGGACACGAACCAAGCTTCGAACGCGCTGGGCGGCAGGTAGACGCCGCGCGCCAGCATCGCGTGGAAGAACGCCTTGAAGGCGGCCACGTCCTGGGTACGCGCGGTGTCGAAGTCGGCGACGTCCGCGTCGGTGAAGAAGATCGAAAACATGTTGCCGGCGTGCGAGAGGCGGTGCGGCACCCCAGCGGCGGCCAGTGCGTCGGTGGCGAGCTTGCTCACCGTCGCGGCCGTCTCGTCGAGGCGCCGGGAGGGCGCCTCGACGGCGGGGCGGAGGCTAGCGAGGCCGGCCGCGCAGGCCAGCGGGGTACCGGAGAGCGTGCCGGCCTGGGAAACCGGCCCGGCGGGCGCCAGTCGGGCCATGATGTCGGCCTTGCCGCCGAACGCCGCGGCCGGCAGGCCACCGCCCATCACCTTGCCGAACGTGAAGAGGTCGGCGTCGACGGGGTCGAGCCCCACCCAGCCGCCGTGGGAGACCCGGAACCCGGTCATGACCTCGTCGAGGATCAGCAGCGCGCCGTGCCGATGCGCGATCTCGGCGAGCTTGGTGTTGAAGCCGTCGCGCGGCGCCACCACGCCCATGTTGCCGGGCGCCGCCTCGGTGATGATCGCGGCGATGTGCTCACCGTCGGCCGCGAACGCCGCCTCCAGGGCGGCCACGTCGTTGTACGGCAACACCATCGTCTCGCTCGCCGACGCGCCCGTGACGCCCGGCGAGTCCGGAAGCGAGAACGTCACCACACCCGAGCCGGCCGCGGCGAGCAGCGCGTCGACGTGCCCGTGGTAGCAGCCGGCGAACTTCACGATCTTCGTGCGCCCGGTGTAGCCGCGGGCCAGCCGGATCGCCGACATCGTCGCCTCGGTGCCCGAGTTGACCAGCCGCACCTGCTCGGCCGGCGTGCGCGCCACCATCTCCTCGGCGAGGTCGACCTCTCGGGGAGTCGGCGTGCCGAAGCTGGTGCCCGAGGCGGCCGCCTCCTGCACCGCGGCGACGATCTCGGGGTGCGCGTGCCCGTGGATCAGCGGCCCCCACGAGCACACCAGGTCGACGTACCGCCGGCCGTCCGCGTCGAAGAGCCACGGACCCTCGCCGCGCACCATGAACCTCGGCGTGCCGCCGACGGCCCGGAACGCGCGCACGGGAGAATTGACCCCGCCCGGCACGATGGCCTGAGCGCGATCGAAAAGGGCCTCGGATGCGGGCGCGTCGTCGGGGTAGCGACCGGCGCCGGCGTGATACGTAGTGGTCACGGTTAAGCCATTCTGACAGCGTGCCCTGAGGTGGCCACGGGGAGGTGGGTGCGGGCTCGGCAAGGTACCCCAAACGATGCCTTAACCGGTCGATGACCTGGGTACACATCGGGCATCTCGACGGTGATCACGTTAGGCTGATGGTGTGGAACGCCCGGAGCTGTCTATCGCGGTGCTGCGCGCACCCGGCGAGGTCGTGCTCAAGCTCGCCGGTGAAATCGATATGCTCACGGCAGCCCAGCTCTCCAGCATCGTCAATGAGATCCTCGCCGAACCGCCGGCCCGCATCGTGCTCGACATGGGCGGCATCACGTTCTGCGACTCGCAAGGGCTGGGCACGCTCGTGGTGCTGAGTCGTAAAGCGAGTCACGCGCGGACCGTTCTCAGCCTGACGAACGTCGGCGACTTCCTGTTGCGTGTGCTCGACATCACGGGATTGCGCTCCGCGCTGACCGTGCGCAACGAGCCGGTCACCCGCTGAACCAACTCCTTCTTAACGGACCGCTACCGCGTGCTCGCGCAGAGCGTTGGCGACTTCGAGTGGGATGGCGCCGCGCGACACCAGGTCGTCGATCGAGGCAAAGCCGCCCCGGAACTGGCGCTCGGCCACGATCCGCTGGGCCAGGTGCGGGGTCATGCCTGGCAGCCCGGCCAGCACCTCGGCTGGTGCGGCGTTGATGTCGATCAGACCGCCGTCGTCGAACACGCGCGGAAGGTCGGGCCGGCCGATGTTCAGCTCGCGCGCGACCGCCGGGTACTGGCTGGCGAGTTGTAGGGCCTGCTGCCGCCGCGCGCGCTGCTCGATCGCCGCGATGAGACGCGGGTCCGTCTGGTTGTGCGCCGGCATGACGAAGATGAGCAGTGCCAACTGCACCGAGCCGCCCAGCGTCGCGACCAACATGACGAACATGGCGACGCCGAACCACGGGCCGGGCTCCTCCTCGCTGCCCGTGGCCTCCGCGATGACGCAGCCGGTGATCGCAAGGGCCAGGTAGCCGGCGGCGACGAGGCCGAGCAGCTTGCTGCGGCGGTGCACCGCGTACGTCAGGAATGCCATCCAGGTCAGCGTGCCCAGGGACAGCAGCGGCAGGGCGATCGCGCCGATCTTCGCCACGGTCATCCAGCCCTGCCCGGAGGACGTGCGGGGCGGCGGCCGGTGCGCGAGGTACGGGGGTGGGGGCGCCCAGGCCGGGCTCACGGGGACCCCGTTGGGCGCGACTGTGGGGATCGGCGGGGAAGCGGGCGCCATGGCCACAACGCTCGGGTCTTCGGCCGGCGCCAGTGCCGGGTCGGAGCGCAGAATCCGCTGGTGCAACTGCTGGAGCCGCTCGCCTGGCTCGACGCCGAACTCGTCGGACAGGTACGCGCGGGCGTCCCGGTACGCGGCCAGCGCCTCGGCCTGCCGCCCGCTGCGGTACAGGGCCAGCATCTGCACGTAGCGCAACTGCTCGCGCAGCGGGTACTCGGCCACGAGCCGAGCCAGCTCGGGCACCAGCGCGGCGTGGCCGCCCTGCTCCAGCTCGATCTCGGCCCACGCCTCCAGGGCACTCGCCCTCGCCTCGGTCAGCTGGTCGCGGGCCGAGTCGAACACCGACCCGGACAGGCCGGCGAGCGCTTCGGCCCGCCACAGCGCGAGGGCGGAACGCAGCTCAGCGGCGGCCGGTGCGAGCCGGCCGTCCAGCCGTTCGGCGCGGGCCCGGCGGACCCGCTCGTGGAACGCGTCGGCGTCGAGGCCACCGCCCGGGACGGTCAGCACGTATCCAGCGGGCGTGAACGTGAGCATCTGGCCAGGCGTGCGGGGTGACCGCTCCGGCTCCAGCACCCGGCGCAGGCCCGCGATGTACTTCTGGACCACGTTGGCGCCATTTTCGGGCGGATCGTCCTGCCACACCGAGTCGATGATCTGCGTGGTCGACACCGGCTTGTTGGCGTTCAACAGCAGGACCGCCAACACCGCCCGCTGTTTCGTCGGCCCAAGGTCCAGTTCCTGTACACCGTCGAATGCGCGTACAGGACCCAGGATCTCGAAGCGTTTCAGCGCGACACCACCCCGTGAGCAGGACCGTTCAGTCGAACCGCAGTGCGCGGCAGTAGGACGGCAGCCCTCGGCAGCATAACGGCACCGATCCAGCAGTCCGCCCGCAGACGCTTCCGGCGAAGTCCCTCCGCAGAGAGAGAAACGTTGATGAGACGAACGATCGCCAAGACGCTCGCCGCGGGCGCCCTGCTGGCGAGCACGGCGCTGCTGGGCGGATGCGGCGCCCTGAACGAGCCGACCACCGCACCGCCCGCGCCGAAGACCCCGAAGGAGAAGCTCCTCGACGCGGTGCCGGACGGGTCGCAGGGCACCTTCAGCTTCACGTTGCAGGACGCCGAGACCGCGGGGAAGGGCGTCGTGGATCCCAAGGGGAAGCGGCTGTACCTCACCACCGAGTACAAGGACAAGGAACTCGGCTTCACGATGACGATGGGCTACCTCATCATTGACGAGGAATCCTGGGTAAAGATCACATTCGCGAACACCAAGGGTGTCACCGGGCTGCCGAAGCTGCCCAAGAAGTGGCTACACCTCGACCGCGCGAAGGTGAAGGATCAGGAGGATGTCGGCTTCGGCGACCCGGACCCGGCGGGCGCGGTGTCGCTCTTCCAGTCGATCGTCGACGTGAACGAGCCGACGGCTGGGCAGTTCACCGGCACCGTCGACCTGACCACGGCCACCAAGGCGGAGATCCTCGACCAGCAAGGGCTCGACGCGCTCGGCGAGAAGGCCAAGGCGGTGCCGTTCCGCGCGGTGGTCGACGGGCAGGGCCGGCTGACCTCCATCGAGCTGGACGTGCCGGCGTACGGCCAGGTCAGGGCGTACACCCACCGGGCGACGTACAGCGACTATGGCGCGGCGCCGGCGGTCGAGGACCCGCCCGCCGGCGAGACGCAGGAAGCGCCGGCTGAGGCGTACGAACTGCTCAACAGTTGATCGGGGATGGTCGAGGCGCCCGGCACGGGGGCGGGCGCCTCGATCAGGTCAGGAACCCCAGCGCGCCTTCTCCAGCAGCTCAGCCGCCCGCTCCCGGCCGTCCGGCTCCGGCGAGCGCAGCAACGCGGTCGCCTCGTCGACGGCCTCGGTCAGCGTCCGCCACTGCGTCTCCCGCTCGCGTACGGCCTCCGACTGCACCTGCAACTGCTGGGTCTTCGTCCACAGGTCGACGAAGACCGAGACCTTCGCCCGCAGCACCCACGGGTCGAAGGGCTTGGTGAGGTAGTCCACCGCTCCGACGGAGTACCCGCGCAGCGCGAGCTGGGCGTCCCGGTCCGCGGCCGTGAGGAAGATGATCGGTACGTGCCGGGTGCGTTCCCGCCGTTTGATGTGGCTGGCGGTCTCGAACCCGTCCATGTTGGGCATCTGCGCGTCGAGCAGGATCACCGCGAAGTCGTCGACGAGGAGTTGCTTGAGCGCCGCCTCGCCGCTCTCCACCGCGACCGCCCGCACCGGCAGGCCCTGGAGGATCGCCTCCAGGGCGACCAGGTTGTCTCGCCGGTCGTCGACCAGCAGCGCTTTCGCGACACCCAACTAAGACACAACCTCTCGGCCGCCGCCGTTGACCCAGGCGGCCATAAGCTCGATCAATTCGTCCAGGTCGACCGGTTTGGTGATGTAGTCGCTGGCACCGGCGCCGAGCGCCGATTCCCTGTCACCCGGCATGGCCTTGGCGGTCAAGAACACCACCGGGAGCTCGGTGAAGCGGTGGTTACGGCGGATCGCCCGGGTGGTCTCGTAGCCGTCCTGGTCTGGCATCATCGCGTCCATCAGCACGATGTCCACCTCCGGATGCTCTGCTAGCAACCGTACCCCTTCCGCGCCATTGTCCGAGTAGAGCACCGTCATTCCGTGCAGCTCAAGGGCGCTCGTCAAAGCGAAGACATTACGTACATCGTCGTCGATGATGAGCACCGTGGCACCGTCCAATTGGCGGGCAGCCGGCGAAGCCGGTCGATCGCCGTCCGGCGATGTCCGGAGCAGCGGCAGGTCGGTCAGCGCCGGCAGCGGAGGCAGGTCCGGCAGGTCGGTGAGGGGCCGCGACCCTGTCGCCGGTGGCAGCACCACGGGTACCGCCTCCGGAGCGATCACCTCGGGCAGCAACAGCGTGAACGTCGACCCCTGTCCGGGTACGGAGGACACGGTGATCGTGCCGCCGAGCAGCCGGGCGAGGTCGCGGCTGATCGACAGGCCGAGACCGGTGCCGCCGTACCGCCGGCTGGTCGTGCCGTCGGCCTGTTGGAACGCCTCGAAGATGATGTCGAGCTTGTCGTCGGAGATGCCGATGCCGGTATCGGTCACCGCGAACGCCACCACCGATCGGGCACTGGCCAGGGCCGGTACGTCGGCGTAGCCGTCACCGAGCTCGGCACGCTCGATGCGGAGGCGCACCGAACCGGAGTCGGTGAACTTCACCGCGTTCGCCAGCATGTTGCGGATGATCTGCTGGAGCCGCTGCGCGTCGGTGATCACCACCTCAGGCAGCCCCGGCGCGATCGTGACGCTGAAGTCGAGCTTCTTCTCCTCTGCCTGCGGTGCGAACGCCTGCTCGACGTACGCACGGACCTCGGCGAGCCGGACCTCGGCGGGCTCGACGTCCATGCGACCAGCCTCGATCTTCGACACGTCGAGGATGTCGTCGATCAGGGCCAGCAGGTCCGAGCCGGCACTGTGGATCGTCCGGGCGAACTCGACCTGCTTCGCCGACAGGTTCTGCTCGGAGTTGTCGGCGAGCAGCCGCGCCAGGAGCAGCAGCGAGTTGAGCGGCGTACGCAGCTCGTGGCTCATGTTGGCCAGGAACTCGGACTTGTACGCGGACGCCCGCGACAGCTGTTGCGCCTTCTCCTCCAGGCCGGCGCGGGCGAGCTCGATCTCGCGGTTCTTTGTCTCGATGTTGCCCTTCTGCTCGGACAGCAGCTGCGCCTTGTCTTCCAGCTCGGCGTTGGTGCGCTGTAGCTCCGCCGACTGCTCCTGCAACTCGTGTGCCAGCCGCTGCGACTGAGCCAGCAGCTCTTCCGTGCGGCGGTTGGCCTGGATCGTGTTGAGCGCGATCCCGATCGTGGCAACGAGCCGCTCCAGGAACGACAGGTGCAGCTCGGAGAACGCGTTGACCGACGCGAACTCGATCACGCCGAGCATCTCGCCCTCGAAGAGGATCGGCAGCACGACGACGTCCTTGGGCACCGAGCTGAGCAAGCCGGACCGCAGGGTGAGCGCCCCGGTGGCGTCGGCGCTGACCCGGATCGTCCGGCGCGACACCGCCGCCTGCCCGACCAGGCCCTCGCCCGGCCCGAAGACGACCTCGTTGGTGCGCGCCACGTACCCGTACGACGCGGCGATCCGCAGCCGGGTGACCGCCTCTTCGTTGTCGACCAGGAAGAACGCGCCGAGCTGCGCCTCCACCAGCGGCGTGACCTCACCCATGATCATGCGGCAGACCTCACCGAGGTCGCGCTGACCCTGCAGGAGACCGCCGATGCGGGCCAGGTTGGAGTCCAGCCAGCCCTGCTCGGCGTTCTTCCGGGTGGTCTCGCGCAGGGTGACGATCATCTGGTTGATGTTGTCCTTCAGCTCCTCGACCTCGCCCTGCGCCTCGACGGTGATCCGCTGCGTCAGGTCACCCTTGGTAACCGAGGTGGACACTCCCGCAATGGCCCGGAGCTGAGTGGTGAGGGTGGCGGCGAGCTGGTTGACGTTTTCGGTGAGGTCGCGCCAGGTACCCGACACGCCCTTCACCCGTGCCAGGCCGCCGAGCTTGCCCTCGATGCCGACCTCGCGGCCGACCCGCGTGATCTCTTCGGCGAACGAGGAGAGCTGGTCGACCATCGTGTTGACGGTCTGCTTCAGTTCCAGGATCTCGCCCTCGGCGTCGACCGTGATCTTCTGGGAGAGGTCGCCCTTGGCCACGGCGGTGGTGACGGACGCGATGTTTCGCACCTGAGCGGTCAGGTTCGACGCCATGAAGTTCACGTTGTCCGTCAGGTCACGCCACGTACCCGCGACCCCACGCACCTGCGCCTGGCCGCCCAGCTTCCCTTCGGTGCCCACCTCGCGCGCGACACGCGTGACCTCCTCGGCGAACGAGGAGAGCTGGTCGACCATCGTGTTCATGGTGTTCTTCAGCTCCCAGATCTCGCCCTGTGCGTCCACGGTGATCTTCTGGGAGAGGTCACCGCGCGCCACGGCCGTGGAGACCTGGGCGATGTTTCGCACCTGAGCCGTCAGGTTCGACGCCATGAAGTTCACGTTGTCCGTCAGGTCACGCCACGTACCCGCGACCCCACGCACCTGCGCCTGACCACCCAGCTTCCCCTCGGTGCCCACCTCACGAGCCACCCGGGTCACCTCGTCGGCGAACGAGGAGAGCTGATCGACCATCGTGTTGACGGTCGACTTGAGCTCAAGGATCTCGCCGCGCGCGTCTACCGTGATCTTCTGGCCCAGGTCACCCTTCGCCACGGCGGTGGTGACGGACGCGATGTTTCGCACCTGAGCCGTCAGGTTGGACGCCATCGAGTTCACGTTGTCGGTGAGGTCGCGCCACGTGCCTAGTACACCCTTGACCTGGGCCTGGCCGCCAAGCTTGCCCTCGGTGCCCACCTCGCGCGCGACGCGCGTCACCTCTTCGGCGAAGGACGAGAGCTGGTCGACCATCGTGTTGACGGTGTTCTTCAGCTCCAGGATCTCGCCCTGGGCCGCCACCGTGATCTTCTGCGACAGATCGCCCTTGGCGACCGCCGTCGACACCTGAGCGATGTTTCGCACCTGGGCGGTCAGGTTGCCGGCGAGCTGGTTGACGCTCTCGGTCAGGTCTCGCCAGGTGCCGGACACGCCGCGCACCTGGGCCTGACCGCCGAGCTTGCCCTCCGTGCCCACCTCACGGGCCACCCGGGTCACCTCCTCGGCGAACGAGGAGAGCTGGTCGACCATCGTGTTCATGGTGTTCTTCAGCTCCAGGATCTCGCCCTGGGCCGCCACCGTGATCTTCTGCGACAGATCGCCCTTGGCGCCCGCCGTCGACACCTGAGCGATGTTTCGCACCTGGGCGGTCAGGTTCGACGCCATTGAGTTGACGTTGTCGGTGAGGTCCTTCCAGATGCCGGCCACGCCGGGCACCTGGGCCTGACCGCCGAGTTTGCCCTCGGTGCCCACCTCACGGGCAACCCGCGTCACCTGCTCGGCGAACGTGCGCAGCGTGTCGGTGAGCGAGTTGATCGTGTGGGCCAGCTCGGCGACCTCGCCCTTGGCGGAGACCGTGATCTTCTGGGAGAGATCACCGCGAGCGATAGCGGTGGTCACCTGTGAGATAGACCGCACCTGGCTGGTCAGGTTGGACGCCATCGTGTTGACCGAATCGGTCAGGTCGCGCCAGGTGCCCGCGACGCCGCGCA
Source organism: Micromonospora sp. CPCC 205371 (assembly GCF_026130045.1). GTDB lineage: Bacteria > Actinomycetota > Actinomycetes > Mycobacteriales > Micromonosporaceae > Phytohabitans. Next base: position 81,327 of record NZ_JAIBNX010000001.1, read on the forward strand.
CGTCGGCCTGGCCGCCGAGCGCGCCCTCGGTGCCCACCTCGCGGGCCACCCGGGTGACCTCGTCGGCGAACGAGGAGAGCTGGTCGACCATCGTGTTGACCGTGCGGCCGATGCGCAGGAACTCACCTCGCAGCGGACGGCCGTCGATCTCCAGCGCCATGTGCTGGGTCAGGTCGCCGTCGGCCACCGCCACGATGACCCGGGAAATCTCGGTGGTCGGCCGGCCGAGGTCGTCGATCAGGGAGTTGATTGCGCGGGCGTGGTCGGCCCAGGCGCCGTCGACCCCCTCCTCGTCGAGGCGCTCGGTGAGCCGCCCGTCCCGGCCCACGATCCGACTGATCTTGCGGACCTCGAGGTTCTGCCGCTCCTGCAGCGACACCACGTCGTTGAACGCGTCCGCCACCTCGCCGGCGACCCCCGCGCGCCGGGGCAGCCGTACCTTCAAATCCCCGCGGCGCACGCGGCGCAGCGCTTCTGCCAGCTCGCTGAGAACGGCGGCCTCGTCCGATCCCGACCGGGCACTTACCTGTTTCGCCGTGGTCATGCGTCTCATCATTGCGCTATGTCGGTGACAGAAGCGAGCGTCCCGCTTGGATGAACCCGCCCGGGCAGTAGAGGATGCAAGCGTGTCCGGGGAGGTCAGACGTGGGATCGCCGACGCCGCAGTCGAGCACGTGCGGCGCGTGCGGCTGCCCGCTGACCGGCGCACACCCGCCGCCGCCCGCGCCGTCGTGCGGTCCGTGCTGATCGAGGCGCGCCTCGATGAGCTGCTCAATGAGGCTCTGCTGCTGACCACCGAGCTGAGCACGAACGCCGTGCTGCACGCCGGCACCGAACTCGACATCGAGGTCGTAGCCGACCCGACCGGGCTGACGGTGACGGTCACGGACTTCGCGACCAGCCCTGTCGAAAGTTTGACAGCGCGCCCACGGATCGACGAAATGGATCTTTCGGAGATATCCGAGCGGGGGCGTGGACTCCTCCTGGTCGATCACTTCGCGAGCCGGTGGGGCACGACGCACCTGCCCACCGGCAAGGGCGTCTGGTTCCGCCTCGACAGCAAGGCGTTCGCGGAGATCCCCGCCACACCGCCGCCGGGGGCCGAAGCGGCAGCGGCACCGGCCGGCGCTCCCACCGCCGGCGCCCTCAGCGCGCTCCTACAGATCGAGCCCGAGGCACACGCCGACGACCCGCTCGGCGACTTCGCCAGCCACCTCCTCGTCCGTGTCGTCGAGCTGGTCGGCGCGGCCGGCGGTGCGGTACGCCTCGACCGCGGCGACGGCGCGGGCACCCATCTGCTCGCCCGGCACGGCCGGCAGCCCCGCCCCGACGCCGAACTGCTGCGGGTGCCGCTCGGTGTCCAGCGGCCGTACGCCGGTGAGCTGGAACTCGACGTCGCGCCCTCGGGGTACGCCACGCCGCTCGCCGCGCTCGTCGCCGAACGGCTCACCCTGCACCTGGAGAACGACCGGCTGCGCCGCGCCGACCTGCGCCGCCAGACCTGGCTCACGTTTCTCGCCGAGGCCAGCGAGCTGCTCGCCCAGTCACTGGACGTCAGCCTCACGCTCGCGCTCATCCCCCAGCTCGTCGTGCCCCGGCTCGGCCAGTGGTGTGCCGTGCACACCACCGACGAGTGGGGACGGCTCCAGCTCGCCGCCGCCACCCACGTGGACGAGTCGGCCCTCCCCCAGCTGCACGCCACGCTCGCCGAGACCGGTCCCGACACCGTCGTTGGCCGGCTTCGTGAGGCGCTGCGGATCGGGTCCGGGGTGCCACTCGGCGCACCAACCGAAGGCTTCGCCGTGCCGCTGGTCGCCCGCAGCCAGCGCCTCGGCACGCTCGCGGTCGGCCGGCATTCGAAGCACCGGCACGACGCCGACGAGATCGCGGTACTCGAAGACGTGGCCCGCCGTGCGGCGCTGGCCGTCGACAACGCTCGCATCCACGACGAGCGCCGAAAGATCGCGCACACCCTCCAGCAGTCGCTGCTGCCGCCCGCCCTGCCAGCCGTGAAGGGCATCGGATTCGCGGCCGAGTACGTGCCGACCGGCGACGACGCTGAGGTCGGCGGCGACTTCTACGACGTCATGCCGCTGCCGGACGGCCGGTGGCTGGCGGTCATCGGCGACGTCTCGGGCAAGGGCGTGCAGGCCGCCACGGTCACCGGACTGGTGCGTGACGTGATCCGGGTACTGGTTCGAGACGGCAAGCCGCTCGCCGAGGCGCTCGTCCGGCTCAACGACACGCTCGTCGAGCGCGGCGGTGGGCGGTACTGCACGCTGGCGCTCGCCGCCGTCGGGCAGTCGCTCGACGGGCAGCTCGACGTCTCGCTGCATCTCGCCGGGCACGACCGGCCGGTGCTGGTACGCGCCGACGGCCGCGCCTCGTTCGTCGGCACCGGGGGCACCGCCCTCGGACTGCTCGACACGATCGCCACGCCGTCGATCACGGTGCCTCTGGCGCACGGTGACACGCTCGTCTTCTACACCGATGGGGTGACCGAGCGGCGGCGCGGGCGGGAGCTCTTCGGCCCGGAACGGCTGCGCGGCACGGTGGCGCCGCTGGCCGGGTACTCCGCGGACGTGGTCGCCGCCCGGCTCCGCTCGACCGCGATCGGCTTCTCCGCCGAGCCCCCGAGGGATGACATCGCCATCCTCGTCCTGAAGAACGACCCGGCTTAACTAGGATCGCCACGTGCGCGTACTTCTCATCGGAGGGGGCGGGCGGGAGCATGCGCTCGCGCTCAGCCTCGCCGCCGATCCGGCCGTCGACCAGCTCATCGCCGCTCCGGGCAACCCCGGCATCGCGGCCGTCGCCGAACTACGGGAGGTGGCGGCGACCGATCCGGCAGCGGTCGCGGCGCTGGCCGTGGAGACCGGCGCCGACCTGGTGGTGATCGGCCCGGAGGCACCGCTCGTCGCGGGGGTCGCCGACGCGGTACGCGCCAAGGGCATCGCGTGCTTCGGCCCCTCGGGGGCGGCCGCCCAGCTCGAAGGCTCGAAGGCGTTCGCCAAGGACGTCATGGCGGCTGCCGGCGTTCCCACCGCGCGGGCGTACGCGTGCGCCGACGCCGAGTCGGCCGCCCGGGCGCTCGACGAGTTCGGGCCGCCTTACGTGGTCAAGAACGACGGTCTCGCCGCCGGCAAGGGCGTCGTCGTCACCAACGACCGCGACGCGGCCCTCGCGCACGCGGCGGCCTGCGAGCGGGTCGTGATCGAGGAGTACCTCGACGGTCCCGAGGTGTCGCTGTTCGTCGTGACCGACGGCGAGGCGGCCGTGCCGCTGCAGCCGGCGCAGGACTTCAAGCGGGTCGGCGACGGCGACTCCGGGCCCAACACCGGTGGCATGGGGGCGTACACACCGCTGGACTGGGCGCCCGCCGATCTGGTCGACGAGGTGCTGGCCAGCACCGTGCACCCGACGCTCGCGGAGATGCGGCGCCGCGGCACGCCGTTCAGCGGGCTGCTCTACGTGGGGCTCGCGCTGACCAAGACCGGCCCTCGGGTGATCGAATTCAACGCGCGCTTCGGTGATCCGGAGACGCAGGCGGTACTCGCGCTGCTGGACACGCCGCTGGCCGGCGTGCTGCACGCGGCGGCGACCGGCACGCTGGCCACGCTCCCGCCGCTGCGCTGGCGGCCGGGCGCGGCGGTCACGGTGGTGCTAGCGTCCGCCGGCTACCCGGCCGCGCCGCGCACCGGCGACGTCATCACCGGCGCGGAGCGCGCCGGCATCATCCACGCCGGCACCGCGCGCCGGGCCTCCGACGGTGCCCTCGTCTCCGCCGGAGGCAGGGTCGTCTGTGGTACCGCCACCGGCCTGAACCTTGCCACGGCGCGAACCAGGGCATACGCGCTGCTCGACGGCGTGACCCTGGCCGGCGCCCACCGCCGCTCCGACATCGCCCAGGCAGCCGCCGAGGGCCGCGTCCGGCACTAAACCCGATCTCGCACGTTGGCTGGCGGGGTCGGCACGAAGCCGGGATTACCGCGTGTCGCCAGCCCCTTACCGTCAGGGGCATGAAGAACCGGACGGCACTCGTGATCCTGGCTGGCGCCGTGGTCGTCACCAGCTCGGTCGGCGCGCTGGCCGGCTGCTCGACGCTGGGCGACAAGGGCTCGGCGCAGGGCGCCGGCAGCACGGCCGGCCTGGGTAGCGCCCCCGCCACGCCCACACCCACCACTGCGGCGCCCCAGACGCCAGCGGCCCGCACCACCACGGCTCCGGCCACGACTCCGGCCACGACGCGGCCGCCAACCGGGCCGAAGATCGTGTACTTCCGGGTCACCCAGCAGCCGCGCTGCCCTCAGGGGACCAGCGAGTACCCGGTCGAAGGCGTGCCGGTGATCCTGGAGTGGAAGGTCACCGGCGCCAAGCAGGTGACGCTCTCGGTCGACGGCCCTGGTGTGTACGACACATACGAGACCGCGGGCAGCGCCACGCTCTCCTTCCCCTGTGGTGGCGAGCCGGGTGAGACCGTGACGCACACGTACCTGCTCAAGACGGTCGGCGGCGGCCCTGTCCGCTCGAAGCGCGTGACCGCCTCGGCGGAGGTCTACGAGGCGGCCTCGGTCTGAAGCCGCAGCGCCTGGCGGGGGCACAGTCCCACCGCCTGGCGCGCCGGATTCGACAACGCGCGGGGCACCGACAGTCCCTGCCTGGGCAGCGGGTAACCCCACTCGTCGAGGTCGAGCATCTCCGGCAGGAGCTCGGTGCAGAGCCCACGTCCCCGGCATGCGGTCCAGTCGATGTGCAGTCGCTCAGACATCCGACGCGCCCTCCGCTGTGCAGTACCCCGCCAGGTGCATCCGCACCTCAGGGGCGAACGTGGCCATGGAACTGCGCACGAAGCGCACGGTGCCGTCCGGGTGGTGGCAGGCGCCCCGCCCGGCGACGAGCCTCAGGAGGCGCTCCACCTCGCCGGGGAGCCGGGTGTCGCGGTCGCGGCGCGCGAGCTGGATCAGCGTGTCGGCGAGCCGGGGCAGCCCGTTGACGCACGGGCCACACTGGCCGGCGGTCTGGCGGGCCAGGTAACCCGCGATGCGCGCGCTCTCGACGAGGCCGCACGCCGAGGCCGGCAGCGCCACGACGACACCCGCGCCGGGCGACGCGCCGTACTGCCGCAGCCCGGCCCGCGACACCGGTACCTCGGCGCGGGCGGGCAGCCAGGCGCCGTGGTAACCGCCAACGAGTACGGCCTGAAGATCGGCCGAGGGCCCGCCCGCCAGGTTCACCAGTTCACCGAGTGGGACGCCGTACGGCGCCTCGTAGACACCGGGTGCCCGCACCGCACCGCTCAACGTGGCGAGGAACGTGCCCGGCTCCTGCGGCGTGCCACGGCTCCGGAACCACGACGGCCCGTACCGCGCCAGCAACGCCAGGTGCGCCAGCGTCTCCACGTTCTGTACCAGGGTCGGCGCGCCGCGCACCCCGGACTCGACGACCAGCCGGCGCTTGTCGCGGGGCAGAGCGGCGCGCCCCTCGATCCGGGAGATCACCGCCGACTCCTCACCGCTGATGAACGTGTCCGGCGCCTCGACGACCGTGACCCGCGGCGCCCGCGTGGCCGCCCGTTCTCGCAGGGCCGGCGCGATGTCGGCGGGCACGTAGAGGTACACCTTTTCGGCGCCCACGGCCTCGGCGGCGAGCACCAGGCCGTCCAGTACCAGGTGGGGCGCGCGGGTGAGCAGCGCACGATCCTTGCCGCTGGCCGGCTCGCCCTCAGCACCGTTGCCGATGACGACCGGCCGCTCGACACCAGCCGCGACCGCGGCCAGCTTGCGGTAGGTCGGGAAGCCTGCGCCGCCCCGACCTGTCAGCCCGGCCTCGTCGGCGAGGATGAGCAGCCGCCGCGGATCGTGCGACAGCCGCACCGGCCCGTCGTCGTGCTCGGTCAGTAGGCCGGGTGTACCGACCGCGGTCATGGTCATCGCAGGCTCCCTACGGGCGCGAATCGATCGGACAGGCGCCAGCCGAGGGCGGAGACCACCCCGGCGACGCAGGCGATGGCGACGGCCCACATCCACACCTCGCCGTTGTCGCTGCCGGTGCCGAGGCCGTGCAGCAGCGCGACCGGCCAGCACAGGTAGGCGAGCCAGTGCATCGCCCGCCAGGCGGTCACACCGAGCCGGTGCCGCAGCAGGCTCGTGACGACCAACGCGAGGATCAGGTCGAAGGCCAGCGTGCCCAGGCCCAGCCACAGCGGCCGGTACGCGCCGAGGAACGGCACGAAGAGGTCGACCAGTTTCAGTTGGGCGTACGGGTCGAAGAACAGGGTCAGGATGTGCGCGGCGAGCAGGCTGACCGCGAGCAGTGACGCGTTGCGGTGCACGCTGACCACGGCGAACCGGGGCAGGCCGAAGACCGGACGCCCGGAGCGGCTGCCGATGCCGAGCACCACCACGACCGTGAGCATGATCAGCGACACCACACCGGTGCCGCGGGCCAGGTACCAGAGGACGTCGGTGCTCATGCCGGCCAACCGCCCATCGTCAGCACCTCGCCGTTCGCGGCCACCAGCCGGGCCGGTACGCCCAGCGCGCGCAGCCAGTCGGGTGCGCCGTGCCCCCGGATCAGCGAGGCCGTGGTGAGGGTGTTGGCGTACAGGCAGCTGGGCGTGGCCACCGATACCGTGCGCCAGACCGGCGTGGCCGGCTGGCAGGTACGCGGGTCGAGGATGTGGTGCAGTGTGCGCCCGTCCGCCTGCCAGCGCCGGCTGATCGTGCTGGACGTGGCGAGCGCGGTGCCGGCGGTCAGCGCCACCTGCGATGGCGGCTCAGCCGGCCCGTCCTGCACCAGCACCTGCCAGCCGCCCTCGGGCGCGGGGCCGGCCGTCGCGATGTCACCGCCGAGGCTGACCAGCACCCCGGTCTCGCAACGCTCGGCGACCAGCCGCGCGCACGAGTCGGCCGTGTACGCCTTGGCCGTGGCGCCGAGGTCGAGCAGTACGCCCGGCTGGACGGTGAGGTCGCGGCCGTCGAGCACCACCTGCCGCCAGCCCGGCGCGGGCGCGACGATGAGCCGCATGGGCGCGGACCGCACCGGCAGTTCGGAGAACGTCTTGTCGTAGCCCAGGTCGCACAGCGCCGTGCCCACCGTGGGATCGAGGTCGCCGTCGCTCTGCTCAGCGGCGTCGAGGGCCGCGCGGACCAGCTCGGCGAGCAGCGCGCTCACGCGGACGGGGCGGCCGCCCGCGAGGCGTACCCGGCGCAGCTCCGAGTCTTCGCGAAACCGGCTACAGGCGAGCTCGACGGCCCGCAGCTCGCCCTCGGCCAGGAGGCGTGCAGTGGGCAGGGCCTTCGGGTCGGTGACGACCAGCCGGGCAGTCGTGCTCCACACCGGCCACTGGGCGGTGTCCACGCCGACGGGCAGGGTCTCCAGCAGCGGCATGTCACGACCCGCCAGACGTGGCCTGCGACGAGCCGCTGCCGCTGGAGACCGACGAGTCGCTCGACGACGAGGATGTGGAGGACGACGTGGAGGAGGATGTCGAAGTGGATGTCGAAGTGGACGAGGAAGCTGACGGCACCACGGCCGCCACGACCAGCGCCCCCGCGAGGCTCGCTGCGACGAGGCCACCGGTCACCATGACGACCTGGCGTTGACCGCGATCCCGGACTGACAGTGTGGTCATGCCCAAGAGACTCTCGGGCCGGCCTGGACCGCCCTTGTGACCTTCCTGTGGCCAGCCTGTGGGTGCTAGCGCGGCCGGGGCAGGTCCCGGGTGACCACCTTGCCGGTGGCGTTGCGCGGCAGGAACGGCACGAAGTACACGTCGCGCGGCACGCAGAAGCGGGCCCGGTAGCGCTTCACGTACTCGCGCACGGCGTCGGCGTCGAGCGTCTCGCCTTGGTGCAGCGCCACGTACGCGGCGAGCCGCTGGCCGAACTCCGGGTCGGGCACGCCGATCACCGCCACCTCGCGTACCTGCGGGAGGTCGGCGAGCAGGTTCTCCACTTCGGACGGGAAGACGTTTTCGCCACCGGAGACGATCATGTCGTCGTCGCGCCCGGCCACGAAGAGCAGTCCGTCGCCGTTGACGAACCCGAGATCGCCCGTCGAGATGAGCCCGTCGAGGGTCTCCCGGCTCGCGCCCGACGTGTAGCCCTCGAAGATCATCTCGTTGCCGGCGAAGATGCGACCAACCTGACCGCGCGGCACCGGCTCGCCCTTCTCGTCGAGGATCGCCACCTTGGTGCCGTGCGGCGGTTTGCCCGCGGTCTGCGGGGCGATCCTCAGGTTGGCGGGCGTGGCGATCGACACCCAGGACGCCTCGGTCGAGCCGTACAGGTTGTAGAGCACGTCGCCGTACGCGTCCATGAACCGGGTCGAGAGCCCGCCGGGCAGGGCGGAACCGCTGACCGCGACGATCCGCAGCGGGCTCTTCGCCGGCGGCGGCACCTCCAGCAGGCGCTGAAGCATGACCGGTACCGCGAAGAGAGCCCGGCAGTTGTGGCGGGTGACCGCCTCGATCAGGCCGTTCGGCTCGAACCTGCGCTCCAGCACCACCGTCGCGCGCAGCGCGAACGCGACCTGAAGCGCGGCGTAGCCCCAGGTGTGGAAGAGCGGCGCGGCGATCATGATGCGATCGCGGGCGTGCAGCGGGATGCGGTGGATGATCGAGACGAGTGGCCCGAAGCCACCCGGGGTACGGCGCCGGGCGCCCTTCGGCGTGCCCGTGGTGCCGGAGGTCAGCACGATCGTGCGGCCGTCGCGCTCCGGCGGCCGCAGCTCGCCGGGCGGCGCACCGGCGGTGAGCTCCTCGGCGCGGCTCTCTTCGATCCGCTCGACCTGCGTGGGCACCTCGACGACCCGGTCCGCGAACTCCCCGTCGTGGATCAGCAGGCGCAGCCGCTGCTCTACCGCCACGACGCTCAACTGCGCGCTGGAGAGGCCGGTGTTGATCAGCACCGTGTCGGCACCCAGCAGGGTGCCGGCGACCATCGCCTCGACCATGCCCGCGTGGTTGCGGCAGAGCAGGCCGATCCGGTCGCCGGACCCGACGCCGGCGGCGCCGCGCAACGACCGGGCCAGCTGTTCGGACCGGTGCAGCAGCTCGGCGTACGTGACCGGACCGCGCCTCTCATCGATGATGGCGACCCGATTGGGGTCGCGGGCGGCGGCCTGTCGCAGCTCGCCGGCGAGGCTGAAGCCCCACCGCCAGAGCTGTTTGACTTGGGACGCCACCCGCACCGGGGAACCCGGGGTGAGCAGGCCGCGTCGGGTCAAGGTAGCCACGACGAACGGCGTGATCATCGAATCTGTACTCCGGAGATCGCCCGTGAAATGACGAGTCGCTGGATCTCTGACGTGCCCTCGAAGATCGTGTAGATCTTCGCGTCCCGGTACCAGCGCTCGACCGGGTGCTCGCGCAGGAACCCGGCACCGCCGAGGATCTGCACCGCCTTCTCGGTGACCGACACCGCGACCTCGCCGGCCTTGAGCTTGGACATCGAGCCCTCGCCCGCGTCGAAGACCCGATTGTTGCGGCCCATCCACGCGGCCCGCCACACCAGCAGGCGCGCGGCGTCGATCTCCATCTTCATGTCGGCGAGCGCGAACGCGATGGCCTGGTTCTCGATGATGGGCCGGCCGAACTGCACCCGCCCACGGGCGTACTCCAGCGCGTACTCGTACGCCGCCCGCGCCACGCCGATCGCCTGCGCGCCCACGGTCGGGCGGGACAGCTCGAATGTGCGCATCGCCGCCTGGCCCGCGGCCTTCTGGCCGTTACGCGCCCGGTCGAGCCGCTCCAGCAGCGCCTCCCGGCCGCCGAGCAGGCACCGCCCGGGCACCCGTACGTCGTCGAGGAACAGGTCGGCGGTGTGCGAGGCGCGCAGCCCCAGCTTCTTCAGCTTGCCGGGCGAGGTCAGCCCCGGCGTGCCGGGCGGCACCACGAACGCGGCCTGCCCGCGCGAACCGAGCGAGGAGTCGACCGTCGCGGTGACCACGTGCACGGCGGCGATCCCGCCGTTCGTGGCGTACGCCTTCTGTCCACTGAGGATCCACTCGTCGGTGGCTTCGTCGTACCGCGCCTTGGTGCGCATCGAGCCCACGTCCGACCCGGCCTCGGGCTCGGTGCTGCAAAAGGCGGCGACCGCTGGCTCGTCGACAGTGCCGAAGCAGAGCGGCACCCACTCGACGAGCTGCTCCGGGGTACCCGATCCGTAGATCGCGGCGACGGCGAGCGACGTGCCGAACAGCGACAGGCCGATGCCGGCGTCTCCCCAGAAAAGCTCTTCGTTCGCGATGGGCAGCGAGATGCCGGTCGGGTCGGCCCAGCAGTTGGCGAGGAACTCGAAGCCGTAGAGCCCGATCTTCGCCGCCTCCTGGAGGAGCGGCCACGGCGTCTCTTCGCGGGCGTCCCACTCCGCCGCGGCTGGGCGCACGACGTCTCGCGCAAAGCCGTGCACCCAGTCGCGGAGATCCCGCTGTTCCTCGTTCAGGTCGAGCGAGAACTCAGGCATATCAGGCCTTCGGGATGTCGAACAGGTTGGCGATGTTGGCGGCCAGGCCCAGGTCGCCCTTGGCCTTGAGCTTGCCGGTCATGAACATCATCACGGGGTTGCCGCCGCCCGAGACGACCTTCAGGAACTCGACCGGGCCCATCGTCAGCGTCAGCTTCGGGTCGCGGTCGGGGCTCTCCGAGACCGTGCAGGTGCCGTTCTCGATGACGACCTCGTAGGTGTCGGCACCGCCGTCCGGCCGCTCGGTGACGGTCCAGTGGATCACGGCGTTGGTGGAACCGGCGCGGTCCGCGCGGAAGAGCGCCGGCATCCGGCCGAACACCTCGTCAAGGATCTTGCCGCGCAGGTCGCTCTGCATGACCTGCTTGATTTGCGCGTCCGGCGTGGTCTTGACGAGCTGTGCGAACTGCTTGGGGTCTACGCTGGCGAACGTAGCCGGATCGAAGTCGGTCATCGGATGTGCCTCCGGATCAGATTAACTTACTCACGCGTAACCTTACGTGCGAGTAGGTATGATGGCAAGGGTGACAACGTCACCAACGTTCAAACGACTCCCCCGCGCCGTGCGTGAGCAGCAGATGCTCGACGCGGCGGTTCGTGTCTTCTCCCGACGGGGGTTCCACGCCGCGAGCATGGACGAGATCGCCGAAGACGCCGGCATCTCCAAGCCCATGGTGTACGCCTACCTCGGCACCAAAGAGGAGCTCTTCATCGCCTGCCTACACCGGGAGGGCACGCGGCTGATGGAGGCGATCGTCGCCGGGGTAGGCGCCGACCTCCCGCCCGACGAGCAGCTCTGGCGCGGGCTCCGGGCGTTCTTCGGGTTCGTGGGCGCACACCGGGACGGCTGGGCCGTCCTCTACCGGCAGGCACGCGCCCAGCAGCCGTTCGCGGGCGCGCTCTCCACCATGCGCGAACGCATGGTGGAGGTGGTCAGCGCGATGCTGGTGCAGGCGCTCGCCGCCGAAGGGCGCGAGGTCCGCGACATGGATCTCCAGGTGATGGCGTACGCCCTGGTGGGCGCGTCGGAGTCGCTGGCTGACTGGCTCGCCGACCACCCCGACGCCGACCCCGACAAGACAGCTACCCGCATGATGAACTTCGCCTGGGTGGGCGCCGCACACCTGCTCCACGGCGAGACCTGGCACGCGGCGCCGTGAATGCTCAGGCGGACATGTCCGCTGATTTGGCGGGCAACTCCTCGCGCAGTGCCCACACGTTACGGAAGCGCTCAAGGATCTCGGCCACGTCGTCCTCGACGATCGTGAAGCGGTACGAAATCGGCTCGCCGGCCGCGTTGACCTCGGTGACGAACCCTGCGACCCCGTCCCACACCGCCTGGCTCACCCGCAGGTCCGACGACAGCCGGGACGCCTCGACCCGGTAGACGTTCATGCCGGCGGCGACCTGCTCGCGAGCCACCGCGTCGAGCTTCGGCGACCAGGCGCGATAAACGATGACCCGATCGATCCGCACGCCTCGGGCAACGGCGGCCTTTTGCGCTTCGAGATACTGCCGCCCGGTGGGACTGCGCCAGAACACCGGATCCGGACCCTCCACAGTGACCGACTGGAGGGTCCGGCGCGCGTCGCGCATCGTGCCGGCCGCGAAGTCCTTGTTTCGGTGATACGGCAGCATGATGCGCCCCTCGGCGAGCTGGCCGAAGTCGGCGCGGGCACGCTCGAAGACGACCCGGCACGTCGCCTGGAACGGCGTGTTGCCGAACCGCTGTGCGGCCGCCGGCATGAGACGCAGCATCCGCCGGACGTCGCTGGACAGCCACGAGTGCTCCTCGAAGGCGGCCACCGTCTGTCCGTAGAGCGTGTCTTTGTGAACCCGCCCCTTGCTGTCGAGCGCGCTCTGGATCTGGAGCGTGATGACCAGAAGCAACAGCCCGACGAGCAGGCTGAACTCGCCTTGGTCGCTCGCGTACAGGGCCAGGCCGGCACCCACGGAGATCAGCGAGCCGATGACGAGTACCGGATCGAGGAGCCACTGCTTCAATCGCTGTGAAGTGTCCATGTCGGCGACTTCCGCTGAGATCGAGGGGGACCAACCTTATCTCACGGATCGTCGCCGATACATGGCCTACCGTAGCGATCCGTCAGTCGACCGGCTCCTCGATGGCACCGGTGAGGTGAGGCTTTCCGGACCTGGCGTCGTGCAGGGCGAACGTCCAGGACGGCGTGGCCGTGAAAGCCACCGTCGCGGGCATCAGAATCGGGAGCTTGAAAGCGACGTCCACTGTGTACGCCTCGGGAAGGCGGCCCTCTAGTGCCGCCAGGCACCGCGCCTTGCTCCACATGCCGTGCGCGATGGGGCGCGGGAACCCGAAGAGGCGCGCCCCGATCCGCGAGGTGTGTATCGGGTTGTGGTCGCCGGAGACGCGCGCGTAGTCGGTGCCGACCCGCGGAGCCACGCGCCACCGCGCGGACGGCGCAGGTGGCTCGGTGCGCTCGCCGCCGCGGCCGCCGCCCTTGCTCTCCCGCTTCAGGTAGGTAGAAACGCCGCGCCACACCTCGACGCCGCCCGACGAGGCGGTCGCCACGATGTCGAACTGCCGGCCTCGGTCGTGCGGCCGCAGATCAGCGGCGCGTACCGACAGGTCGAGCGGCTCGCTCGCGTCGATCGGGCGCACCAGTTCGATGCGGTTGGCGACATGCACCAGCCCTATCACCGGGAAAGGGAAGTCCGAAGCCGTCATCAGCCGCATTGCCAGCGGAAACGCCAAGATGTGCGGATACGTGGCCGGGAGCGTGTCCGCGAGCCGGAAGCCGCAGACCCGGTTGTAGGCGGCGAGCCGGTCCACGTCGATTCTTACGTCCCGCAGTTCGTGCACGGCGTCGGGGAGAGTGCGGGGACGGGAGAACGCGGGGACCAGGCCGATCGCTGCGCGTAGATACATCACGCCCCCAGCAGGCTCTGGCCGCAGACGCGTACGACGTTTCCGGTCACACCGCCCGAAGCCGGCGACGCGAACCACGCGATCGTCTCCGCCACGTCGACCGGGAGGCCGCCCTGGGACATGCTGTTCATCCGGCGGCCGGCCTCGCGCAGCATGACCGGCATCTTCGCGGTCATGCGAGTCTCGATGAACCCCGGCGCCACCGCGTTGATGGTGATTTCCCGATCGATGAGCACCGGCGCCATCGACTCCACGAGCCCGATCACGCCGGCCTTGCTGGTGGCGTAGTTGGTCTGGCCGCGGTTTCCGGCGATGCCCGCGATCGACGCGACCCCGACCAGCCGCCCGCCGTGCGGGATCAAGTCGCGAGCGAGGAGAACGTCGTTGATCCGCTCCTGGCTGGAGAGGTTGACGTCGAGCACCGAGTCCCAGCGGTCGGCGTCCATGCGGGCGATCGTCTTGTCGCGCGTGATGCCGGCGTTGTGCACCACGATGTCGAGCCGGCTGTGGCGGTCACCGATGTGGTCGGCGAGCCGCACGGGCGCGTCGGCTGCGGTGAGGTCGAGCTGGTAGGCGGTACCCCTGATGTCGTTGGCCACGTCGGCGAGGGCGTCGCCGGCGGCGGGCACGTCGAGCGCGACTACCTGCGCGCCGTCACGGGCAAGGACCCGCGCGATGGCCGCGCCTATGCCGCGCGCCGCGCCGGTGACCAGCGCGACCTTGCCGTCGAGCGGCCGCTCCCAGTCGGCCGGCACGGAGAAGGCGCCGGGGCCGATGCGGATGACCTGCCCAGAAACGTACGCCGAACGCCCGGACAGCAGGAACCGGAGCGTCGACTCGGTGGCGCCCTCCGCTCCGGGCGTCACGTAGACGAGCTGCGCGGTCGTGCCCCGCCCGAACTCCTTGCCGATGCTGCGGGTCAGCCCTTCGAGGGCGCGCTGGGCGGTGGCCTCGCGCGGCGACTCGCAGGCCTCCGGCGGGGTGCCCATCACGATCACCCGACCCGATGGCAGGAGCGCGCGGGCGTTCGGGTGGAAGAAGTCGTAGAGCGCCTTCAGGTCGGTGGAGTCGGCGATGCCGGTGGCGTCAAAGATCAGCCCGGCGTACCGCTCACCCTCCGCGGAGATGCCCGCCGTCTTGAGGATCGCCCTGACAGGCTCGTGAAGTCGCCCGCCCGCGGCCGCTTCGACGAGCACCGGGCCGGGTACCAGTGGGTCGCCGGCCCGGTAGCGGCGCAGGCTCGGTGGTGCGGGCAGCCCCAGGCGCTTGACCAGGGCGCGGCCCGGCCCGAAGTTGGCAAAGGTCGCGTACCGATCGCTCATAGGCGTATCCTACTCGCGAGTAGGTTACTTTGGGGTGCCATTGGGAGGGGAACGCCCGTGCATACCGTCCGACGAGTCGCCATCATCGGCGGCAACCGCATCCCGTTCGCGCGCTCGAACAGCCGGTACGCGGCGGCGTCCAACCAGGACATGCTCACCGCCGCGCTCGACGGGCTCGTGGCCCGGTACGGGCTGGCGGGCAAGCGGCTCGGCGAGGTGGCCGCCGGCGCCGTCCTCAAGCACTCGCGCGACTTCAACCTCACCCGCGAGGTGGTGCTCGGTTCGAAGCTCGACCCCCGCACGCCCGCGTACGACGTGCAACAGGCGTGCGGCACCGGCCTGGAGACCGCACTGCTGGTCGCTAACAAGATCGCGCTCGGCCAGATCGAGGTCGGCATCGCGGGCGGCGTCGACACCACCTCCGACGCTCCGCTCCAGCTCAACGAAGACATGCGGCGCGCGCTGATCGAGATGAACGCGGCACGCAGCCTCGGCGCTCGGCTCCGGGCCGCGGCCAAGCTCCGCCCGCTTCAGCCGTTCAAGCCGCAGCTCCCGCAGAACGCCGAGCCGCGTACCGGGCTGTCCATGGGCGAACACGCGGCCATCACCGCGCGGGAGTGGGGCATCAGCCGGGAAGACCAGGACGCCCTCGCGCTCGAGTCGCACCACAGGCTCGCCGCCGCGTACGACCAGGGATTCTTCGACGACCTGGTGACGCCGTACCTCGGGCTCAAGCGCGACCAGAACCTGCGCCCGGACACCTCGCTGGAGAAGCTGGCCGCGCTCAAGCCGGTCTACGGCGTGAAGGACGGCGACGCCACGATGACCGCCGGCAACTCGACGCCACTCACCGACGGTGCGTCGGTGGTGCTGCTCGCGTCCGAGGTCTGGGCCCGCGCGCACAATTTGCCGGTACAGGCCTGGCTGGTCGACGGCGAGACGGCGGCGGTCGACTTCGTGCACGGCGGCGAAGGGCTGCTCATGGCGCCCGCGTACGCGGTGTGCCGGCTGCTCGACCGGCGCAACCTGAAGCTACAGGACTTCGACTTCTACGAGATCCACGAGGCGTTCGCGTCGCAGGTGCTCGCCACGCTGGCCGCATGGGAGTCGCCCGACTTCTGCAAGACCAAGCTCGGCCTCGACGCACCGCTCGGCCCGATCGACCGCTCCAAGCTCAACGTCAACGGCTCCTCCCTCGCCGCCGGGCACCCGTTCGCGGCGACCGGTGGCCGCATCCTCGCCACGCTCGCCAAGCTGCTCGCCCAGAAGGGCGCCAAGGGCCGCGGGCTGATCTCCATCTGCGCCGCCGGTGGGCAGGGCGTGGTCGCGATCGTCGAACGCTGACGTCGTACCGTGGTGGCGTGATCCCGAACGTTCTCGCCGCCCGGTACGCCTCCCCCGAGCTGGTCAACCTCTGGTCACCGGAAGAGAAGGTACGCCTGGAGCGCCGGCTGTGGCTGGCCGTCCTGAGTGCCCAGCGCGACCTCGGCGTCGAGGTGCCCGACGGTGTGGTCGAGGCGTACGAGGGCGTGCTCGACCAGGTCGACCTGGCGTCGATCGCGGCGCGCGAGCGGGTCACCCGGCACGACGTCAAGGCGCGGATCGAGGAGTTCAGCGCGCTCGCCGGCCACGAGCACATCCACAAGGGCATGACCTCGCGCGACCTCACCGAAAACGTGGAGCAGCTCCAGGTGCGGCAGTCGCTGGAGCTGGTACGTGACCGCGTGGTGGCGGCACTGGCCCGGCTGGCCCGGCTCGCGGTGGAGCACTCCGACCTGGTGATGGCGGGGCGCTCGCACAACGTGCCGGCGCAGGCGACCACGCTCGGCAAGCGGTTCGCGTCCGCCGCCGACGAGCTGCTGATCGCGTACGAGCGGCTCGACGACCTGATCAACTGGTACCCGTTGCGCGGCATCAAGGGCCCGGTGGGCACCGCGGCCGACCAGCTCGACCTGCTCGGCTCCCCGGAAAAGGCGGCCGAGCTCGAACGGCGGGTCGCCGCGCACCTCGGCTTCACGCGCGTACTGGACAGCGTCGGCCAGGTGTACCCGCGCTCGATCGACCTGGCCGTGGTCTCCGCCCTGGCACAGGTGGCCGCGGCGCCGTCGTCGCTGGCCACCACGATCCGGCTGATGGTCGGGCAGGAGCTCGTCACCGAGGGCTTCAAGCCCGGTCAGGTCGGCTCGTCCGCGATGCCCCACAAGATGAACACCCGGTCGAGTGAACGCGTCAACGGGTTCGCCGTGATCATCCGGGGCTACCTGTCGATGGTCGGCGAGCTGGCCGGTGACCAGTGGAACGAGGGCGACGTGTCGTGCTCGGTCGTGCGCCGGGTCGCCCTGCCCGACTCGTTCTTCGCCGCCGACGGCCTGTTCCAGACGTTCCTGACGGTACTCGACGAGTTCGGCGCGTACCCCGCCGTGATCGCTCGCGAGCTCGACCGGTACCTGCCGTTCCTCGCTACCACGAAGATCCTGGTCGCGGCCGTGCGGCGCGGCGTCGGGCGGGAAACCGCGCACGAGGCGATCAAGGAGCACGCG
This sequence comes from Micromonospora sp. CPCC 205371, assembly GCF_026130045.1. Taxonomy (GTDB): domain Bacteria; phylum Actinomycetota; class Actinomycetes; order Mycobacteriales; family Micromonosporaceae; genus Phytohabitans. Next base: position 98,560 of record NZ_JAIBNX010000001.1, read on the forward strand.
GTGGCCGTGGCGCTCGACATGCGCGAGAAGGGCATCGCGGAGAACGACCTCTTCGACCGGCTGGCCGGCGACCAGCGCCTCGGCCTCACCCGTGCCGAGATCGACACCCTGGTGGCCGACCGGTCCGCCTTCGTGGGGGCCGCCCAGGCCCAGGTGACCGCCGTGGCCGACCGGGTCGCGCGGGTCGTCGCCGCACACCCCGCAGCAGCCGCCTACACCCCCGGCGCCATCCTCTGACGGCGGGGGCGCCCGCACCGCGGATGAGAGCGTGAGAGGCAGCGCCGATCAAGGCCTTTCGCATCGATCAAGGGCAAAGGCACGTGGAATGCAGATCAAACCACGTGCCTTTGCCCTTGATCGGCGGGAAGTCGGGCGCCCGAGCGCCGCGCGGAGCGCGCCGTGCGCGGGGGCTAGACGCCTGCGGTCGAGCGGATCCAGGCGCGGTTGAACGCGACGCTGCCGTAGTTCTGGATGTTGACGCCGTTGGCCGTGGAGGCCACGCCCACCTGAGCGCCGTTGTAGAACTCGGGACCGCCCGAGTCGCCGCGCCATGCGTTCCCGTTGATCGCGGTGCTGCGGATCGCGCGGCCGCCGTATGCGTCCGTCACGTTGGTGCTGGTCACCCGCACCGACGCGGTCTTGAGCTGGCTGGAGGCACCGCAGCCGCTGTAGCAGGTCATGCCCCAGCCGTAGATCGAGTTGGTCGAGTTCACCGGCGGGTCGCTGCTCGCCAGGGTCACATAGCTGGTGCTGACGCTGCTGCTGAGTCGCATGAGCGCCAGGTCGTACCGGGCATAGCTGGCGCTTACCGTCCGGGTCACGCCGCCGGACGCGCGCAGGACGCTGCCAACGCGCACCGACATGCTGCCGCTGACGCAGTGCCGCGCGGTCAGCACCCAGTTCGGAGCGATGATCGTGCCGGAGCACGTGAACGAGCCGTTGCTGAAGACCGCAGCCGCCCATGGTGCGGAGGAGACGGTGCTGCCGCCAATGATGTACGGCTCCACGTCAGCGGCGACCGCGGCGCTGGGCGCGGCCACGGCCGCGGCGGCCGCGGTGGCGGGGGCCCTCACGGCTAGGCGCATGCGCATGAATGGACCTCCTTTTTGAGGGGTTTTGGGCACGCTAGGACGCATCGACACTCGTCGACAAGAATCCGATCCAGGTCATACGACGGCGTGATGGCCAGGTACCATCGCGTCAGCGAAGGGGAGTAGCCCCCAATCGCGCGGTCGACACACTGGCGCTCCGGCGCCCGGCCGCGTGGCCGCGATCACCGCGGTGGGCGAGACCTTCGACCCAGGCCGCACGGCCGGGTCGAGGGCGCCCGTGCTCCCGGCCCTGCCGGGAAAGGAAACCGACACCATGGAGTACGCGCTCGTCGCGCTGACCGCGTTCGTGCTGATCCTGCCCGTGGAGCTGCCGGACAAGACGTTCGTCGCCACCCTGGTGCTCAGCACGCGGTACCCGGCGCTTCCGGTGTGGCTCGGCGTGAGCGCCGCGTTCGGCGTGCAGTGCCTGGTCGCGGTCGGCGCCGGCCACCTGCTCTCCCAGCTGCCCGAGCGTCCGGTGGCGCTGGTCGCCGCCACGCTCTTCGCGGTCGGCGCGGTGCTGCTGTTTCGAGGGGCACGCACGGCCGACAATGCCGAGGCCGAGCAGGAGCGCGAGTTCGGCGACAAGATCACGACCGGCAAGCGCGGCTGGCGGGCGGCCGGGGCGAGCTTCCTCGTGCTCTTCACCGCCGAATGGGGTGATCTGTCCCAGTTGCTGACCGCCGGTCTGGTGGCTAGTGGAAAGCCCGCGGTGCCGGTGTTCTTCGGCTCGTGGGTGGCGCTGATCACGGTCTCCGGGGCAGCGGTTCTGCTCGGCCGCTGGCTGCTGAAGCGCGTGAAGCTGTCCGTCGTGCGGTACGCCGCAGCCGGGGTGTGCGCCCTCCTCGCGACCATCACCGTGGTCGGTGTCGTGGCGGGCTGAGCCGTCCCGTGACCAGGACAGCCGGTGCAAGCTGCCCGCCCTCTACCAGGTACGCTTGGCACGCTTGTCCGGGGGCGGGGGGCGGCACCACATTCGGCCCCCGGCGGTCGATAGCGGCAACGTCCGCGTACACAGTCAGGAGTGTCCAGTGGCTCGCGTCGTCGTCGACGTCATGCTCAAGCCGGAGATCCTTGATCCGCAGGGCCAGGCGGTCGCCAACGCGCTGCCCAGGCTCGGCGTCACCGATGTCGCGTCGGTGCGCATCGGCCGGCGGATCGAGATCGAGTTCTCTGGCGAGCCAGACTTGGACCGCGCCCGGGAAATCGCGGACAAGCTGCTGGCCAACCCGGTAATCGAAGACTTCACCGTGCGCGTAGAGGCGGAGGAGCCGGCCGAGGAGCCTGTCGAGGCCACGGCATGAGCGCGCGTATCGGCGTCGTCACGTTTCCCGGGTCGCTCGACGACGGCGACGCGGCGCGTGGTGTGCGTCTCGCGGGCGGCGAGGCGGTTCGCCTCTGGCACGCCGACCCCGACCTTCACGGCGTCGACGCCGTCATCCTCCCGGGTGGCTTTTCGTACGGTGACTACCTGCGCGGCGGTGCGATCGCCCGGTTCGCCCCGGTGATGGAGTCGATCGCCGTAGCGGCCCGCGACGGCATGCCGGTGCTCGGCATCTGCAACGGCTTCCAGATCCTCTGCGAGGCCCACCTGCTGCCCGGCGCGCTGACCCGCAACCAGCACCTGCACTTCCGCAACCGCGACCAGTGGCTGCGCGTCGAGGCAATCCAGCCCGTGTGGACGAACGCGTTCACCGACAGCCAGGAAGTTTTGATCCCGGTCAAGCACGGCGAAGGCCGCTACGTCGCCGACGAGCGGACCCTCGAGGAGCTGGAGGCCAACGGCCAGGTGGTCGCCCGCTACGTCAAGGGCAACCCCAACGGTTCCCTCAACGACATCGCGGCCATCAGCAACGCCGCCGGCAACGTGGTCGGCATCATGCCGCACCCGGAGCACGCGGTCGAGGCCCTGACCGGCCCGTCCATCGACGGGCTGGGCTTCTTCACGTCCGTACTCAAGCACCTTGCCGGCGCGGGGGCACAAGCATGACAGAGCTAACTGGCGCTCGCTGCGCTCGCGCGGGTCATCCGCCCTTTGGGCAGGCTGCGGGAGGCGGCGCATGACCACGCAAACAGGCACTACGACGCGACAGGAAGCGGCACCGTCGGTGAGCGTCGACGAGTTCGACGGCGGACCCGACACCGTCCAGCGCGCCACGGCGACGCCGCAGGAGCTGCAGCCCTACGCGGAGCTCGGCCTGAAGGACGACGAGTACGAGCGCATCCGCGAGATCCTCGGCCGCCGGCCCACGCAGTCCGAGCTGGCCATGTACTCGATCATGTGGAGCGAGCACTGCTCCTACAAGTCGAGCAAGGTGCACCTGCGGCAGTTCGGGGAGAAGGCGCCGCCCAGCGACCGGCTGCTCGCCGGCATCGGCGAAAACGCGGGCGTCATCCAGATCTCCGACGATCTCGCGGTGACCTTCAAGGTCGAGTCGCACAACCACCCGAGCTACGTCGAGCCGTACCAGGGCGCCGCGACCGGCGTCGGCGGCATCGTCCGCGACATCCTCGCGATGGGCGCGCGGCCCGTCGCGGTCATGGACCCGCTGCGGTTCGGCGCCGCCGACCACGAAGACACCGCTCGGGTACTGCCGGGTGTGGTGGCCGGCATCGGCGGATACGGCAACTCGCTCGGCCTGCCCAACATCGGCGGCGAGATCGTCTTCGACCCCTGCTACCAGGGCAACCCGCTCGTCAACGCGCTCTGCGTCGGCGTCCTGCCGGTCGACCGCCTGCAAAACAAGGCCGCCGCCGGCGTGGGCAACATCGTGGTGCTGATGGGCGCCAAGACCGGCCGTGACGGCATCGGCGGCGTGTCGGTGCTCGCCAGCGCCACGTTCGACGACGAGAGCGAGCAGCGCCGCCCGTCCGTGCAGGTCGGCGACCCGTTCATGGAGAAGCTGCTCATCGAGGCATGCCTGGAGCTGTACGACGCCAAGCTGGTGGTCGGCATCCAAGACCTCGGCGGCGCCGGCCTCACCTGCGCGCTCACCGAGACCGCCGCCGCGGCGGGCACCGGCATGACCGTCCAGCTCGACCGGGTGCCGCTGCGCGAGCCCTCGATGACGCCGCACGAGATCCTCGCGAGCGAATCGCAGGAGCGCATGCTGCTGATCGTCGAGCCCGCGCAGCTCGACGCGGTGCTTGCGATCGCCGAGAAGTGGGGCGTCATCGCCACCGCGATCGGTGAGGTCACGCCGCCCGGCCCAGATGGGCTGCCCGGCCGCCTCACGATCGACTGGCGCGGCCACACCGTGGTCGACGTACCGCCCGGCTCGCTGGCCGACGACGGGCCGGTCTACGCCCGCCCGGTACGCGAGCCCGCCGACCGCATCCTGCTCCAGGCCGACCGGGCCGAGACACTGCCGCGACCGTCCACACCGGAGGCGCTGCGCGAGACCCTCCTGCAGATGGTCGCCTCGCCCAACCTGTGCGACAAGAGCTGGGTCACCGAGCAGTACGACCGGTACGTCCTGGGCAACACCGTGCTCGCCCAGCCCGAAGACTCCGGTGTGATCCGGATCGACGAGCGCAGCGGCCTCGGCGTCGCCCTCTCGGTCGACGGCAACGGCCGGTTCGCCCGGCTCGACCCGTACCAGGGCGCCAAGCTCGCCCTCGCCGAGGCCTACCGCAACGTGGCCGTCACCGGCGCCCGCCCGCTGGCCGTCACCAACTGCCTCAACTTCGGCTCGCCCGAAGACCCCAGCGTCATGTGGCAGTTCGCCGAGGCGGTCCGCGGCCTGGCCGACGGCTGCGCCGAGCTGGGCATCCCCGTCACCGGCGGCAACGTCAGCTTCTACAACCAGACCGGTGCCGCCGCCATCCACCCGACGCCCGTCGTCGGCGTGCTCGGCGTGCTCGACGACGTCAGCCAGCGGGTGCCGATGGGCTTCCCCGAGCCGGCCAACCCCGAGGGCGACATCATCTTCCTGCTCGGCGAGACCCGGGTGGAGCTGTCGGGCTCGGAGTGGGCCTGGGTGACGCACGAGCACCTCGGCGGCGTGCCGCCGCGGGTCGACCTGCCGCGCGAGCGCACCCTCGCCACGGTCCTCACGGAGGCCGCACGCGTCGGCCACCTGAGCGCCGCACACGACCTCTCCGACGGCGGCCTCGCACAGGGCCTCGTCGAGGCGTGCTTGCGCAACGGCGTCGGCGCCCGCATCGCGCTGCCCGAGGAGCACACGGCCGGCTCGATGCCGTTCGCGTACCTCTTCAGCGAGTCGGCCAGCCGGGCCCTCGTCTCCGTGCCGCATGGCCAGGAGAAGGCGTTCACCGCGCTGTGCACCGAGCATGGTCTACCGTGGACGGCTCTCGGCGTGACCGATCCACGCGGCGGCGTCCTGGCCATCCGCGACCAGTTCACGATCGGGCTCGACGAGCTGCGCGAGGCATACACGTCGACGCTGCCGAAGCTCTTCGGCGCCGGTGCCTGAGTCGGTATACCTCCAGCCAGACACCGGAGTCCGCTTCGATTGGGGCCTGGCTGGCGCGGCCGAGCTGGGCCGCGTGTGCGCGGTGCTGGTCGTGGTCGACGTGCTGTCGTTCACCACAGCGGTCGACGTGGCCGTCGGACGTGGCATGCGGGTGCACCCGTTTCCATGGGGAGCGCAGGCCGACGCCTACGCCCGCCGGGTGGGCGCCGTCGCTGCCGTCGGGCGCAGCAAGGTCAGCCCGGACCGGCCGTGGTCACTGTCGCCGGCGGCCCTTCAGGCCGCGCCGGTCACACCCGAGCTCGTGCTGCCCTCGCCGAACGGCTCGGCGATCTCCGCCGCCGCCAGCGCTACCGGCATCCCCGTGGTAGCGGGCTGCGTCCGCAACGCACCCGCCGTCGCCCGCTGGCTCCTCCGGAGAGGGTACGGAGGCCCGCACGCGCCTATCGGTGTGGTGGCCGCAGGTGAACGCTGGCCAGACGACACCCTGCGGCCCGGAGTGGAAGACCTGCTGGGCGCGGCAGCGGTGCTCAACGGCCTGATCGACGCCCCAGCTGGCTTCTCGGTCGAGGCGGCAGTGGCGTTGGCCGCGTACGCCGGCATCCCAGATGTGCCAGCGGCGATCCGTGGCTCCGTGTCGGGCCAAGAACTCATTACGGGCGGCTTCGGTGCCGACGTAGAGATCGCCGTTCAGATGGCCACGTCTGAGACGGTCCCTGTGCTCAGCGGGGGCGTCTTCTCCCCCGCCGGTTAGTCGTCGAGCCAGTCCAGAGAGCGGCGCTCGCCTCGGCCAGCCGGCTGCTGCGGACCGCCGCCACCGTGCCGACCCTGCTGCGGGCCGCCCTGGCCACCCTGGTCGTAGTAGCCGGCCTGGTCGTAGCCGCCGCCCTGCTGGTCGTACCCGCCACGCTGCTCAGGCACCCGGTCGTAGCCGCCCTGCTGGTCGTAGCCGCCACCGCCGTAGCCGCCACCCTGCTGCGGAGCGCCGTAGTTGGCACCACCGCCACCGCCGCCGTAGCCACCGTCGCCCTGGCCATAGCCGCCCTGCTCGTAGCCGTTGCCCACGCTGGGCCGGCCGCCGTACGGGTCGCTCTGCGGAGCGTAGCCGCCACCCGGGCCGTAACCACCGTGCTCCGGCTCGGGCGGGTAGCCGGCACCGCCGCCGTACGCGCCGTTGTCGTAGGTGGGGGCCGCCGGCGGCTGGGGCGGGCTGTAGCCGCCACCCGGGCCAGCACTGCCGCCGTTCCAGCGGCCGGTCGGCTCGTCGTACCGGTCGCCGCCAACCCGCGGGTCGCCGCCGTAGCCGCCGCCCTGCTGGGCACCGTAGCCGCCGCCGGGACCACCGCCGTACTCACCGCGACCGCCGTACCCATCGTCCGCCGGCCGCCCCGTGTAGGGGGCGTCATCGCCCGGGCGACCGCCAGCGTAAGGGCCCGCAGGCGCAGCCGGGCTGCCATAGCCACCCGGTGCGGCCGGACCGCCATAGCCACCAGGACCAGCCGGGCCACCAGGGCCGGCGCCGTAGCCGCCACCGCTGGTGGGGCCGCCGGCTGGCGGGGCACCGTAACCGCCGCCGCTCGTCGGGCCACCGGGCGGACCGCCGTAGCCGCCGCTCCCGCTCGTGGGCCTGCCGTACTGGCCCGGTCCGCCCTGCGGCTGGCCGCCGTATCCGTTGGCCTGCTGCGGCGGGCCGTACCCGTTGACCGGCTGGGTCGCACCGTAGTTGTTGCCGACCTGGGTCGGCGCGCCATACGCGCCGTTGGCGCCGGGCCCCGCCCAGTCGGCCTGCGGACCGGGCGTCGCGGCCGGCATCGGCGCGCCGTACGGGTCCGGATATTCGTCGACCACGGGGCTCTGGAGCATGGTGGGCGCGTCGGCCAGCGACGGCCGTCCGACCATCGTCGGGTCGGGACCCGCGCGGTTCGCGACCCGGGTGGCGTCGGCACCGCCGTGGTACACGCCTTGCGCGCCCGGCACGCCGGGACGCGGGCCCGGACCACCGGAGCCGTCCGGCTCGTCGTCGTCTTCTTCGCCGTCATCCTGCTTGCGGCGGATGATGAGGAGCACGATCGCACCGACGCCGAGCGCCACCAGCAGGCCACCGACGATGATCAGCAGCCAGGACCCCATACCGCTTTCGGAGTTGTTGGACGCGTTGTTCGCGGCGGGGTTGGTGGCCGCGACCGAGGCTTCCTCCTCGGCGGCCACGGACTCCTCAGGGCTCGGGGTGGCCGCCGCGCTCGCGGACGGCGACGCCGCCTTGGTCGACTTCAGCGAAATGATCGGCACGGTCACGGACTGGCCGGCATTGCCGTTGACCTGCTTCTGGGCATTCTTGTAATCGGCGGCGCCAGCGCCGATGAAGAGCTCGCCGGCTGCGATCGGCTTGCCCTCGCAGGTGGTGAACTTGTAGTTACCGGTGCTGTTCGTGACGGTCGCGCAGTTGTTGCCCTGCGAGTCTGCCAGGGCCACGTTTGCGCCCTCGATGCCCTCGCCGGTGGCGTCGTCCCGGACCTTCCCTGTCACCTGCTTGACGGCCTGCGCTTCCTGCTGCCCACGCACCGATATGTCGCGCTCCGCGGTGGCGTCGTCGCCGCCGATCTCGGCCCGGATGCGGACCTTGCCGGACTTCGTGTCACCCGCGTTGACGTTGCCCGCGACCAACGTCACGGTGAATTCGCGGCTCTGCTGGGGCAGGATCTGCTCGGTGAAGTCGCACTGGCCCTCGCACTGGACCTCGCCGAACGTCAGACTGACGTTGATGTTCACCGAAGCGTTGAGGCCGCCAGCCCCGTTGTTGTTGTTACGCACGCTGTAGCGCAGGGTGGCCCGCTGGCCCGGCGTCAGCGAGCCCGAAGACAGGCTCGTGATCTGGACCGTGGGGTCTTCGGCGAGGGCGGGGGCCGCGGGGACGGCAACCAGGGCGCCAGAAGCCAGCGCCACGACCACACCGGCGCGAAGCGACCAGGCCCGTCGGTGTGAAGTCACGTCCACCGCCTTCCGGTTATGCCATCCCGTGACGAGTCACCGTCGGCCACTATGCCTTGTTTGGGGGCGCGAGCGCGACCCAGGGGCGGAAGGAAGTGACGTATTAGCGGGTCGTATCGTCCCGACGTGTCCAGTGCGCACAATAAGTCCGCCGCGGTCGCGGCCATCCTTGCCGACGTCGATGCCGGCCGCACACCAGAGGTCGCCACACTCCGTGACGCCGTACGGGCACTTCTGTCAGACCTCGCCAAGCGGGCTCCGGGACGTTCAGTAGAGGTGCGCGTACCACCCTACGGGGCGGTGCAGTGCATACCCGGGCCGCGACACACCAGGGGGACGCCACCAAATGTGGTGGAGATGGATCCGGTCACGTGGGTGCTGCTCGCGACCGGTCGGCTGGGGTGGGACGAGGCGGTTACCCAGGGGCGGATCAGGGCTAGCGGCGCCCGTGCTGACATTTCCGACTACATACCTATGTAACAGCCGCGTTACATGACGTACACGGTGACGAGAGGCAGCCAAAAGGTGGCTCTCTGTTGTCGGCCTTGGCTCGCGTACACTGTGGCGACAGGAAGTCCCGGATCAGCACTGAGGAGCGGCAGGTGCCCCGAGGCGACGGCCGGTTGAGCCACGACCTCGACCCCCAACGGCCCGGCCCGCAAGATGCTTGCGGCGTGTTCGGTGTCTGGGCTCCGGGGGAAGAGGTGGCAAAGCTCACCTATTTCGGTCTGTACGCGCTACAGCACCGTGGCCAGGAGGCGGCGGGCATCGCCGTCAGCGACGGCTCCGGCGTGGTGGTCTACAAGGATCTGGGCCTGGTGGCTCAGGTCTTCGACGAGCCGACCCTGGCAAGCCTGCGCGGATACCTCGCGATCGGGCACACTCGTTACTCCACGACGGGCGGCTCGACTTGGGAAAACGCGCAGCCGACGATCCGTGCGACCCCAGCGGGCACGACGATCGCACTCGCGCACAACGGCAACCTGGTCAACACCGCCCAACTCGCCCGTGACGCCGCCGCGCACGGCGTCGAATCCGACGGTGCGACCTCCGACACACCGCTCGTCACCGCACTGCTCGCGAGCCGCCCCGACCTCTCGGTCGAGGCCGCGGCCCTCGAGGTGCTGCCGACGCTGCGCGGCGCGTTCAGCTTCGTCTTCATGGACGAGACCACGCTGTACGCCGCACGCGACGCGCACGGGGTGCGACCGCTGGTGTTGGGCCGGATGGAGCGTGGTTGGGTGGTCGCGAGCGAGTCGGCGGCCCTCGACATCGTGGGCGCGTCCTTCGTGCGCGAGGTCGAGCCCGGTGAGCTCATCGCGATCGACGAGCACGGCCTGCGGTCCGCCCGCTTCGCGGTGCCCGAGCCCAAGGGCTGCCTCTTCGAATACGTCTACATCGCCCGTCCCGACACCGCGATCGCCGGCCGCAACATCTACGCGGCTCGGGTCGAGATCGGCCGGCGGCTCGCCAAGGAGCACCCGGTCGAGGCCGACCTGGTGATTCCGGTGCCGGAGTCGGGCACGCCCGCCGCGATCGGGTATGCGGAGGGCTCCGGCATCACATACGGCGCCGGCCTGATGAAGAACCCATACGTCGGGCGCACCTTCATCCAGCCGTCGCAGACCCTTCGTCAGCTCGGCATCCGCCTCAAGCTCAACCCGTTGCGAGACAACGTGCGCGGTAAGCGGGTCGTCGTCGTCGACGACTCGATCGTCCGCGGCAACACGCAGCGGGCGATCGTGCGAATGCTGCGTGAGGCCGGCGCGCTGGAGGTGCACGTCCGCATCTCGTCGCCGCCGGTCACCTGGCCCTGCTTCTACGGCATCGACTTCGCGACCCGGGCCGAGCTTCTCGCCAACGGCTTGGACGTCGAGGGCATCCGCCGTTCCATCGGCGCGGACACGCTCGGCTACGTGTCCCTGGCCGGTTTGATCGCCGCCACCGAGCAGCCGAAGACGCGCCTGTGCCGCGCCTGTTTCGACGGCGAATATCCGATCGAGCTGCCTGCCGGCAACCTGATCGGCAAGCACGTGCTGGAAGGTGTCGACAAGCGGGTGGCCACACCGGCTGCCGACCAGTACGAGGCCGGAGCAGAGCGCTCCGGGTCGGGCAACCAGCCACTCGTCGCGAGCCCCGGTGGCGGCGACGCATTGCACCGCCCGTAGCACAACCGCTACCCAACGCGGCCAGCCGCGAATGCACAAAGGGGAGAACCGTGACGCACGTGACCGAGCGCAGCAGCGCGGGCACCAGTGGGGGCGGACGCAACCGCCAGCCGTGGACCAGCCGTACCGGCCGCAAACGCACGGTCACGTACGCCGACGCCGGCGTGTCCATCCACGCCGGTGAGCGCGCGGTGGAGCTGCTGAAGTCCAAGGTGCACCGCACGCTGCGACCCGAGGTCATGGGCGACATCGGTGGTTTCGCTGGGCTTTTCCGGCTCGACGTCGGCCGGTACAAGAACCCGATCCTCGCCTCGTCGACCGACGGCGTGGGCACCAAGCTGGTCATCGCGCAGCAGCTCGACATCCACGACACGGTCGGCATCGACCTGGTCGCCATGGTCGTCGACGACCTGGTGGCGTGCGGCGCCGAGCCCCTCTTCCTGCTCGACTACATCGCCTGCGGCGAGGTGGTGCCCGACAAGGTCGCCGAGATCGGCGCGGGTATCGCCGACGGCTGCCGGTACGCCGGTTGCGCGCTGCTCGGCGGCGAGACCGCGGAGCACCCGGGCGTCCTGCGCCCTGACGAGTACGACGTCTCGGCCACCGGCGTGGGCGTGGTGGAGGAGAGTGAGATCCTCGGGCGCGACCGGGTCGAGGTCGGCGACGTGGTGATCGCAATGCGTTCGTCGGGCCTGCACTCCAACGGCTTCTCGCTCGTGCGGCACGTGCTGCTGGGTGCGGGCCGGATGCGGCTCGACACCGTGGTGGAAGACTTCGGCCGGCAGCGCACCCTCGGCGAGGAGCTGCTGACGCCGACGAAGATCTACGCCCGCGACTGCCTCAAGCTGATCGAGGAGTGCGAGGTGCGCGCGCTCGCGCACGTCACCGGCGGCGGCATCCCGGGCAACCTCGTGCGCATCCTGCCCGAGCACGTCGACGCGGTCGTCAACCGGTCCACCTGGAAGCCTCAGCCGATCTTCGATCTGATCCAGGGCAAGGGCCGGATCGAAGACCCGGAGATGGAGTCGACGTTCAACATGGGCGTCGGCATGTTCGCCATCGTTTCGGCCGCCGACGCGGACCGGGCGCTGGCTTTCCTGGCCGGGCGCGGCATCGAGTCGTGGCAGGCCGGCGAGATCATCGAAGGCACCGGCATGGTCCAGATGATCGGCCAGCACACTCGGGGCTGATCGGCGGTCACCTTCGATTCTGGTAGGAGCCGTGGCTGACCGCGACGGCGGCCGACCCGAATTCCGGTTCAGGTCCCTTCACCCAACCGGCTGATCCGCCTAGCCTGGAACGACACGCACGGGGCGGAGGAGACGGTTGGCGGCGTTCAGCGGTATGCGCGGCATCGCCTCCGTGCCGACGTACGTGGTGATGCAGCCGACGACGCTGTGCAACCTCGACTGTGCTTACTGCTATCTGCCCTTGCGTGGCGCCGACCGCAAGATGCCGGCGGAGGTCGCGGCGGCAGTGGCTGGCGCGGTCAACGAGTGGGCCGTGAGCGGCCGGTTCTCGGTGGTGTGGCACGGTGGCGAGCCTCTCGCCGCCGGCCGCGATCACTTCGCGACCCTGCTCGCGCCGTTCGACCCTGGGGTCGAGCACCACATCCAGACAAACGCGACGCTGATCGACGACGCGTGGTGCGATTTCCTCGCGGAGCACCAGATCCGGGTGAGCATCAGCGTCGACGGGCCGCGCGAGCGAAACGCCGATCGCGTCACCCGCGGCGGCAAGCCGTCGTACGACCGCATCCTGCGCGGCATCGATGCGCTGCGCCGGCATGGCATCGGCTTCTCGGCGCTGTGTGTCGTGGCGCAGCCGGCACCGGGGCTTGCGAACGAGTTGTACGACTACTTCCTCGGCCTGGGCTGCGACGTGCTGGGCATCAACATCGAGGAACTGGAAGGGGTCAACGCGCGGTCGAACGCCCGCGACCCGGCGGCGGTCACCGCGTTCTGGGCGGAGCTGGTCGCCGCCTGGCGCCGGGAGCCGCGCATCCACATCCGTGAGGTGGAGTGGTCGCTGCGGTACGCCGCGGCGGTGCTCGACGGCACCGCCGACGACGTGCTTCCCCGCCAGCTCGACCCGATCCCGACGGTTGGATACGACGGCTCGGTGGTGCTGCTCTCCCCCGAGCTGGCTGGCTTCTCGCACCCGCACTATGGCGACTTCACCAGCGGAAACGTACTCTCGACACCATTGCCGGAGATCATCGCGAACGCAGCTGATCGCACGACGTGGATCTCCGAGTTCCTCGCCGGGGTGGAGGCCTGCCGGACGAGTTGCGCGTACTTCGGGTTTTGTGGTGGTGCTCACGCCGCCAACCGCTACTTCGAGCACGGGCGTTTTGACGGTACCGAGACCGATCACTGCCGCAACAGCAAGATGCGCCTACTAGAGGGAGTGTTGGACCATGCCCGAGACCACGAGCCGTCGCCAGCCTGACGCCGTACTCGATCCGGTGGCGGAGCGGGTCCACGAGGCGCGGGCGGGTCTGGCTGCCCTGCTGGCGGAGGCTGCTGAGGCGCGACGCCAGCGCTCTGAAATGGCTGGCGGCGGCAGCGATTCGGGTGCGGTGTGCGCCTGGAACCACTTCGAGAACATCCCGACGTTCTACAACTGGAACAACCGTCCTCGCTGATCCAGGAGGAGCTCACCAATCAAGGGCAAGGGCACGTGGTTACGAGACAAAACCACGTGCCCTTTGCCCTTGATTGACGAGTGGCCGCCGGGCGAGGGGCGCAAGGGCACCGCGACGAACCGCGAGGACACGACACGCAGGAGCACGCGGTGGTGCCGCGTGCTCGTCGTGCCTGCGGATCAGCGGGCGCGGGGCGCCCAGTCGTCCGGCTCGTCTTCGTCGTCCTCGTCGTCGTCGACAAACTCGTTGTCGTCGTCGACGAAGTCGCGGTCTGGCTTGCCGCTGCCGGAAAGTTCTCGCTGCAAGGCGGCGAGGTCGGTGTTCGGGGAGTGGTACTTCAACTCCCGGGCCACCTTTGTCTGCTTGGCCTTAGCACGGCCGCGCCCCATGGCTCGACCCCCTCGCACAGAATTCGGGGCAGCCCGAAGGCGGGCCCCGATGACGTCAGGCATCTCTCGTGGGTCTTACGGTACATGGGGATGCCCCGGTTCGGCATCTCGGGTTACCCCCGCCACCCTCCGGCGCGTCGCAGGCGGGTCCGGAAGCGCCAGTTCTGTTCGGTAAGGACCGATCCGGGGCGTCAACCATGACGGCCGGCTAGCCGAGATGGATTGTCCGTAGCCGGCCCACTTCGGCCATACGCCGCTCGGCAAGGCGGTCGGCGGCGACAGCCGGCGGTACGCCCTCGGCGTCGGCCAGCCGCAGGATGTCGCGGGTGGTGTCGTAGATCCGATTGGCCCGCAGTTTCGCGCGCTCGAAGTTGAAGCCCTCGATCTCGTCAGCGACCTGGATCACACCGCCCGCGTTCACGACGTAGTCGGGCGCGTAGAGGATGCCGCGATCGGCGAGCACCTTCTCGATGCCGGCGTGGGCGAGCTGGTTGTTGGCACCGCCGGCGACCACCTTCGCGCGCAGGGCCGCGACCGAGTCGTCATTCAGCGCTCCGCCGAGGGCGCACGGCGCGTACACGTCGATGTCGGACGTGATGAGCGCGTCCGCGTCGGCGACGAGGTCAACCTGCGGGTACGTCTCGCGAGCCCAGGCGAGCGCCTTCTCGCTTACGTCGGTGGCGACCACCGCGGCGCCGTCTTCGAGCAGGTGGCGGGTCAGCACCTTGCCCACCTTGCCGAGGCCCGCGACACCGACCCGCCGGCCGGCCAGCGTGGGCGTACCCCACATGTGCTCCGCGGCGGCACGCATGCCCTGGAAGACGCCCCACGCGGTCAGGATCGAAGAGTCGCCGGCGCCACCATGCTCGACGCTGCGACCGGTCACGAACCGCGTCTCGCGAGCCACGATGTCCATGTCGGCCACGTAGGTGCCGACGTCGCAGGCCGTGTAGTAGCGGCCGTTCAGCGACTGCACGAAGCGCCCGTACGCACGCAGGAGAGCCTCGCTCTTGATTCGCTCCGGGTCGCCCCAGATGACCGCCTTGCCGCCGCCGTGGTCGAGCCCGGCGAGCGCGTTCTTGTACGCCATGCCGCGGGACAGGTCGAGCACGTCCCGGAGCGCGTCGTCTTCGGCGGCGTACGGGTAGAAGCGGGTGCCGCCCAGCGCGGGGCCGAGCGCGGTGGAGTAGATGCCGATGATCGCCTTCAGCCCGGTCGGCTTGTCGTGGCAGAAGACGACCTGTTCGTGGCCGCTGGACTCCTGGTCTTCGCTGACGAATACGCCCATTGCTGCTCCCTTGTGAGGCGCGATGCGGGTGCGGGCCGGCCGGGGTGCCGCCGGCTCTGCTGTCGAGCCTAATGCCGGCTGTGTCTGACGCCCTCGCTGCGCTCGGGTCGCTCGCGCGCTCGGGAGCCGCCCTGTAGACCGCAGTCGCTCTGGTCGCTTCGCTCCCGCCGCTTTGTGCGGTCTGCGGACGGCACGCGCTCGCTTTCCGATGGCCGGAAAGCCGACGCCGTCGCCGGTCGAGTTACATTTCGTGGGAGGATCGCGCCGTGCCGTCGCTGTTCGCTTCGTACCTTCGGGTCTATGAGCCGCTGACCGCCTTCGACCGGGATCGCCAGGTTTTCTGGCGACGGTATGTCCGGGAGGGCAGGGCGATCGCGCCGACCGACGGCCCTGGACGGCAACGGACGGCCGTGATCGAGGCCTTGGGCGCCGGCTGGACGAGACTGCCTGATCTGCCCGACGAGGCGTACGTCCTGGAGGCCGACGACACTCTCCTGGTCTGCCCCTGGAACCTGCGCGTACGGGTCGCTGAGGCGGCACTCAGCGCCCGCGATGGCGTGCCTTCGGTGCTCGCCGACGCGTTCGTGCCGCCTGTGCTGGCGGGGCAGGCCAAAGCGATCGTCGAAGACTGGCGCAACGGCGCGAAGGTGCTCGAGCGCGGCGTGCCCCGGGTGCACGAGCAGATCGCGACGTGGGGCGTGCCGCTGCGCTGGTTCGTCTTCGTCGACGCGGAGGAGCGCGAGCTGATCATCCGCCAGGGCCGGCGGGCGCTGCGGTACCGCACGGAGATCTCCAAGGCCCGCCGGCGCGCGCACCGGGGCGTCTCGGTTCTGCGCAAGTCGGTGGGCGACGCACCGATCACCGAGGCGGTCGAAGAGGGTGCCCGGTGGCTCGAGGAGTTCCACCCGCGGTCGGTCGTCGAACTGGACTACGGCGGTCTCGTCGACCTCCTGCCCGACGACGCCCTAGAAGAGGACGATTCCCCCAAATTGGTCGCCGCCGGGCTGGCCGGTTTGTCCCGTGGTGACGCCGACGCGGCCACCGAGGCCTACGAGAAGCTGGTAGCCCGCTGGCGAGCGGTGCAGCTGCTGGAACGTTGCAATTAGTCCGATTCCTGCGCACTGGGCGCGCTCCCAAAGTGAGATAGCCTCGTAGTACGCCAAACACGAAGCGTGACTAAGCGTCCAAATATGGCGGTATCTGACCCTCAAAGTCCGGATAAATCAGTCATTGCTCATCCGTCCATCCAAGGACGTTCGGCCGTTCGGCCCATGTCGGACATCGGGGACTAGCCGGACCATGGGAGACGCGTCGGCCGGCGGGACCCCGGCCGATGTCTATAGGTATGTGGAGGAGTGACCGATGGCATCGCGTACGCACGAACCAGAGCCGCTACTTACGCCGGCCGAGGTGGCGTCGATGTTCCGAGTCGACCCGAAGACCGTGACACGGTGGGCAAAGGCGGGCAAGCTCAGCGCAATTCGGACGCTGGGTGGCCACCGGCGTTACCGCGAGTCGGAGGTTCGCGCTCTGCTGCAGGGCCAGATTCCCCAGCAGCGCCAGGGCGACTGACTTTTAGCACTCGTCAATCGACCTCCGAGCAGGGGCGGGACACCTGGAAACAGGTTCCCGCCCCTGACTCGTATCACGCGGGGGTGGGCTCCAGGAGTGCGCCGTCGCGGAGCTGGATGACCCGGTCGGCCACGTCGATCAGCGACGCGTCGTGGGTCGCCACCAGTGCGGTCATCCCGTGCGATCGCACCAGCGCACGCAGCAAATTCATGATCGAGCGCCCGGTCTCGGAGTCGAGCTGGCCGGTCGGCTCGTCCGCGATGAGCAGCTTCGGATCGTTGGCCAGCGCCCGCGCGATCGCCACCCGCTGCTGCTGCCCGCCAGACAGCTCGTACGGCCGCTGGCCCGCGTGCGCGCCCAGACCCACCAACTCCAGCAGCATGGTCACCCGCTCGTCCCGCTGCGCCGCCGGCACCTTGGCCAGCCGGAGCGGTACGCCCACGTTTTCGGCCGCCGAGAGGATCGGAATCAGGCCGAAGGACTGAAAAACAAAGCCGATCGTGCCCCGGCGCAACTCGAGCAACTCCGGCTCGCTCGCGGCGGTGATGTCGTGCCCGGCGACCACCACCCGGCCGGCGGTCGGCCTGTCGAGGCCACCGATCAGGTTGAGCAGCGTGGTCTTCCCCGCGCCAGAGCGGCCACGGACCGCCACCAGCTCACCGGGCTCGGCCGTGAAGCTCACGTCGCGTACCGCGTGCACGACTCGCTTGCCGGCGCCGAAGTCACGGCTGAGGCCCTCAACTATGACCATTACGCACCTCGATGTGGTCTGGTTCGAGATTGAGCTTGACCCGGTCGCGCAGCGACAGGGCCTCGACGAACGGCACCGGAAGCTGCATCCGGCCGCTGCGGTCCAACACCGCGTACTCCTCGGTGACGAGCTCGTGCGAGCCGTCCTCGGCGACCCGCGCGGACCGGCGTACCTCCGACGCGGTCCGGCCATCGCGGATCGCGACGGTGCGGCGGACCTGCGACGACACTTGGTGGTCGTGGGTGACCACCACGATCGTCACGCCCAGCTCGGCGTTGATGGTGCGCAACGCGCCGAAGACCTCGGCCGCGGTGGCCTCGTCGAGCTCACCGGTCGGCTCGTCGGCGAAGAGCACCTCAGGGTCGTTGGCCACCGCGACTGCCACCGCGCATCTCTGCTGCTCGCCACCGCTCATCTGGCCCGGTCGCCGGTCGGCGCAGTGCGCGACACCCACCATCTCCAGCAGTTCCTCGGCGCGGGCCCGGTTGCGCCGTCGCCTGGCGAGTCGCAGCGGCAGCTCGACGTTTTCCCGTGCGGTGAGGTACGGCAACAGGTTGCGCCCCGTCTGCTGCCAGACGAAGCCGACCGTGTGCCGCCGGTACGCCAGCCGGCGCTTCGCGGACAGGCCGAGCAGGTCGTAGCCCGCCACCCGGGCGAGTCCAGCGGTAGGCACGTCCAGCCCGGAGAGGATGTTGAGCATCGTCGACTTGCCGGAGCCGGACGCGCCGACGATGGCCAGCAGCTCACCACGGTCGACGACCAGGTCGAGCCCTTGCAGCGCGACCACCTCGACGCCGTCGGTCTTGAAGATGCGGACGAGGCCGTCGCAGACGATGTGCCCGCTGAGCCGGTCGTGGCCGCCGGCCCGCGCGGCGGCCCGCTCGGCCGCGCGGCGCTCCAGGTCGGCGAGGTCGGGTACCTCCGTAGCAGCAGTCACGAACTCTCCTCTCCCACGCGGAGCACCTCGCCGAGGCGCAGCCGCCGGTTGATCAGATTTTCGGTCAGGACCGCGGTCGCCAGGCCGATGACGACCAGCGCGAGCACGGCTGCCCCGACGAGCGGGTCGAGGTACGTCCGAACGGCCTCGCCGGACGTGAAGGTGGACAGGCCGAGCGCCGGCCCGAGTGCCGCGGGCAGGAGCGTGCCGACCAGCCCGCCCGCGATCACCGCGATGCCCGCGAGCGGCACGAGCTCGTACACCAGCAGCCCGCGCCCCTGCCCGGCGGACATGCCCAGCGTGCGCAGCCGGGAGAGCACCCGCCCGCGCTGCGGCGCGCCGGCGAGCACCGTAAACCCGACCGCCAGCAGGGCCAGCACGCTAGCGCCCACGGTGCCGGTGAGGAACGCGAAGCTGAGCACGTCGTTCGCGCCCGTACGGTCGAGGCCGTCCCGGTATCCGGACCAGGTCGTGATCGCGGTTCGCGGCGGCACCATGCGCACCGATACCGCGTACTCCCGCTGACCCTCGTCGGCGGCGGCCAGCAGCGCGTCCCGGTCGAATCCGTCTCCGGCGATCAGGAAGCGGTTCGGCAGCAACGGCGACGCCTTCTCGGGCAGCGCCTGCCAGGGCAAGACGACGAATCGGCGGGTCGCGAGGTCGATGCCCGGGAAGCTGTCGACCACCGCGCCGGGTGTGAAGTCGTACGAGGCGCCGCGCACCTGTACCGCCGCGCCGTCGCCGATCTCCGCGGCGAGGTCGGTCGAGACCACCGCCGGCACCGGCCCCCCGCCCGGCCGGGCCGCGAGCAGCGCGTCCGGCAGCCGCACATCGACGCCGCTCGCCCTGACCACCTCGGCGAACCGGCTCCCGTCGACGACGAGAACCTGCGCCTGCGTGAGGTCGCTCGCGGTCGACCGCACGGTCGTGCCCGAAGCGAAGGTCACCGGCGCGACCGCTGCCACACCCGGCACCCCGGCCAGCCGGTCGGCGGTACCACCGGCGAAGACGTACCCGTCGAGCACGGCGTCGGCCGGTACGTCGTGGTTGGCGGCGCGGTCGCGCGCGTCGTCGACGGCGGTGAAGACGGCTCCGCTGAAGATGCCCGTGCTGATCGCGATCACGAGCACGGCCAGCGGGCCGGCCGTGACCGGCCCGCCACGGCCGGCCCGGGCCAGGCCGATGAACGCCACCGCACCCCGGGCCCGCGCGGTGAGCCGGCCGAACTGGCGCAACGGCCACGGAAAGATCCGCAACGCGACGAGCGCCGCGCCGGTCGCCAGCAGCACCGGTACCGCCGACAGGAACGGGTCGACGCCGCGCTCGGCGGTCAGCCCGCGCTGGCGCAGCAGGTACGCCCCCAGCACGGCCACCACCAGCACGAACACCTCCGCGGTCAGCCGTCGCACCGACGGCCGATGCCTGGTCAGGTCGTGCCGGCGGGTGATGAAGGTCAGCCGGCGCTGACCCGCCGCCGCGAGCACCGGTACCGCCAGCGTGGCGACCGCGCCGACCGCGAGGGCCAGCCACTCCAGGCCACTTGGCCGCCCGGGCGCCAGCCGGCCCACGAGCCACCCGGCGACCGTGGCCGCCGGTACGACCACCATCGCCTCGGCCAGCGTGCGCCCGCCGATGGTGAGCACGGCGCCGCCACGCGCCCGCAGCAGCGCGAACTCGGACCGCCGGCGCTCCACCGCCAGGCTCGCCGCCAGCGCGATCAGGCCGAACAGGGTGGCCAGCAACCCAGCCTGTACGACGGCCAGCAACGCCTGCACGGCCCGCAGCTGGCCGGCGAAGCGGGCGAGGTTGCTGTCGAGCGCGGTCGTGGTCGACATCTGCAGGTCGGGCGGCTGCCGCTTGACCTGCGCCAGCGCGGCGGCCACCTCGTCCAGGTCACCGCTGTCGAGGCGGTTCTCGTCGATCCGGTACCGCCACGAATAGCTCAGAACCCCCAGCCGCTCTGCCGCGATCGTCGCGCCCACCGGGTCGGTGACAGCGAGGACTCGGGGCGGCACGTCGGGCGGGAGCCCCGGGAACGGCTCGAGCGCCAGCCTCATGTCGTCCCAGACCGGGGCGGCGCTGTTCACCGGCTCGAAGATCCCGACCACGACCGCTGGCACCGCTGTCGGGTTGGCGCCGGTGACCGGTAACACCGAGTCCAGCGTGACGCCGAGGGTCTCCGCCACCGTTGCCGAGAGAGCCACCTCCACGCGCGGCGCGAACTCCTTTGTCGACGGCCACCGCCCGGACGTGATCCGGCCCGCCTCCTGTACCCCGGTCTGCATCCGCAGTCCAAAGTCGACGACCGGGCCCGTGCCCACGCGGGTCTGTACCCGGTCGGGGCCGGCACTCGCCGCGAACCACTGGTCGGAGATCAGGCTGGGCAGCGGCTTCGGCAACGTGACGCGGTACCGGTCGAGCCCTCGCAGCGCCACCGCCGCGCTGAGCCAGCCCCCGAAGGGCGGCGGCTTCTGCGAGAAGGTGATGTCACGGGCGGCCGACGGCAGCCTGCGGACGTCTTCCCGAAGCGCCCCGTCAGCGAGGTCGTTGGCCATCCGCGGCGCACCCGTGACAAGCGCTGCAGCACCCGCCGCCAGCACCGCCAGCAGCAGGAACTGGCCGACGAACACCCGCACGCGGTGGAGTACCTCGATCACGTGTCGGCTCCGATCCTGAGCTGGGCAGCGGCCAGGCGTTGTCGAACCGTGGTGGCCACCAGGGCACTCAGCGCGAGCGTCAGGCCCAGCAGCCCGGCCGCGGTCGCGAGCACCGGCGCCCAGGCGATGTCGAGCAGCGGCTCCGGCACCGGGCGGGCCGCCGACGGGGTGAGGATGACGAGCGGTGCCATCGTCGCGGCGACCGCGACCCCGACGGCCGCCCCGGCGAGCACCCCGATGCCCGCGAGGAACAACTGCTCGGCGAGGAGCGACCGGGCCAGCAGGCGTGGCCCCGCACCCAGCGTGTGCAGGACGGCCAGCTCGTTGACCCGCCTTCGTGCGGTGGCCCGCATCTCCACGCCGACCCCGGTGCCGGCGAGCAGGATCGCGCCCAGCGCGGCGGCGAACAGGGCCGCACGGGCTCCGACGCCGTACGGGTCGCGGCTGGCGTCGGAAGCCAGGGCGACCCGGTCGAGCACCTCCATCCCGGCGAGCTTGGCCGCGGCGTCGCTGGCCACCGAGTGCTCGCCGGGCCGGGTGGCGAGCCACCACTCTTGCGGTTGTCGCACGGTGCCGTGCTCGTAGAACATCTCGGCTGCCAGCGCCGCGCGGTCGACCAGGATCGCCGAGGCACCCGCCGTTCCCGGTACCGCCTCCACGCTGCCCGCCACGCGGACCTCGACCTCTGCCTGGCCCAGCGTCAGCTTGGTCTTGTCGCCGGCGCCGAGTCGCAGGCCCGCGAGCGCCTCGGGCGTAGCGACCAGCGGCACCGTGCCGGCCTTGCGCTGGCGTGTCACGACGAGGTGCGTGGCGCTGTTGATGCCCCAACCGCCCTGCGACATGGACTGGTACCCGACGGACAGGTCGGGCCTGACGCCCACGTTGCCGCCTGACCGGTCGCGGGCCTGCCAGGGGCCGGTGGCGGGAAGGTCGACGGCGGTCGTGCCGACGAGCAGCGACCTGACCTGCCAGTTCACGATCATGTCTCTCGCGCCCCGGGTGTCGACCAGGAAACCCGCGAGCCGGGCCGGCTGGAAGGCGGACAGGTCCACCGAGAAGCGCAGCGGCTGGCCGTTGCGGCTCTGGCCAAGAGGCACCCGGCGGTATCCGGTCGCTGTCGCGAAGACCGCCTCCGTGGCCACGCCGGGCTCGACCACCACGAACGGCGGCGCCTCCCACCGGGACAGCCGGGTGACCACCTCGCCGGTCAGGCGGTCACCTGCCGGCAGGTCGACGGCGGGGGCGTCCACGGACCCGTCCATCCCCGCGAAGAGCCCGTCCGGAGCGATGTCGTCGCGCGCGCGAATGACATCCTGGGCGGCCCGCGCGTCGACGACCACCACCGAGGTCTCCTCCTCGCTGCCCTCCGGGCGCAGACTCTCCCGCCACCCGGGTGCCGCGGCGGCGACGCCAGGCAGCTTCGACACCTCCTCGGCGCGGCCATCGGGCGGGAGGTTTCCACGCTCGGTCAACCGCAGGTCGGCGCCCACCTGGTGGTCGACCTGATCGACCAGCGACCGCTCGGCGGTACTGGCCAGGCACCAGGCCAGCGTGCTCACCGCCACCGCGAGCGCCAGAAGCAGCACCGGACCGGCCTGTGGCCGCCGACCCGCCTGCCACATGCCGAGCACCGTCGCGGTCCAGTTCCGCCGGGCGACGTACCGCTCCGCGAACTGGGTCAGCGGCGGGAGTACCCGCAGCGCCACGACTGCGGCGGCGGGCACCCCCAGCGGCGGGGGGGGCGGCAGCAGGGGGGCGAGGCCGAGGCCGGCGCAGGTGAGCGGCGACGAGTACTGCCGGAGCTGGAGCCAGCCGAGGACGGCCAGCCCGATCAGTGCCAGGTCGAGGCCCACCCGTTGCGCGGCCGCCCATCGGGTCGGCCGGGACCGGGCGGCCAGCTCGGCCACGTACGTGGTGCCCCGGCGCAGGCTCGGGCCCACCATGGCGAGTGCGCACCCGGTGGCGGCCGCCGCGGCGACGAGCCACGTCAGAGCATCGAGCCGGGGCGCGAGCTGGAGCACCCCCTCGGTCAGAACGGGTGCCCGGTCGGCCTGCCGGAGCAGTTCGGTCGCCAGGATCGGCGCGAGCACGGCCGCTGGCAGTACGACCAGTGCGGACTCGCGGATGGCCAGGCCGGCGAGCTGGACGCGGGCGGCTCCACGGGCCCGCAGGAGGGCCGTCTCGCCCCGGCGGTGCTCGTTGAGCAACCCGGCCACCAGCATCAACGCGTACCCGCCGAGCACGACCATGAGGAGCATCGGTGTGACGAGCGCCGACCGGCCCACCAGATCGGCCCGTTCCTGCCGGTCGGCGAGCCGGTCGATCCGCGACGTCACGAGCCCGGACGACCCGAAGCCGACCTCCGTTGCGAGGCTCGCGGTGAGGCTGTTGGCGGTGCGGCGCGCGTCCTGTAGCCCGGCCACATCGGCGCCGACCAGGTTGGGCTCGATCAGCCAGGCGGCCGAGGCGGTCGCTGCGAACCCGGCGCGGAAGTCCTCCGGCGTCACCACCAGCGGCCCGTACGTCGAGGACGAGGGCAGCTGACCGTCGGCGACCCCGGGCACCAGCAGCCAGAACGGGTCGGTGAGGTCACGGGGGCGCCAGATGCCGCTGACCGTGACGTCGCCGACCTTCTTGCTCAACCGGTCGGTGATCTCGATGGGGTCGCCAATCTCGACCTGCAAGGTCGTGGCCGCCGCTTCGGCCAGCGCGGTCTGCACCGGGGCAGCGCCCGGCTGCGGCCACGCGCCGGCAACCAGGTCGGCGTGCTCGGGCAGCCCTTCGAGGAACAGCACCGACGCGAAGACCAGGCCGTCCGCGTTCGGCACGGCTCCACCCGTGTCGCCGCTGAGCTGCCGCCCGGTCGCGTACCCGGCCACGATGACCTGAGCGTCGAAGCCGGCGAATCCGCCCGCGAACCTGTCCCTGAGTGTCCGATCTCGGTCGGCCAATTCGGTGGGCGACCCGGCCGGACCCTGCACCAGCACCGAACGCTCATCGGGCGCCGACGAGAGGATCGCGCTGCGGGCGCCCGCGTCGACCACGTCTCTGCTGTAGTCCGCAAGGCCGGTGAGCAGCACCGTAGCGATCAGAGTGGCCCCGGTAGCAGCCAACAGGAGGCTCTTCGCAGCGCGAGCCCTCCGAATTACCAGCGTCACGTGGATGTTGAGGGGCTGGCCGGCGTGGAAGGTTCGCTTGGTTATCTGAACGTGATAGACCGTTTCCAAACACCGAACGAGATTGGGTCGTTACCGCTAGCTTCGATACATGAGGGTGGCGCGGGGCCGGCTGCTGTCGAATCTCCTTGGCAGCCTCGGCATCCTGCTCACGCTGGGCCTGATCTACGCTGGCCTGCCCGCTCTTGATCGTTCGCTGCCCGCAGACCAGCCGGTGTCGCCCGACCGGCCCTACACGGTGGGCGGCGGGGTCACCGTCGTGCCGCCACCCGGCGCGAAGATCGACGTAACCCAGACCCGACCCAGCGCTCGGCAGGGCACGGTCCTCTTCCTCCTCGGCAAGGTCCGGTACGTGCTGGTGGTCACCCCGTTCCGGGGCGACCTCCACGCGGCGACCGACCGCCTGATCCGCAAGATCGTCAGGGCGGGCGGGCGGCAGGTCGCCGGGTCGGAGCGGAGCGTCGACACGACCGCCGGCCTGTACGGGCGGCAGGGCGACTACACCGCGAAGGAGCGCGGCGGCCGGTACGCGGTGTTTCTCGTCGATGGCGTCTCCATCGAGGTGACGGTCAGCGGCAGCGACGCCGAACTGAGCCGGGTCTCCGATGAGATCGCCGCCAGCACACGCACCATCGCGTACCGAGGCGGCACCTCGTGACCGCCGTGGCTGGGCCCGAGGGCGCCAGTGGGGCCAGCGTGCCGCGCAGTGCTCGCACCGCACCCGTACACCCGACGCCGGTGTGGGCGGTGGCCCGCAAGTCGCTGCTGCTGCCCGCTTTCTGGCTGGTCGCGATCCTGCTCGCGGTCGGCGCAGTGCATCTGATTTCGGTGCTGCGGGAGGCGTTCCTGGAGTACCCGAAGGCGACCGCACTGACGGTTGCCCTGTTCGCCGTGTACGCGATTCCCTTCTGGCTCTTCGTCGGCGCCCTCGACTACCTGGAGCGCGAACCGCCGCTGCTGCTCGCCACGGCCTTCGGGTGGGGCGGCCTGGTCGCCACGACGGTCGCCATCCCCGGCAACACCGCCGTGCACAACCTTCTCGCCAAGGTGTACTCGCCGGAGTTCGCCGCCTCGTGGGGACCGGCCATCGCCGGCCCCACGATCGAGGAGACGGCGCGGGTGCTCGGCGTCGTCGCGATCGTCCTCATCGCACACGCGCAGATCAACAGCATCCTCGACGGCGTCATCTACGGCGCGCTGGTCGGGCTCGGCTTCCAGGTGGTCGAAGACATCGTGTACGCCGTAGGCGCCGTCGATGTCGCAGGGCGGGGCGACGACGTGGGCCCGGTGTTCGCCACGTTCTTCGTCCGGGGCTTCCTCGCGGGGCTGTGGAGCCACACCCTCTTCGGGGCGCTGGCCGGGTTCGGCGTCGGCTACCTCGTGGTACGCGGTGACCGGTCGCTCGCGCGGCGGGCGGGTATCGCGGCGCTCGCGCTCGGCGGCGCCTGGGCCTGCCACTTCGTGTGGAACTCGCCGCTGCTGGCCGTCGAGGTCGGCGACAACGGGTACGCGCTGATCGCGGTGCTGCTGGCCAAGGGCATCCCGCCGCTGCTGATGATCCTGCTGCTGGTGCGCTCTGCCCGGCACCGGGAGGCGGACTTCTACATCCAGCAGCTCGTCGACCTCGATGACCCGAAGATCGCGACACCGGCCGAACTACACGTGCTCAGCATGGGTCACCTGCGTGCCAACGCGCGCCGGCACGCGTACGGCCGGGCGGGCACCGCGGGGCGCCGGGCGGTGCGCCGGCTCCAGCGGGCACAGGCCCGGCTGGCGGTCGCCGTGAGCCGCTCCGACCCGGTCGCCGCCGGCCGCTGGCGCACCGAGGTGCTGGCGCAGCGGGGCAGGCTGCGGGTGCTCGGCCATCTCGAGGCGAGCGCGCCGGACGAACGTACCGGCTCCCTGCGACGCCGGATGCTGTACCTGCTGATCGGCATCGCGGTGATGGCGGCCCTCTGCGTGGGCGTCACCGGCCTGTCCTGACCAGGGCGCCCGCCCCGGGCGCCCTGGTCACGCGACTCACGCCGCCGGCGGGTGCCCGCCGTCACCGTCGACGACGGTCTCCGGCGTGCCGTCCTGGTCGATGTCGACCATCGTCACGTCGACCTTGCCGTCGTTGTCGGTGTCGAACTGGAAGAGGTCGGCCTTGCCGTCGCCGTCGGTGTCCGCGGCCCACAGCTCGGGCTTGCCGTCCTTGTTGGTGTCTGCGGTCAGCAGGTCGACGCGCTCATCGCCGCGGGTCTCCACAGGCTCGCTCATCCCGTCGTCCTTTCGTGTCGTGGAAGTCCTAGGGCACCTTACGGGTCGCACGCAAAAGGCGCCCGCCTTGTCGGCGGACGCCTTTTCGCGCCGTCAGCTCGCGGCGTACGGGCTGACCACCGGGTCAGGGTCGCCGTCGCCGTCGGTGTCCTGGATGGTCACATCCGGTACGCCGTCGGCGTTGACGTCGATCTTCACGACGTCGGGGTCGCCGTCGTAGTTGGTGTCTTCGACCCAGGTGTCCGGACGGCCGTTGTAGTCGCTGTCGACCACCAGGTGATCGACGTTTCCGTCGTCGTTCCGGTCGCTGGCGACGTAGTCGATCCGCCCGTCCTGGTTGGTGTCGGCGAGCACCTGGTCGACGTTTCCGTCGTCGTCGTAGTCGCGCAGGATCGTGTCGAGCCGCCCGTCGTGGTTGCTGTCGACGTAGCTGACCTCGGGAGTGCCGTCGCTGTCACGGTCGTGCTGCACCAGGTCGGCGTAGTGGTCACCGTCGTGGTCGGTCACCACGTCGGTCGAGCCGTCGATGTTGTGCTGCACGATCGAGTGCGGCTCGTGGCCGGGGTCCGACTCGGGGCCGTAGCCGTCGTGGCCGTACGCGTCAGGGGTGTACGTGTCGCTGGTGTGCTCGTACGACTCGTCACTGGAGCCGAAACCGTCGTGCTCGGTGCTCGGGTCCTCGGTGAGGGTGGGGTCGTCGAGTTCGCTCATCGTGGGCTCCGTCTCGGGGATCGCTGTGGTGATGAGAAGACCGTACGGCCCTCAAACCACCCAGTGATCCCCGAAACGTGCCACTGCGGCGCTAGTGCTGGAGTTGGACTCCGGCCTTGGAGAGCGCCTTGATGACGTCGGCCGACTCGCCGTACCCGATCACCAGGACCGCGTCGGCACCGAACTCTTTGATCTCCTTGGCGCCCTCGGAGAAGTCGAGGCTGCTCTCGGCGTCTGCCGGCGGCTCGTACGTGATGAGCTTGATGTGGTCGGCGTTCACGCCGGCCTTTTCCAACTCGGCACGCACGTTGCCCTGCAGGCCCTCGCCGTACGAATCCTTACGCGCCACGATCGCGATCTCCTGAGGCCCGTCGCGCATGATCACGTCGGCCAGCGCGCGGCCCTGGAGGAGGTCGGACGGCGCGGTACGGAAGTACAGGCCCTTGTCGTCGACGGTGCTGAGCCCCGCGTCGGTGTTGCACGGTGAGAAGAGGATCAGCCCGGCTGCCACCACGTCCGGCAGGACGGCCCGGGAGATGCCCGACGCGCCCGCTCCGATGATCACGTGGACGCCGGCCCTGATGTGCGAGGCCACCGTCTGCTTGGCCTTGTCGGGATTGGTGCCGTCGTCGCCCGGAATCCACTCGACCGGCTCGCCGAGGACGCCACCGGCCGCGTTGACCTCGCGGAGCGCGAGCGCGGCGCCCGCCTCCAGCGGTGGGTTGGCCAGCGCCAGGTCACCCGTCTGCGGCAACAGGCCGCCGATCTTCAGCGGGGCGCCAGCGTCGTCGCCGGTCGCGCCCTTGCGCGGGCTCGGCGCCCGCTTGGTGGTGGTCGTCGACTCGTCACCCGCGCCGACGAACTCCGTCTTGTTGTCGTCGAGCTTGTCGGACGAGTCGAAGTGCAGCGTGGCGTACGAAGCCGTGGACGGCTCACCCGCATCGGTGAACCCTCCGCGCTTGAGCGAGACCCCCCGGTACTCGATGTCGCGCCCGGCGCGGGCCAGGTCGAGGCAGCCGTCGACGGTGTCGCAGCGCTCGCCGCCCGTGGTGACGCCGTTGATGTACTTCGCGATGTCGGCGGGCGCGGTGCTCCCAGCGAGCTGTGTCGCCAGCGCGCTGATCACCACCGCGTCGTACGACTCGCCTGAGTACACGAAGTCGCCCAGGTCAGGGTCGAGCGACCGGAGCCGCTGCTTGAAGTCGTCGCTCAGTGGCGTGAGGGGTGTGGTGCCCTTCATACCGGCCAGCAGACCATTCTGGTCCTTGAACTCGTCGCCGAACGAGTTGATCATGTTGCCGTCGGATCCATAGAGCCGGACGGGACCGTCGGTGGGACTGTCCGTCTCACTCTTCGACGCGCAGCCGACGGTGGTCAGCAAGAGCGCGGCGCAGGCGACCAGAGCGGCGTTGCGCAGGCGGGGCATCTAGTAAGTCCTCCCTCCCCGGGGGGTCGGCGGGGGTCCGCTGCGCACACTAGCGTGCCATCGGTACGCAGTGTGACTGCGGTCGTAGGCCATCTTCGTACCAACGGGTAACGTGGCGCCACGTGGACGCTGTCACAGACGTCTCGCCCCAGACGTATCCCACCGCCGGGGCGCTCGCCGAGCGCATGGGCATCACCATCGTCGAAGTATCGGCCGAACGCGTCGTCGGCACCATGCCTGTCGATGGCAACACCCAACCCATGGGACTGTTACACGGTGGCGCATCCGCCGTACTGGCCGAAACACTCGGCTCGTACGGTGCGGCCGTGCACGGGTACTCGGTCGGGCGGCCCATGGCGGTGGGCGTGGAGTTGAACGTCACACACCACCGCAGCGCCCGCACCGGCGTCGTCACGGGTGTGGCAGTACCCGTGCACCGCGGCGGCACGCTCGCCACGTATGAGATCGCTATCACGGACGAATCCGGTCGCCGGGTCTGCTCAGGCCGGCTGACCTGCTTGTTGAAGTCCGCCTGAGTGCCCGATTCTCGGCCGTTCCGCTGCGGTGCTTGACCGGGCGGCATACCCTTCCGCTCGTGACGGATGTACCACCCGAGGCGCTCGACGACGCCGCCCAGGTGTTGCGCAGCGCGCTCGCCGGCGACACCGATGGGGTGGTCGGCACGTTCGACGCCGTCGTCGACCGGTCCGGAGTCGCGGGTGCGTACGACGTCGCATGGTGCATCGCCGCCACGATGGTGGGCGACAACGTCCCCCGAGGCCGGTGGACGCTCGACTTCCCCGGCATCGACGAAGCCGGCTACGACACCCGTTGGGTGGCCCGCTTCGTGAGCGCGTACGCCAACTCCGACGCCTCCACGGGCGAGGCCCTCTTCGGCGCCGCCATCGCCGACGGCCAACTCCCCGAGTGTCTGCTCACCCTGGCCGGCTCCGCCGTAGCCACCCTCCGCCGCCGCGCCGCCTAACCCACCGCCCGCCGCGCGGTGCCTCTCCCGCCGCGCCCCCGCCGCGCGCCGCACGCCTCTCCCCGCCGATCAAGGGCAAAGGCACGCGCTTTGATCTCCGATCCGCATGCATTTGCCCTTGATCGATGCAATCGCCCTTGATCGGCGGCGCGCGCTCGTCAGCGCACGCTCGTCAGCGCACGCGCAGCGTGGCGCGTGCGCCACGCCCGAGGCGTTGAGACACGCCGTGTGGGGGCCTGAGGGGGGCGGGCGGCTCTCGTAGGGTCGGCGACATGTCGGACGTGATCCTCGCCAAGGTCCGCAAGCTGCTCACCAAGGCCGAAGACCCCGCCTGCACCACCGCCGAAGCCGAGGCATTCACCGCCAAGGCCACCGAGCTGATCGCCAAATACGGCGTCGACAGGGCGCTGCTCGCCGCCCAAGACCCCAGCACCGACCGGGTCGGCGACCGCGTCATCGACGTCGAGCCGCCCTACGCGCTCGACAAGGCCGGCCTGCTCGCCTCCGTCGCCACAGCCCTGCGCTGCGGCTCGGTCCGCCGACGCGAGCGCAAGGGCCTCACGGTGCACCTCTTCGGCTTCGACAGCGACCTGGAGCGCGTCGAGCTGCTCTTCACGTCGCTGCTCGTCCAGGCGGCTCACGGGCTCGCGGCCACCCCGGTGCCGGCCTGGGAGCACCCGGCGGCCTTCCGGCGGTCCTGGCTGGCCGGCTTCGCTGGCGCGATCGCCCGGCGGCTCCGCGAGGCGGAGGCCGCCGCTGCGGCGACTCCGACCACATCAGGTCCGTCGGTCGCGCTGGTCCTCGCCGACCGCTCCAGCGAGGTCAGCGCCCGCATGTCGGAGGCCTACCCAAACGCCCGCACGGCGAGCCGTCGCCGCCTAGCGGGCACCGGCATGCGCCAGGGCTACGAGGCCGGCACAGCGGCCAACCTGGCCGACTCCCGCGCCGTGGGCCACACATAGCCTGCTCCAGGGAAAGAAGAACGCCCACCGGCGTTTCCGCTGGTAGGCGTTCTGATAGCCCGGCGAAAGGCTATGTGGCCAGGGGCGGGGTCGAACCGCCGACCTTCCGATTTTCAGTCGGACGCTCGTACCAACTGAGCTACCTGGCCGGGTGAGACACGTCGACGGCGAACCATCGACGTAAGCGGTCCTGACGGGACTTGAACCCGCGACCTCCGCCTTGACAGGGCGGCGAGCACTCCAACTGCTCCACAGGACCTTGCTACTTGCTACTCCGGCTAGGCCGGACCGTGCCCCCAACGGGATTCGAACCCGTGCTACCGCCTTGAAAGGGCGGCGTCCTGGGCCGCTAGACGATGAGGGCGGCCCCGCCATCATTGCACATCACAACTCTGGCAGCTGAGCTCCCATCCGGCCCCGCCGGAGGCTTCGAAAGCATACGCGACGCCGGACCCTCCATCCAAACCGGTTCCGGGCGCGTCACGCCCAAGCTTCAAGGAGCCGGTCAACGGAGCAGGGCGATGCCGTACTTGCGCTTGAGCGCCGGTATCAGCGCCTTGCAGGCGTCCACGGTGCCGGCTCGGTCGCCGCCGCCGTCGTGGAGCAGGATGATCGAGCCGGATCTGGTCTTGGCCATGACGTGCTGTTTGATCGCCTCGGCGCCGGGCTTTGCCCAGTCGGCCGGGTCGACGTCCCAGTCCAGCGAGGTCATGCCCAACTCGCGCGCGGCCTGGACCGCCGCGGCGGTCCATTTTCCACCGGGATGCCGGAAGTACTTGACCCGCGTACCGGGAACGGCCCGATGGACTTCCCGGTTGGTGGCGAGCATGTTCGCCTTGATTTCGTGCTCCGGCTTGGTGCCGAGGTCGAACTCGTGGTGCCAGCTGTGGTTGCACAGCGTGTGGCCTTCGCGCACGATGCGTTTGACCAGGGCGGGGTATTGGCGCACCTCGGTGCCGACCACGCAGAAGGTGGCCTTGACCCTGTTGGCGCGCAGCAGGTCGAGCACCTGGGGCGTCCACGCCGGGTTGGGCCCGTCGTCGAAGGTCAGCGCCACCCCACGGCTCCCCGTCATCCGCCTCGTGCCGAACGGACCGATCTTGGACCGCGTGGCGGGCTTGGTGGTGGTGGTCTTCTTCGGCGCCGGTGTCTTGGGCGGCGCGGCTGACGGCGTGGTGGCAGGTGTCGGTGTCGGCGATGGCGAAGCAGGCGCCGCCTGGTTGCCTAGCGCCTGGTGAGCCACGGTCTCGGCGGGCTGCCGACCCATGGCCCAGCGGCCGCCGACGAGGATCGCCAGTACGAGCAGTGCGGCGGTGAACGCCCCACGTCGCGTCATCTGTGAGACTCCCGAGGGGTTCGGGAACAAAGCGACAACACGCTACTGGAGTGGCGCCCGAGAATCGAGTGTTTCTAGCCGATTAGCGTCCGATTGCTCAATAGGGTGAGTGCCGCGTCGAGGCTCTCTGGTCGTTCGATGACAACTGGCAGTTCGTCCCACCCCGGACCAGCCGCGATGATGAGCGGCGGACGGTGCTGACCCGATCGCAAGGCGTCAAGTTGGCGGGGGTCGGCGGTGGCGTGTGAATGTGACCACACCACGACGGCATCTGGACCGGTACGTCGCACCGCGCCGGCGAGGGCGGATGGGGGCACGCGGGCGCCAAGGAGCCGGCACGGCAGGCCAACCTCGGCCAGCGCGGCGGCCAGCGCCTCCAGCGGCAGGCTGTGCTGCTCCTCGTCGGCGCACGCCAGGAGGATGCGCGGCGATCCCGCGGTGGCTCGCGGGCGCCGCGCGCCCCGCGGGCCGCCTCGGCGGGCGCCACGCCCTCCGCGGTCAGCTCGCGCATCACATCCAAGCGGGCCAGATCTTCCTGCGTGTACCGGCGGTGGTGGCCGGGCACGTGCCCGCTCGGGCCGAGCCCGTACCGCTGGTGCCAGGTGCGAAGTGTGGTGACCGCCACACCGAGGCGGCGTGCCATCGCTCCCGCGCTCAGCCCGTCATCGGCCACCCGACCGCTCCGCAGCGTCCTCGGAAGACAGCACCGGCGGCAGCGCGTCGACCACGCCGCCCAGCCACGGCGCGTACGCCCGCGGGTGCTCGCGCAGTTCGGCACGCACCTCGTCGAGTTCGACCCACCGCACCGCGGCGACTTCCTGCGGGTCGGGCCGCACCGGCACGTCGGCACCGACCGATCCGAGCAGCACGTGGTCGTACTCGTACTCCACCCGCCCGGTCGCCGGGTCCTCGGCGAAGTACCGGTAGACGCCAACCTCGGTCAGCGTCACCGGGTCGATGCCCAACTCCTCACCGAGCCGCTTGGTGGCCGCTGAGATCACGTCTTCGCCGGGCGCCGGGTGCCCGCAGCAGGCGTTGGCCCAGCGCAGCGGGAACCGGCTCTTGACCTGGGCCCGCTGCTGGAGCAGGAGGCGTCCGCCCGGATCGACGAGCACGACGGAGAACGCCCGATGCAGTTGCCCCGGCGCCTGGTGTGCGGCCTCCACAGTGGACGAGCCGAGGCCAGCGCCCGCTTCATCGACGAGCTCCACCAGATGCGTCGAGCGAGGATCCATCATCGTGCGCCTCCCGTGACGCGGTGAGCTGCGAGTTTGCCGGAGATCAGCACCATGGGGACGCCCACGCCCGGCTGCGTGCCCGAGCCGACAAAGACCACATTGTCCACTGTGGGATGCAGGTTACCGGGCCGGAAGGGGCCGGTCTGCCGGAATGTGTGGGCCGCCCCGAACGGGGTACCCGCCGCTAGTCCGGAAGCCGCCCAGTCGCTGGGGGTAACGAGTCGCGCCACCTCGATGCCGTCCCGGAAACCCCGGTAGCCGCGCGCCTCCAGGACGTCGACCAGCTCGTCGGTGTACCGATGGCGGAGGTCGCCTTCCCAGTCGAGCGGCCGGCGGTGGGCCAGGTGCGGCACGGGGGCGAGCACGTAGTACGCGTGCCGCCCGCTGGGCGCGCCGGTCGGCGGGTGCGTGACGAGCAGCGACGGGTCGGACATCAGCTCGCCGCGCCGGATCACCTCATCGAAGGTGCCGCGCCAGGCCCGTCCGAAGTGGAGATTGTGGTGCGCTATCCGGCGGTACTCCTGCGTGGAACCCACGTGCAGCACGACGCACGACGGCGAGTAGCGCAGCGGGCGCGGGCGTGCCCCCGATAGCGCCCACGCGACCGGCAGGTCGGGGTTGAGCACGACGACGTCGGCGGGGATGCGCTCGCCGCCGCTCGTGCGGACCCCAACCGCCCGCCCACCGGCGGTCTCGACCGCGGTGACCGTGGTGTCGTACCGGATGGTCACCCCGTGCTTCTCGGCGGCGCCGGCCATGGCGCGCGGCACAGCGTGGATGCCGCCTTCGGGGAAGTAGACCCCGGCGACGGAGTCCAGGTATGCGATGACCGCGTAGATGGCGAGCGCGTCGTGCGGCGACAGTCCCGCGTACATCGCCTGGAACGAGAAGATCCGCCGGGTGCGCGGGTCGGCGAAGAACTGGTCGATCTTGCTCTCGAGCCGCCGGAACCCGCCCATCCACAGCAGTTTCAGCATCCCCCAGGTGACCAGGTCGCGCGGGGAGTCGAGGTTGCGCTCGATGAAGTCGGCCCGCTCGAGCCGCCACAGCCGCCGCGCGAAGTCGACGAACCGCAGGTAACCGTCGGCCTCGCGCGGCCCGCACACCCGCCCTATCTCCGCCGCCATCCGCGCCGTGTCGGTGATCACATCGAGCGTGGAGCCGTCGGGGTAGTGGGCGCGGTACGCGGGGTCGAGCGCAGTGAGCCGGAGCCAGTCGGAGAGCCGCTCACCGACCGCGCCGAGGGCCTCGTCGAGCAGGTCGGGCATGGTGAGCACCGTGGGCCCCGTGTCGAACTCGTATCCGCCGACAGCTAGCCGCCCGGCCCGCCCGCCGGGCAGCGGCTCGCGTTCGAGCACGGTGACCTGCCGCCCGGCGCCGGCCAGGTGCAGGGCGCACGCCAGCCCGCCGAGCCCGGCGCCGACCACGATCACTCGATCGGTCGGCCCGCTCACCCGTCTCATGGCGCTGAGAGTATGCGTCCGTGGGAGATGACCTGGCCGCGGCCTACGAACGCTGCCGTGCGCTTCACAGACGGCACGGGCGCACGTACTACCTGGCAACCCGGCTGCTACCTGCCTGGAAACGCCGGCACGTCCACGCGCTGTACGGATTCACCCGATACGCGGATGAGATCGTCGACCGCACCGACGCGCTGCCGCCGGCCGAGCGGGCCGCCAAGCTGCGCGACTGGTCCGACCGGTTCCTCGCGGGCCTGCGCGGTGCCCCTGCCGACGACCCGCTCCTGCCGGCCGTGCTGCACACGATCGCCGCGTTCGACCTCGACCACGCCGACTTCGCCGCGTTCCTGCGCAGCATGGCGATGGACCTCACGGTCACCTCGTACGCCACCTACGCCGACCTGCTCGACTACATGGAGGGGTCGGCGGCCGTGATCGGCACGATGATGCTGCCGATCCTCGGCGCCGGCGACCTCGCCGCCGCGCGCGAACCCGCCCGCCAGCTCGGGCTCGCGTTCCAGCTCACCAACTTCATCCGCGACGTCGCCGAAGACCTCGACCGGGGCCGCACCTACCTGCCCGATGAAGACCTCGCCAGGTTCGGGGTCACCCGGCCCGATCTCGTCTCCTGCGCCGCGCGACGCGCGGCCACACCGCAGGTCCAGCAGCTCATCGAGTACGAGGTGAGGCGCGCACAGGCCCACTATGGCGCGGCGGCGTCCGGCATCGGCATGCTGGAGCCCGCGTCGCAGGCGTGCATTCGCAGCGCGTACCGGCTCTACGGCGGCATCCTCGACGAGATCGCGGCGGCTGGATTCGACGTCTTCGCTCGGCGGGCCGTAGTGCCGGGCTGGCGCAAGGCTGTGGTAGCGGCGCACTCGCTGCTGGTGGGCACCGGCACGCCCGTGCGGGTGCCCGGTCCTGGCGAGTACGTCAACCAGTACGTGCCGCGCTGAACCGTGAAATGCTGGCGTCATGGCGGAACAGGTGGACGTGGTCGTTGTCGGGCTGGGCGTCGGTGGTGAAGAGGTTGCTGGCAAGCTCGCCGCGGCCGGACTTTCAGTGGTGGGCATCGAGCACAATCTGGTCGGCGGCGAATGCCCGTACTGGGGCTGCATACCCAGCAAGATGATGATCCGGGCGGCCAACGCGCTGACCGAGGCGCGCCGCGTCGAAGGGCTCGCCGGTCACGCGGAGGTGCGCCCCGATTGGGGACCGGTCGCGAAGCGCATCCGCGAAGAGGCCACCGACAACTGGGACGACAAGGTGGCCGTCGACCGGTTCACGGGCAAGGGTGGCCGGTTCGTGCGCGGGTACGGCACGCTCGTCGGGCCGGGGCGCGTCCAGGTGGGCGACGACGTCTTCGAGGCGCGGCGGGGCGTGGTCATCGGCACCGGCACGTCTGCCGCGGTCCCGCCGATCGAGGGTCTCGCCGGCACCCCGTACTGGACCAACCGCGAAGCCATCGAGACCGAGACGCTGCCCGCATCGCTGGTCGTACTCGGGGGCGGTGCGATCGGGCTGGAGCTGGCGCAGGTGTTCGCCCGGTTCGGCGTACGGGTCACGATCGTCGAAGCGCTCGACCGTCTCCTGGCGATGGAAGAGCCCGAGTCGTCCGAGCTGGCAGCCGAGGTGCTGGGCGCCGACGGCATCGAGATCCGGGTCGGTGCCAAGGCTGAGCGGATCAGCCACGACGGCGGCGAGTTCGCGGTGCACCTGGCCGGCGGCGACTCCGTTGCCGGCGAAAAGCTGCTCGTGGCGACCGGCCGGCGGGCGCAGCTCGGCGAGTTGGGCCTCGACACCGTCGGCCTCGACCCGAAGGCGCGCGTGCTGGAAGTCGACGACCGCCTGCGGGCGGGCGAGA
The DNA here is from genome assembly GCF_026130045.1 of Micromonospora sp. CPCC 205371. Taxonomy (GTDB): domain Bacteria; phylum Actinomycetota; class Actinomycetes; order Mycobacteriales; family Micromonosporaceae; genus Phytohabitans. The sequence continues at coordinate 134,898 of NZ_JAIBNX010000001.1, forward strand.
AGCTATGGGGGGTCGGCGACGTCACTGGGCACGGCGCGTTCACGCACGTGGCGATGTACCAGGCAGGCGTCGTGATCCGCGACATCCTCGGCCAGGAAGGTCCGCCGGCCGACTACCGGGCGCTCCCCCGGGTCACGTTCACCGACCCGGAGATCGGCGCGGTGGGCCTGACCGAGCAGCAGGCCCGCGACCGCGGTGTCAGCGTGCGCACGTCGGTCAGCCCGTTGCCGGAGTCGTCGCGCGGCTGGATCCACAAGGTCGGCAACGAGGGCTTCATCAAGCTCGTCGCCGACGCCGACCGGGGCCTACTGGTTGGCGCGACGTCGGCCGGGCCGATGGGCGGCGAGGTGCTGAGCGGGCTCGCGGTGGCGGTACATGGTGAGGTGCCGGTCGAGCGGCTGCGCCACATGATCTACGCGTACCCGACCTTCCACCGGGCGATCGAAGACACGTTGCGCAAGCTCGAGCTCTAGCCACTTCCCTCCGGCGGATTCCTGGGTTTTGGGCACATCAGGTCCGGCCGGGCTGCATGATCCCTCTGTCGGGGTTTACCCATGAATGGGGGATTCATGAACCTTAGTCGTGTTGTCCCTGTCGGTCTCCTGGCGGCTGGCCTCCTCGTAGCCGGGGCACCCGCCGCGGCCGCCACATCAGAGAACAAGCCGACGGTCACCGTCGTCGCTCGCAAGCTCAACAACCCGCGCGGCATCGCCGTCGGCCACCATGGCGTGCTTTACGTCGCCGAGGCGGGCAAGGGCGGCCACGGCCCGTGCGTAGCCTCGCCCGAAGATCCAACGGCCGAGGTGTGCCTCGGAAAGACCAGCGCGGTCACGGCCGTCCACGCGAAGTGGCACAAGGGCAAGCCGCACTGGAAGCAGAAGCGCGTCGTCACCGGCCTGCCGTCGATCGCCGAAGAGGACGGCTCCTTCGCGCTCGGCCTGCACGACATCTCGCCGACACACCACGGCGCGCTGGTGGGCACCATCGGCGGTGCCGGCACGGTCGAGACCCGCAACCAGTTGGGCTCCGGCGCCCGGCTGCTCGGGCACGTCGTGGGGCTATGGCCGCACCACCGGCACGGCAAGGTCAAGCCGATCGCGGACCTCAACCAGTACGAGAAGGACAACAACCCGGACGGTGGCGAGATCGACTCCAACCCGTACGGCGTCCTCGCCACCCCGCACGGCGCGCTAGCGACCGACGCGGGCGGCAACGACCTCCTCGCGATCGACAAGAAGGGCACCGTCTCGACGGTTGCGGTGTTCCCCACGCGTACCGTGCCCGCGCCCCCTGGCATCCCGAACCTGCCGCCGCAGATCCCGATGCAGGCGGTGCCGACCACGGTTACCAAGGGCCCCGATGGCGCCTACTACGTCGGTGAGCTGACCGGCTTCCCGTTCCAACCGGGCGCTGCGCGGATCTGGCGGATCGTCCCCGGCCAGACGCCGACGGTGTACGCGACCGGGTTCACGAACATCATCGACATCGCGTTCGACCGCAGGGGCCGGTTGCTGGTGCTCCAGATCACCAAGAATGGCCTCCTCAGCGGCGAAGAGGTCGGCGCCCTCTACCGCGTCGAGAACGGGACGAAGACCGAGATCGCCGCAGGCAAGCTCACGATGCCGGGCGGCGTCGCGGTCGGCCGCGACGGCGCACTGTACGTAACGAACAAGTCGGTCTCGCCCGGCGGCGGCGAGGTGCTGCGCATCTGGGCCTGACCTGCACTCGAAGCTAATTACCCGGGGCGTCCTTCAAGGAATTTGAAGGACGCCCCCATTATTGAACCTGTGCGTGGGGTCACACGGGGCCGCACTGTTCTGGTAAAAACATTTCACTTAGTGTTGAAATGCGTGAACCGTGGATGAACGCTCGGTGGGGGACGGCGATGGCAGTCACGGAAGGACTCTCGCGGGTCGTTGTCGACCCGCAGCCAACGGCACAGCCGCCAGACCAACGGAGGCCACGCCGCAGCCGAGCCGCCCATATCCGAGAACTCATCATCGAGGTGCTGTTAATCGCCTCGATGATGATTGTGTACCAGGGGGTCCGCCACCTCGCCGACGGCCAGGTAGGTCTGGCTTTCCGCCACGCAAGCTGGGTCTGGGATTTCGAGCGCACACTGCGCCTGCCCGACGAGGCCCTGATCCAGCATTGGGCACTCTCCTGGCCGTCGACCGCGCGTATCGCCAACCTGTACTACGTCGGCGTGCATTTCCCCGGCACCCTGCTAGCGATGGTCTGGCTCTGGATCCGCCACCGCCCCAACTACGTGCGGATGCGCACCGAGATGGCGGTACTCACCGCCGCGGCACTGGCGCTGCACGTGGTCTTCCCGCTCGCGCCGCCGCGCCTCGTCTCCTCTTTCGGCATGGTCGACACGATGCTCGCCACCGGCCCGTCGGCATACCCAGACAGCAGCACCGACGGCGTCGCCAACCAGTTCGCGGCGATGCCGTCGCTGCACGTCGGCTGGGCTTTACTTGTCGCGATCGCGGTGATCCGGGTCACGTCCAGCCGGTGGCGCTGGCTGGCGCTGCTGCACCCGGCGGTGACCATCAGCGTCGTCGTGATCACCGCCAACCACTACTGGCTTGACGGCATCGTGGCGGCTGCCTTGCTCTTCGCCGCCATCAAGCTGGTGAAGTCCTGGTCCCGCCTATCGATCCCCCACCCCTTACCCGTCTTCTCCCGCCACATGCTCTAACGCCCCCACCCCACCCCTCCCGCCCACGTCGTCCGCCCCGCGTCATCCGCCCGCCCCGCGCCCGCCGGGCCGCCCGCCCCGCGTCGGCCGCCCTCCTGCGCCGATCAAGGGCGAATGCACGTGGTTGGATCTCTTTTCCGCGTGCTTTTGCCCTTGATCGATGCAAACGCCCTTGATCGGCGGCGGCTTTACGGGACCGTCTTCTCGATCGCCGCCGGCCCGTCTTCCTCCAACTCGCGCCGGGCCCGCTCGACGTTGCGCGGCGTCGGGTCCTGGCCGTGCGCGACCGCTAGGTCCTCGGGGTCCCAGGGCTGGTCCGCGCCGGTACGGAACTCCTGGCGGCGCGGGCCCGGGCCTTCCGCTTCCTCGGGTTCGTGGAAATCCGTCATGTCACCGCCCTACCCGGGTGCGGCACACGGCACACATCTTGACAGTGACAAGACGACCTGGCACTGTGGAAGGTGAGCGAGGGAGGGAAGACATGGCAAACCAGGTCGAACGGGTCGGAACGATCGAGCGAGAGGCCGCGGTCGCGTTGCTCGGCGACGCGCTCGCGGGTGGCTACCTGGAGGCGGAGGAGTTCGCCGAGCGGTCCGCGGTGGCATACACCGCGCGCACCCGGGGCGAGTTGGAGGCGCTGGTCGCCGACCTGCCGCAGGGTTTCGTGCGCGCGCGTGCCCGCGACCGGCGCCGGCAACGGGCAGCACGGGGTGCCCGAATCGGCATGTGGGCGCACGTTGCCTCATACGTCGCGGGGTCGATCCTCATGATCGGCATTTGGGCGGCCGTCGGGCTCGGAACCGGTGCGTGGTACTTCTGGCCGGTCTGGCCGATCCTGGGTTGGGGCCTGGGCCTGCTGGGGCACGTCATCCCGGTCCGCGCGGTCCTCTCCCGGCACACGCCACGCACCCAGATCTAGCGAACGGGCCGCGCCGTCACCGATCAAGGAGATCTTCATCGATCAAGGGCGAATGCACGCGAAAAAGAGATCGAACCACGTGCATTCGCCCTTGGTCGGCGGTGAGTGCCGCGCGGCGCGGCGGCGGCGGGGCGCCGCGCCCAGGGCGGCAGAGGGGTGGGGTAGCGGGTGCGGGGGCGGCGGGGGGTTGTGGCTCGGCGGCGGTCACGGAGGCCTAGCAGTACGCCTATCTGTGCGCCTACCAGGCTGGCGGCGGCCAGGACGGCCGATACCGCAAGTGGGACGTTCAGTCGTTCGCGCTGGTCGGGTCGGGCACTCGCGCCTACGCCGCCTGTCTCGCCGCCCTCGCCGCGCTCGACCACCCGCGCGGGTGGCAGGGGCGGCACCTCCGGCTCCTGCTCGACGGCTGGTGGTGCCTCGGGACGGGGTGCGGGCGAGAGCTCGGCGTGTGTACGCGTCGACGGGGGCGTCGCCACGAGCCCGGTGGCGTGCGCGCGGATGCCCTCGTCGCGCGCGCCGGCCGGCAGGTGCAGCTTCTGGCCGGGCCGGATCACGTCGGGGTCACGGATCTTGTTGAGCTTGGCCAGCTCCGGGTACCGGTCGAACTCGCCCAGGTACCGGTCGGCGATGTGGCCGAGGTAGTCGCCTTTTTCTACTCGGTAGACCGGCCGCTCGACGGGTTCCTCGGTGATCGCGGCCACGGGCATCGGCGCCGCCACGACCGCCGGCGCGGTGGCGGGCACGGGTGCCGACATCTCGGCCGCCGAGGCAACCGCCGGGCTGGCTCCAATGATCAGCGCGACCGAGCCGACCAGGGTCGCCGCGGCGCGCTGCTGACGCCGCATGCCAGGCAGCCTTGGGGCAGGTAGGCGCAGGACGCGAGCCGGGATCTCCACCAGTACCGACAGCGCGAACGTGGCCCAGCCAAGCCAGCCGACCACGGCTAGCGCGCGCAGGAAGAGCTGACCGTCGTCGGGGCTGGTCAGCGCGTCGGTGACTTCGGACAGGGCGGGTACGTGGTCGGGCAGCGGGTTGCCGGCCAGGGCGATGAGCGCGACCGGCGCGCCGACCACCAGTCCAATGAGGACGACGAGCGCGCCAACGCCGGTACAGAAATGTCGGAAACGCATGGCGCAACTCCTTCCTAGGAGTCCGAAGTGGTGAGGAGTGTCGCGGTGGCCGTGCCGGTCACCGTGGTGGTGTCCGCGAACCCGAAGACGTCGAGGAACACGTTGTCGTACGTGAGGGTCACCTGGACCTCGATGAGCTGCTCACCGTTGGGCCCGGTGGAGAACGTGGGCGGTGGACCGGTCACACCCGCCGCCGCCCGGTACGCGTCGACGGCCGCACTCGCGGCGGGACGGTCGATCTGCTTGCTGCCGCCCTCGATGGCCTGCGCCACGTCGATCGCCTGGCCGCCGGCGCGCGCCGCCTCGGCCGCGAGGTTGTGCGCGCGCTGTAGCGACCGCAGGTGCCCGGCGCCGTCGTACGCCAGACCAATGATCATCAGCATCCCGGCGAGCGCGATCGCCAGGAAGATGCTCACCCGCCCCCGGTCGTTCATCCGCGGCTCCGGTACTGGTCGAGGGGCGAGACGAAGGTGGCCTCGACCGTGGTGCCGCCCGGTACGCCAGGCATGACGAGGTCGGCGAAGGTGACGTGGCAGGTCACCGTGACAGCGACGTTGGCCGGCTGCCCCACCGGCACGGCGAACCCATCGGTGTCGATGTGCACGGCCGGCGTACCCGTGCAATTCAAACCCTGGTCGGCGAGTGTGGCGCCGGCGGTGGCCGCGCCCTCCGTCTGCGCCGTGCCCGCGGTGCGCGCCAGCGAAGCGGTCCGCGCCGCGTCGTGCGCGGCCAGGTCGACGGCGTTCTGCGCGATGGCGGTGCGCCCTGCGATCCCGGCGAGGACGACGAGCATCAGGAAGGCGGGTGCGAGGATCGCCACCTCCACCGATACCGAGCCCCGATCTTTCATGGGCCCTCCTCCGTGAAGCGCTCGACTGGCCCTTGCGCGGTCTGGCTGACCGACCAGTTCACGCCCGGGATCACGGAGACGACGGTGCCGGTCACGGTGGCGCTGACCTGCTCGGCGCCCTGGTCGACCTGGACGTTCCAGCCCACCAGCCACCCGCCGGTGTCGGCGATGAAGCTGTTGGCCTGGGCCTCGCCGGCCGCTGGCGAGACCCCGTTCAGGGTGCGGGTTGAGCTGACCGCCACCTGGGCGGCGTTGAGCGCCACGGCGCGCGCGAGGAACCAGGCACCCACCTGCACGGACGCGAAGGTCAGGAGCAGGATCGCGGGGAAGACGATGGCCAGCTCGACCGGTGTGGCGCCCCGGTCACGGCTGGCCGGATGCACGCACCGGCGCCGGACCGCGGCGGCGGCCCGGTGGCAGAGACCCAGTGCGCTGCGGAGCATCGGTCAGGGAGCGATCTTCGCCATCCAGCCGGAGGCGAGGCTCGCCGCCGTGGCGGTCACCGCGACGGCGGCGGCCGCGAGCCCGGGGATGATGATCGCGGTCGGCACCGGGCCGTCGCCGCGGTCGCGCTCGGCCTGCGTGCGCAGATGATCGATGCGTTCCTTGACGACGCTGTGCAGGTAGTAGACGAGGCTCATGGCGGGGGTCCTTCCGGTTGGGGCTCAGATGCGGGCCAGGAACGGGTACATGACGAAGCCGACGAGGACGAAGACCAACATGGCGCCGGGTACGTCGAGCCGGCTGGTGATCGCCTCGGCACGGGTGAGGTTGTCGGTGCGGATCTGGTCGCGCAGCGAGTCGGCGCGGATGCGCAGCGTCTCGTGCACCTGCGCGCCCTCGGTGCCGGAGGCCTGCACGATCGCGCCCACGTCGCCCAGCTCGGGCACGCCGATCTGCTCGGACAGCTCACGCAGCTCGTCCCAGGGCGCGTGCATCTGCATCTGCGCGATCCGCAGCGCCTCACGCAGCCGCTCGAACACCCACCCGTCGCACACCTCGGCCGCGCGCTCCAGCGACTGCACCGGGCCGTGCGCCGCCGAGAGCTGTAGCGCCACAAGGTCGAGGTACGTGCAGACCGCATGCGTGAACTCGCGGCGTGCCTTCTCGGCCTTGGCGAGCACGTCGCGGTGCGCGACGAACATGAAGAGGGCGGCGAGGCCGAGGCCGCTCGCCGTCGGCAGCACGAACGGCAGGGACACACCCAAGAGCGAGAGCGCCGCCGTGATCACGGGCGGGATCGCAAGGCCGATCAACGCCGACAGCACGAGCGAGAGCGTGTACTGCTCAGGCGTCCGGCCGAGCAGCGCCAGCTCCTTGTGCGGCGGCCGGAGCCAGCGGGACAGGCCGGTCAGCCAGTCGAGCCCGCCACCACCCGCTCGCGCGGCGGCCGGGCTCTGGTGCAGCCGGTGCAGCGCCGGGGCGAGCGCGGGTGTGGCCGGTATCGCCTCGCGGATCAGCAGGAACACGCCGAGGCCGGCCAGGGCTCCGGAGACGACCGCGATCACGAGGAACGGACTGACGCTCACGCCTCCACCTCCTCGCCCGTGGGGATAGCGAGGAAGCGCACCGGTGGCGGCGGCAGGCTCATCGACCGGGTCCATGCCAGCAGCCCGATGAAGAGACTCCCCAGGACGATCAGCACGACCTGCCCGGTCGCGGTGCCGTATGGCTCCATGTACTCCGGGTTCAGCAACCCGTACGCGAGCGTCAGCAACGTCATCCCGGTCAGGAAGCGCACCGCGAACCGCGGCTGGGTGCGCTTGGCCTCGACCTCGCGGCGCGTCGCGACCTCGGCCGCGGCGGCGGTCGCGATGGAGCCGAGCACGTCACCGAGGCGCTCGCCCCGGTCGCTTAGGTGCAGGATGAGCGCGGCCACCACCTGGTCGCACACGGGGTCGCCGATCTGCCCGGCGAACGCGAGCAGCGCGTCCTTTCCGTGCCAGCCCGCCTGGAGGCGGGAGGCCAGCAGTTCTACCTCTGGGCCGATCTCCTCCGGTGCGGTGGCGACCGTCGCGACGATCGCCTGTTGTAGCCCCTGCCCGGTGCCGGAGACGTCGCGTAGCCGGCGGGTCCACTCGCCGACCGCCTCGATCCGGGTGATCGCCCGCTGCTCGGCGTGGCCGACCGTGAACAGCCACGGCGTGCCTGGCACCGCGATGCCTACCAGCAGGCCGACGAGCGGCACGCCGGTCACCAGCCAGGCCAGCGCACCGGCCAGGAACGCCACCACGAGCACGATGCGGTGGCGGCGGCGCTCGCGCTCGCTGAGGCCGGCACCGGTGAACATGCGCAGCCGCTGGCTCGTCGGGGACGGCGGCCGGGCCGGCCGGTCGGTGCCGACGATCGCCACCACGGCCATGATCAGGCCGCCGACGCACATGGCGCCGGAGACGACCGCGATCAGCTCGATGTTCGCCGGGATGGTCATGCGCCGCCTCCCGCAGCCGCCACATAGCGAAGGGAGCGCAGCGACCGGAGCGACTGGCGGCTACAGGGAGGCACGAACGGCGCATGACCCACGCGAGCGGAGTGAGCGCGAGGTAGCAGCGTCATGAGCGCCGCCGCAGTTGAGTGCGCCGCGGGCGGCGCCAGGCCCCGGTCTTCGCCTCGATGTACCGGCTGAGGATGCGCGGGTCGTAGCCGACCCGCAGGAGCTGGTCGCGCACCCGTTCCGGCAGGTGCATCGGCAACGCCCGACCGTCCGGCCCCGGGCCGAAGATGCTGGTGGTGGAGATGCGGGCGCCGTCGCCCACCCCCACGATCTCCTCGACGTGCGAGACGAAACGGTGCTTACGCCCACCGATCGCGGTCTCGTCTTCGACCGTCACGTACACAATCAGGTCGAGCGCGTTGCCCGCCATCCGCCGGGCCTGCTCGACGGTCATCTCCTTGCCGTGCGAAAGAGCCAGCTCGATGATGCGCTCGCTGACGCCGGCCGGGCTGCGGGCGTGGATGGTGCACATCGAGCCGCGGCTCGTGGTCATCGCCTGGAGCATCGGCACGATCTCCCGTGACCGCACCTCGCCGACGATGATCCGCAGTGCGCCCATCCGCAGCGATACCGGGATCAGGTCAGCGATCGTCACCTCGCCGGCCGGGCGCCCGTCGGGCCCGCGCTCGCCGTGGCCCTCCCGCGACTCGAAGCTCATGACCGCCCGGTGCCGCTCGCCGCGCCGGGCCGGCAGCAGCTCGCGGCTCTCTTCGAGCAGCACGTACGGCTCGTCGGGCGGGATCTCGTTCATCATCGCCCGGATCACCGTGGTCTTGCCGGCACCGGCCAGCCCGGCCACCATGATGTTGAGCCCGGCGCGCATCGCCGCCCGCAGGAAGTCGCGGATCAGCCCATCCATCATCTCGTCGAGATCGGCGCGGCTACCCGAGATGTCGTCGAGCGTGACGTCGAGGGTGTTGTGCCGGCGGATCACGGCGTACGGGCGGTGGCTGACCAGGTACACGGCCGCGAGGCGGCTGCCGTCGGGCAGTTGCAGGTCGAGCGTCGGCTTCGAGGTCGACAGCGAGCGCTCGGTGGCGCCGGCCCGGCGGGCGGGCGCCTGGAGGATCTCGACCAGGTTCTCGTCGCTGTCGGCGGTCGGCTCGGCCCATTCGCTGCCGTCGCCGTGTCGGGCGATCCGCACGTGGTCGCAGCCGAGCACGTGCACCTCTTCGATCGTGTCGTCGACCAGCAGGCTCTGCAGCCGACCGAGGCCCACCAACTCAGCGGTGACCTGGTCGAGCAGCATCCGCTCCTCGGCCGCCGGCATCGGGGTGCCGGCCCGGCGCACCGTGTCGGCGTACTCGGACACCACCGCGACCGCCAGGCGCTGGCGCTCCGTGTCTTCCTCGGCCGGCGTGAAGTCGCGCCCGCGCTGCCACCTGGTCAGCCGCTCACTGAGCTGGCGTCGCAGGTCGCGCACCACCGCGAAGTCGACCCGGGGGCGTGGCGGTGCCGCCGGAGCCGAGCCGTTGGCGTGGTGCCGTCCATTATGGACAGCAGGAGGCACCGGCAATGCGGTCGAGATGGCTGGCTGCTGCGGAATCCGGGGGTCCTGGTACACCGGCTCAAACCGCATTCGGCACCTCCGTCAGCGCTGGACGCCAGCTCAGCCGGGCACGCCGGCGGTCGAGGATGGCGTTGATGGGCACTTCCAGCGCGTCGGCCGCCCGCATCAGAGGGCGGTTGGCTTTGACGGTGCCGCCGTAGCTCAACACCTTGGCTGTGTGGGGGTCGTCGGGAATCCGCGCGATCACCGGCAACTCCAGCGCCTTACTGATCTCACCGGTGCCGTGGCCCTCGCCCACCAGCAGCAGCCGTACCGAGCCCGGCGCGACCCGGTGCTCCCGGAAGTCACGCTGGATCGCGGCGACCGCGGCGCGGGCGCTCGACAGGTCTGGCAGGTGTGCCGTGGTCACCACGAGCACGACCGCGGCGGCGCGCAGCACCGGCCACGGCGGGTTGTTCACATACAGCCGTCCACAGTCGACAATCACGTCGTACGCCGGCTCACCCTTCTCCAGACCCGTGAAGAAGTCGGCGAACCGCTGCCACAGCGGCGCGACCGTGCCCGCCTGGGTGGGGTCGACCACCCCCGGCAGCAGCAGCCGCTCGCGTTTCGGGGCGTCGAGGTCGATCAGCTGCGACCAGAAGCTCTCCTCCAGCTTGCCCTCGCGCAGCTCAGCGACGGCGAGCTCACCGATCCCGCGCGGCCCCGGCACGGCGCCGCCGAGGTAGCCGGCCATGATCGAGCCGCCGGCCGGGTCGCACTCGGCCAGCAGCAGCCTGCGATGCCAGGAGAGGGTGCACGCCAGCGCCGTCGTGGTCACACCGGGCGACCCCTTCGGCGATACCAGCGCGATGATCGCCATCTCTAGGCCGACCCCGTGAGGATGACGCCGAGCCGGTCCTGGGCGGCGAGCGTGACCACGGCGGCGGCATCGCGGCTCGCGACCGCCACGTACACGACGGTGGTGCCGCGGTCGGCCTCGTCTTCGTCTGGAACCATCGCGTCGACCACGACCCCCTCGTACCGGGTGGCCTGGGGCGCACGCTCGTTGGGGGCCGCGTTCTGCGGCGGCGTGCTGACCAGCAGGATCTTGTCGCCGGGGCGGAGCTGCTTGGCCGGCACCTGGCTCGCCTTGAGGCCGATCGCCACCTGCTGCTTTCCCGGGCCGAGCAGCGGCTTGTCGGTGAGCTGGTCCATGGTGATCAGGGTGCCCGGCACCAGCGTCACCGCCGCCCGCATGCCGACCACCTTGTCGATGTCGTCGGCGGACACCGGCGAAAGCCCTTGCCCGCCAGCGACCTGCACCGCCACCACGTCGTCCGCCGTCAGCTCGGCGCCGACCGACACCTCCCGCGAAACTGCGAGGTACGAGCCGGTGGCGCGCACCGACGTGACCGCGAACGCGGCGCCCAGGCCGCCGAGCGCCACCAGCAGGATGGCGAGGCCGAGCAGTCCTGGGCGCATGCGCCGCTGGCGCACCACCTTGGGCGGCTCGACGGGCGCGGCGACCGGGCCGCCGCCCACCTTGTGGTTCGTCGCGAGGCTCACCTGGTCACCACCTGCAACTCGTCGATCTGTATGTCGCCCGAGTCGGTGCGCTCCGTCGTGATCGTGCCGCTGATGCCCGTGTTGCTTTCCCAGTCGACGGTCCAGCTCGTGGTCGCGGTGATCGTGTAATCGCCGGCCTTCTGGTAGGCGTATCCACAGTCCGGCGACGGGCCTTTAGCCCCCTTCGGATATGGCGTGCCACCGGTCGGGCATTGGACGCTCTTGCCGTCGCCCAACTCGAACGTCAACCCGGTCACGCGCGCGTTGATCGTCACAGTCAGCCCACCTTCGCTTCGTGATGCCTCGACCGGCCCCCAAGTGTTCGGGGACTGGCCGACCCAGAGCCACACCGGCAGTCCGACGAGTCCCGGGCCCTGATCAGGCTTGAAGCTGATGTCGGGATTCTGCAGGGTGACGGCGGCGAGCGCCTGGGCGATCGGTTCGGGATCTGGGAGCCCGCCGGGCGGCCCGGCCAACCAGACGTTCTGAGCCGCGCCACCGAGGCAGGTGCGGGTGTACCAGGCGCCCTCGGAGCCATCAGGCGAGGGAAGCTGCGGCTCGGCCAGCTTGTAATAGCAGCCGTCCGACCCGAGCCACCCCCAGACCTCGTCGTAGCACGGGATCTCTTCGCCCGCGCGGTAGCACTTGCCGCTGCCGCCGCCGTTGTTACCGCCACCGTTGTTGCCACCGCCGGGCTTTCCCGGCTTCTCGTCGTAGACCCAGCAGTCGGTCTGACCTGGTGGGCACTCACCCCCGGGTGGGGCGGCGATCGCGGCGGGGGCCGCTAGGAGCGTCGCGAAGAGGGCGAGGATCGGGAGCAGGCGGCGGGTCAGCATGGCTGGTCCTCGTGTGTCGCGCCGTCGCTGATCAGCCAACGGCCATCCGGGTACAGGGTCGCCGTCGCGGTGGCCACGAACCGGCCGCCAGCCGCGCCGGGCACGGGCTTTTTAGAGTTGGCGTAGACCATCTTGTATCCCGTGGAGTCGATGCAGTCCTGAATGGACACTGTGGCCGGCTCGGCGGCCAGGTCGACGGTGGTCACCTGCGGATCGGAGACGAGCTTTCCGGTGCGCATCGCGCCATGCGACTTCAAATCGCGAACAGCGTCACGCACCCGCGTCAATAGCGGGTCGGCGATGTATTTCGTGAGGTCAGGATGTTTGGGGTCTGGCTTGAGCGAGGCCGCCCGAGATGCGGTTATATACCCCGTGTATGCGGCCAATGCGGCCTTGGACGCTTTTGCCGCCTCGGCATCATCCGATGCGGACGCCGCAGGGGCCGCGGCAGCGGAGTTTGACGACTTACCAGAGGTTGAACAGGCGGTCGCGCCGCCAGCGAGTATTACGGCGACGAGGACCGTTGAGGCTCGGCCCAGGTGCTGCATGCGCAACTGTGCACCCTCCCCTGCACTTGCGTCCGGCGCCTCCAGCCGGCCATAGCCATCCCCCCTGGGCAGTGTGGAATTGGGTCTCGGCGGTGCGGAAACACCGAGAGGAACACCCAGATGGGCAGCATAGGCTGACTGCCGCCGATGCAACAGAGGCAATCGAAACGATCACGGTACGTAATGGGAGTTGGGTGGATGACGATCGATACCGGCGCGGTGCTCATCCTGGTCGCCGCGGTGGCTGGTGCGGCACTCGGTCCACTCCTGCGTGCGCAGATCCTCCACTTCGCGGTACCAAGTGAAGAAAGCTGGCGGCGCGACTGCCCGCGATGCGGCGCGACGCTGCTACCGAACACATGGCGCGCCCTGCCTTCCACCGGAAGGTGCCCCCGGTGCCGGCAGCGGATCGGGCCGGTGCCCGGCCTCGTGGAGGCCGCGACCGCGGCGACGCTCGCTCTCCTCGCGTGGCGGGTGTCCGCGCCGCTGCCATTCGCGGCGCTGTGCTGGGCGGCCGTGTTCGGCGTCGTGCTGGCGTTCGTCGACGTGGTGGTGCACCGCCTGCCCGACCGCCTGACGCTGCCGGCTGCCGGTGGCACTGCTGTCCTATTAGGACTGTCAGCGGCGCTCGAGGGCGAGCCGGGCCGTTATGGGGTGGCGCTCGCCAGCGGGCTCGGGTTGGCGGCGTTCTATCTGGTGCTGGCGCTCATCGCGCCGGCCGGCATGGGGCTCGGCGACGTAAAGCTCGCGCTCTGCGTGGGCCTGGCGGCGGGCTGGTTCGGCTGGCCGGTGACGGTGATGGCGGCGATGGCCGGCTTCCTCCTGGCCGGCCTTTACGCGGTGGTCCTGCTGGTCACGGGGAAGGTGGGTCGCAAGGACCACATCCCGCACGGCCCGTTCATGCTGCTCGGCGCGCTGGTCGCCATCGTCCTCGCGGCGTGAAAGATCCTACGGCCGCGTCCAGGCGATGAAGCGCTCGTACAGCTGGGTGGTTGTGGCGGTGATCAGTTCGCCGGCCGCGTGACCGAGCTGGGTCGCCATGTAGACCGCCAGGTTGACCCGTTGCTCGCCGTACTCCTCGCAGAGTTGGTCGCGCGCGGATGCGCACGGCCAGTCCTGGCCACATGTCGCACATGTCCAGGCCGGCCGGACCGGCGTATGTTCGCCGGTGGCCATGCTCCTCACCCCCATCGTCCGGTAACTGTGAAGGACGGTAGGGGCGCCGTGGCTCCGCGCCGTGGGGCGCGATGTACGACGTTGTGAAAACCGCGACCGTGTACAGAGGACGTCGTGTCCTACCCGCCAAGGGTCACGCCGCGATCCCCATCCGGTCGGCCAGGCCGACGAGACCCGGCAGCCGCTGCTTGCGCCGGCGCGGCAGCAGCTCGGCGATGATCGTGCGGGCGATGGTCTGGTGCGGCAGCATTTCGGCGGCGAGCGCCTCGACGGTGCGCAGCGTGTCGACGGCGTCCTGTGAACGCCAGTCGCTCATCTGCGCCCAAGCCACATTGAGCAGGTACCGCGCGTGCATCGCGGTGGGCACGGCGGCGGGCCGCTCGACGCGTTCGGCCAGCCTGATCGCGTGCCGCGGGCGATCGGCTGCGATCGCGACGTCGACCGCCTTCATCGCGGCCACCGTCGGCCCGAAGGCCATTCCCACGTACCGGCTGAAGTGATCGCCGCGCATGCGAGCCGCCGCGGCCTGCACGAGCCCCAGCAGCTCCTGCGCCTCCGGCTGCCGGCCGGACCGGGCGACCGCCGTGGTCGCGTACCGCAGCAGCTCACCCCAGACCGCCACCTGGTCGACCGACGCCCGGGAGAGTGCCGGCTCGACCGACTCGGCGGTCGACACCGCGACGTGCTCGGCCTCGGACCAGAGTCCTTGCCGCGAGAGCACCCACGACCGGGTCGCCTGCTGGCTGGCGTGTAGCAACTCATCACCCGACGCCTCCGCGGCGCGCATGCCCTCGGTGAGAGCCAGGTGGGCCAGGTCTTCGTGCGCCAGGTGGGCCAGCAGCGCCGCGGTCACCTGCATCAGCTCGGCCAGCATCGCGTACGCGGGCGCACCCGACTCCGAGGCGGCGGCCCGCGCCTCGCCGATCCGCTCGGGCAGCTCACGAGCCAGCTCGCCGTACCGCCCGGCCCAGTACAACCGCCACACGTCGGCGACCCTCGACCGCAGTGCCGCCGTGCTGAGAGGCACCACCTCGACCGGGCGTATCCCCAGCACCGCGCGCCGGATCGTGCCCACCTCGCCGCCCGCGGGACCGGCTGGCAGCCCGCGTGCCTTGCCGAGCAGGTCGGCGGGTGTGACGTCGAGCGCGCTGGCCAGCGCGGTGAGGCTGGCGATCCGGGTGGCGTGCCGCTGGCCCTGCTCCAGCTTGCGCACGAGGTCGACGGAGACACCGGCACGCTCGGCGAGGTCACGCTGTGACATCGCCCGCCGGCGGCGGAGGGCGGAGAGCTGAGCACCGAGCGTGGACCGCATCGCAGCTCCTCGGCCGAGGACCGTCTTACATCGACCGTACGCTCTGCTTACCGCGTGGCGAACCCCCCAAAGGACGAATGAATTGCTTACCGCGTGGCGAACCCCCCAAAGGACGAATGAATTGCTTACCGCGTCGCGAAGCCCCTAAAGGACGAATGAATCCGTCCAGAGCTGGCGTGACCTGCCCGACAGCGCGTCCAGCATGGCGGCCGCCTGCCCGTCGGTGAGCGCCGCCACGAAGTCGATGATCGCCCGGCCGCGGGCCTGCACCGCCCGGTCCGGCGTGGCCGGGTCAAGCTCGGCGTCGGCCATCTCCACCAGGTCGTGCAGGCGCCTCGGCAGGCGAGCCTGCTCATCGGGGTCGAGCAACCAGGCGTGCAGCGCCTCGACGAGCGTGCCCAGCAGGTTGGCCTGGCCGCGCTGATGCAGCGCCAGATCGGGCCGGGCCAGCACGAACCGGTGGTGCACGAACTTCAGCACCTGCACCTCGTGCCACTGCACCGGCGCGAGCAGCACGTGCCCGGAGCGCACCGGCGGCTGCGCCTCCACCGTGATCGCGTCGATGAACCGCTGAGTCCAGCGCGCCGAGAACCGGGCCACGTACTGCTCGGCCTCCACCGACCCGTCGAACGGTGCCGCCAGCAGCCCGTCGACCAGCTCGTGACGGACCTGCTCCACCGCGTCGGCGAACGCGGTGTCGTCGCTGATCCAGCCGTCTTTGCGGTGCAGCTGGCGACGCAGTTGCTCGATCGAGCGCCCCGGCCGGCGCGACCCTGTGTCGAGCGCGGCGGCGGGCAGGTCACGCAGTTCGTCACGCTCGTTCTGCCAGGCGATCAGCTCGGCGGCGACCGCGCCCTGCTGGAGCACCCCGACGCGGTAGAAGTCCTCGACGTCGTGGATGGCGTAGGCGATGTCGTCGGCGGTGTCCATGACCGAGGCTTCGACGGTCTGCTGCCAGTCGCTGATCCGGCCGGCGAACGGCTCCCGGGCCTGCCGCAGGTCGTCGACCTCGGTGCGGTACGCGCTGAACTTCGCCGAGCCGCTCGACGGGTCGTCGGGCGGCACGCTCGCACCCCGAGGTGGCGGGTCGAGCAGCCGCGGGTGCGGATCGGGATAGTCGTGCCGGGTCCAGGGGTACTTGAGCATTGCGGCGCGGACCGCCGCGGTCAGGTCGAGCCCGGTGGCCTCGCCGCGGATCTCGGTGCTCGTCACGATCCGGTACGACTGGGCGTTGCCCTCGAAACCGTCCGGTACACCCAGGCGGTGCCGGGCGAGCCGATCGAGCACCTGCTCGCCGAGGTGTCCGAACGGCGGGTGCCCGAGGTCGTGGCCGAGCGCGGCCGCCTCGACCACGTCAGGGTCCACGCCGCCGAGCTTGTCGAGCAGCACGCGGTACCGGTCATCGGCGAGCAACCGTTCGGCGATGGCGCGCGCCACCTGGGCGACCTTGAGGCTGTGCGTGAGCCGGTTGTGCACGAGCAGGCCCGAGCCGCCCGGGCTGATGACCTGGGTGACGCTGCCCAGCCGGCTGAAGAACGGCGAGCTGACGATCCGGTCGCGGTCGACCCGGAACGGGCTAGCCGCCAGGTCGCCGGGCGCGATCGCCGTGCCACCGAAGAGCCGGCGGGCGCGCGGGTCAGCCATCATCTCCATGATCCGACGCTACCGGCTGGTCAGGTTGTGTACCGCCCAGAGTGCGGCTTCGGTGCGCGACGACGAGCGCGTCTTGCGGAGCAGGTTCGACACGTGCACCGTCACGGTGCGGATCGAGATGCCGAGCGACCGCGCCACCTGCTTGTTCGACATGCCCGCGGCGAGGCAGGTGAGCACCTCCACCTCCCGGGCCGTCAACTCTGGGGCCGGCCCGCTGGCGGTCAGGCGCAGGTGCACGGGGAGCGGCTCGTCGATCAGCGACTGCTCGTCGCCGGCCGTGGCGAGCAGTTCGGTGAGCCAGTACGGGTTGCCGCCCGTCCGCTCGTGCACCGCCCGCGCGACCGCCGGTGACACCGACGGGTACACCTCGGCGAGCACCGACGCCACGTCGGCGGCGCTGAGCGGCCCGAGGTGCTGACGGATGGCGCCCGGCACGCCGGACAGGCGCGCCAGGGTGCGGGCCACCACCGGCGTCTCCGGTGGCCGGCTGGTGACGATCAGCAGCGCGGGCAGGTCGGATGCGACCGCCAGCTCGCCGATCAGGTTGAGGCTCGCCGGGTCCAGGGCGTGCAGGTCTTCGACCACCAGGACGGCCGGACCGGCACCGACGAGGGTCCGCACCGCCCGTACCGCCAGCCGTAGCAGCGCGTCGGGTGCGAAGCGCTCGCGCGGGGCGTCGGGGAGCTGAGCGAGCCAGGCGAGGGCGTCCTCGGGTAGCGGCAGGTCAAGGGTCCGCCGGCTCAGTACCGCCGCCAGCCAGTCGTACGGCGCCGGCGTGTGCAGCCGCGCCGCGCCGGTCAGCACGAGCCGCGGACGCGGAGTGAACGCGTCGAGCGCGGCGGCGACCAGTAGGCTCTTGCCCATGCCAGCGGCGCCGGTAACAACCACGGGCAGGGGCGCACCGCCCAGCCGCGACCACGCGCGGACCAGCTCCGCGAGGTGGTCCGCGCGACCGACCATGGGCACCGGCATCACGGCTTCACGATACGTACAAGTGCGTAGAGACACCGTTCGGTGCTCTTGGCAGGCTGGATGACATGAGCTTGATCTTGCGTGCGGCCATGCTCAGCGACGTCGGCCTCGTCCGGTCCAACAACGAAGATTCGGCGTTCGCCGGCCGTCGGCTGCTCGTGATCGCCGACGGCATCGGCGGGTTGCCGGCGGGCGAGCTGGCAAGCGATCTGATCGTCAAGATGTTGGCGCCACTCGACGAGGGCCCCGAGCCGGAGCACCCGCTCGCCGCGCTCCGCGAGGCCGTCGAGGCCGCCAACCGGCAGATCCGCGAGACCGCCGACGCCGAGCCGGGCCGCGAGGGCATGGGGTCGACGGTCACCGCGCTGCTGATGGCCAGCGAGCAGGTCGCGCTCTTCCATGTGGGCGACTCGCGGGCGTACCTGATGCGCGACGGCGCGCTGTCGCAGCTCACCAAGGACGACACGTACGTACAGACGCTGGTCGACCACGGAGTGTTGACGCCGGAGGAGGCCCGCACCCACCCGCAGCGCTCGGTCGTGACCCAGGCGGTGCAGGGCGAAGAGTTCACGCCGTCCGGCGCGATCCTCACCCCGCAGGCCGGCGACCGGTACCTGCTGTGCAGCGACGGACTCTCCGACTACGTGTCCGAAGAAGCGATCGCCGCGACCATGCGGACCTACCCGGACCAGCGGGAATGCGTCGAGGGACTGGTGCGACACGCCCTGCACGCCGGCGCTCCGGACAACGTGTCGGTCATTATCGCGGACGTGTCCGCCTAGGATCGCTGCGTGACGACATCGCTTCAAGAACGGATCGCCGAGGAGCTCGGCGTCCGGGAACGGCAGGTGGCGGCGGCGGTCGAGCTGCTCGACGGCGGTGCCACCGTGCCGTTCATCGCTCGCTACCGCAAGGAAGCCACCGGCGCGCTCGACGACGCGCAGCTGCGCACGCTGGAGGAGCGGCTGCGCTATCTGCGCGAGATGGAAGAGCGGCGCACCGCGATCCTGGAGTCGATCCGCAGCCAGGGCAAGCTCGACGAGGCGCTCGAGGCGCAGATCATGGCCGCCGACTCGAAGGCCCGCCTGGAAGACATCTACCTGCCGTACAAGCCGAAGCGGCGGACGAAGGCGCAGATCGCGCGCGAGGCCGGCCTGGAGCCGCTCGCTGACCTGCTGATCGGCGACCCGAGCCAGGACCCGCAGGCGGCGGCCGCCGGCTTCACCAAGGAAGGCCTCGACGCGACGGCCGCCCTGGAGGGCGCGCGCCACATCCTCGCCGAGCGGTTCGCCGAAGACGCCGACCTGATCGGCGCGCTGCGCGAGCAGATGTGGTCGCGCGGCCGGCTGCTGTCGAAGGTACGGGAGGGCAAGCAGGACGAGGGCGCGAAGTTCGCCGACTACTTCGACTTCGCCGAGCCGTTCACGAAGTTGCCGTCGCACCGCATCCTGGCGCTCTTCCGGGGCGAGAAGGAGGAGGTGCTCGACCTGACGCTCGAGCCGGAGGAGCCGCAGCCCGGCCTCGGCTCGTACGAGCAGCGGGTCGCCTCTCACTTCAACATCGCCGACCAGGGCCGGCCCGCCGACCGCTGGCTGCTCGACACCGTACGGTCGGCGTGGCGCACCCGCATCCTGGTGCACCTCGACGTCAACCTCCGCACCCGGTTGTGGCAGGCCGCCGAAGAAGAAGCCGTCCGGGTCTTCGCGGCCAACCTGCGCGACCTGCTGCTGGCGGCGCCCGCCGGCCCGCGTACGACGATGGGGCTCGACCCGGGCTTCCGCACTGGTGTGAAGGTGGCCGTCGTCGACACCACCGGCAAGGTCGTGGCCACCGACACGATCTACCCGCACGTGCCGCAGCAGCGTTGGGACGAGTCGATCGCCAAGCTGGCCAAGCTGGCGGCGGCTCACCGGGTGGATCTCGTCGCGATCGGCAACGGCACGGCGTCCCGCGAGACCGACAAGCTCGCCGGTGACCTGATCACGCGCCACCCGGAGCTGAAACTGACCAAGGTCATGGTGTCGGAGGCGGGCGCGTCGGTGTACTCGGCGTCCGCGTACGCCTCGGCCGAGCTGCCCGAGCTCGACGTCTCGCTGCGCGGGGCGGTATCGATCGCCCGGCGACTGCAGGACCCGCTCGCCGAGCTGGTCAAGATCGACCCGAAGTCCATCGGGGTTGGCCAGTACCAGCACGACCTGTCCGAGGTGAAGCTCTCGCGGTCGCTCGACGCGGTGGTCGAAGACTGCGTCAACGCGGTCGGTGTCGACGTCAACACCGCGTCCGCCCCGCTGCTCACCCGGGTCTCGGGTATCGGTGAAGGGCTGGCGCACAGCATCGTGCTGCACCGCGACGCCAACGGCCCGTTCCGGTCGCGGAAGGCCCTCAAGGAGGTCCCGCGGCTCGGCCCGAAGGCGTTCGAGCAGTGCGCCGGCTTCCTGCGCATCCGCGGCGGCGACGACCCGCTCGACGCGTCCAGCGTGCACCCCGAGGCCTACCCGGTGGTCCGCCGGATCATCGAGGCGACCCGCACCGACGTGGCGGCGCTGATCGGCAATGGCCCTGTTCTGCGCGCACTGAAGCCGACCGAGTTCGTCGACGACCTGTTCGGCCTGCCGACGGTCACCGACATTCTCAAGGAGTTGGAGAAGCCGGGGCGTGACCCGCGTCCGGCCTTCAAGACGGCCACGTTCGCCGAGGGCGTCGAGAAGATCGCCGACCTCCAGCCCGGCATGGTGTTGGAGGGCGTCGTGACCAATGTGGCAGCGTTC
Source organism: Micromonospora sp. CPCC 205371 (assembly GCF_026130045.1). GTDB lineage: Bacteria > Actinomycetota > Actinomycetes > Mycobacteriales > Micromonosporaceae > Phytohabitans. The sequence goes on from NZ_JAIBNX010000001.1 coordinate 155,318, forward strand.
GGCGCGTTCGTCGATGTGGGTGTCCACCAGGACGGCCTGGTGCACGTGTCCGCGATGTCCAAGACCTTCGTCAAAGACCCGCGCGACGTCGTCAAGCCGGGCGACATCGTTCGGGTGAAGGTTCTGGACGTCGACGTGCCGCGCAAGCGGATCTCGCTGACACTCCGCCTGGACGACGGCGCGGAACCCCGCGACGAGCGCCCGCGCGGCGATCGGCAGGGTAAACGCCCAGCCGGGCCGGGTCGCCAGCCCAAGGCACAGCCGTCGCGCCCGCCACAGGGCGCGATGGCCGACGCACTGCGACGCGCCGGATTGGATCAAGGTCTAGGCGGTCAGCGCCAGGGCCCTAGATAATTCGCGAGAAGCTTTCTGTTATTCCGCAGGGCGCACCCGCATCTCCTATTGCGCAGGGGTCGGGTGCGCTCGGCCGTACGTGCCGAAGAGACGCGAAGTGAGGGTGTCCGCGCATGACGTACGGGATGACCGCAGGGCGGCATCGTGGCGAAGGAGCCGAAGATGCGCTGGTGCGCGAGCTGTATGAGCAGCACGCAGCACCGTTGCTGCGGTTCGTGCTTCAGCTTGTGGCGGGTGACCGCCAGAAGGCGGAAGACATCGTGCAGGAGACCCTCCTGCGCGGGTGGCGCAACGTCCACCGGTTAGGCGGCGAAGGCCACACATCCCTGCGGCCGTGGCTGGTAACCGTCGCCCGGCGGATCGCGATCGACGAGCACCGCAGCCAGAACGCGCGGCCGCCGGAGACGTACGGCGTCGACCTGGAGACGGTTTCCGAACAGGACGAGAGCGAGCGGGTGCTGCGCCGCATGACGGTGACGGCCGCGCTGCGCACGCTCACGCCGTCGCACCAGGAGATCCTGATGGAGACGTACTTCCGGGGTCGTACCGTGGCGGAGGCCGCCGAGGCTCTCGACCTCCCCCTCGGTACGGCGAAGTCCCGGGTCTACTACGCGCTGCGTGCCCTGCGCACCGCACTGGAGCAGCGCGGCGTCACCGGCGCCATCTAGAACGTCACCAGTGGGTCACCCACGAAGTCCGCGATGAAGTTGACGAAGAAGAAGCCGAAGAAGAGCACGTTCGCGCCCAGCAGCACGTAGTGCCACGGGCGCGGGCGGGCCGGCCGCGGCAGCTTGCTGTTCAGGTACATCAGCATGAACGGGAAGATCAACGCGCCCAGGTTCGACATGTTCGCCGACCACTGCACCAGGCTGACTGGCAGCGCGAGGTGCAGGATCACCGAAATCACGACGATCAGCAGCAGCATGAACGGGTAGTAGAAGCGTCGCGGGTCGCCCTCGATCAGCCTGCGTAGCGCGGGACTCGTGGCGTGCGCCGCGTCGGTGGTCACTCGCACCATCGCCTCGAAGATGCCGAGTTGGGTGCTGAACAGGATCAGCACGCCCAGGAGCAGCGCGACGTAGAAGAGGAACCGGCCGTACTCGGCGTCGAGCACACCGGCCACGAACGTAGGCACGTTGGCCTGGGTGGGCGTCTCGCCTGACAGCTCCACGGCGCGGGCCATCAGGATCGTCGGCAGCAGCATGCCCACCATCGCCCCGATGAAGAACACGCCCCACATGTCGGTGAGCAGCAGCCGGTACCAGCGCCGCCAGCGGGCCGTGTTGGCCGCGTCGTCCGGGAACGTGACACCGACCGGCAGCAGCTCGCGCCGTTCGCCGCGCATGCCCGCGATGTAGCCGGCGCGGTAGCCCATGCCGTAGCCCTTGTCGCGGTAGTGGCCCATGACGTACCAGTTGAGGCCGGATGCCAGCGCCGTGAAGCCGGCTAGCGCGCCGAGCTGGGTCGCGGTGATGCCCTCCGGCGGCGAAGCCGGGGTGAAGAAGCCGCGGATGCCCTCCCACCACAGCTCGAACGGCACGATGAACAGGTCGATCAGCAGCAGGCCGACCAGGATCGACACGACCATCAGCCAGTTCGCGAGCTCCAGCGCCCGACTGATGCGGCGGGCGAGCGCGGTGATCACGAACACCACCAGGAGCAGCCCGATCGCCCACAGCCGCGGCTCCTCCGCGCCGGAGCGGGGCAGCTCGCCGTGCACGAGCGCGTACATGCCCTGTCCGGCGCCCGCGGCCCAACCGCCGGCGATGAACGCGAAGATGACCAGTGCCACCGAGATCGGTACCCACATCAGGAACCCGGGTGGCACGCGCCCCCAGCCGACGACCGGCACCTCACCGGTTGCCAGGACGTACCGGGAGCACTCGACGTTGTAGAACGTCTGCAGCAGCGCGGAGATCAGGATCACCCAGCCGACGCCCACGAAGCCGTACTGCCCGACCGCCTGCGGCCCCAGCAGCCACTCTCCGCTGCCGATGGAGATGCCGAGCGCGATGAGGCTGGGGCCGATGGCGTACTTGACTAGCTCCTTCGGCCCTATGCGGCGGACCCCGAAGACCTCCTCAGGTTCCGGTAGGTCGGCGAGGTTGAGCGGCGGGCGGCTGACCCCGAGCTGGTACGAACGGAGTTCTGTCACATCAGCCATACGATCAAGGATCGTTTATGACGTGATGTTTGTCACTACATCAGCAGGCATCCAGGACAGCGAGATCGAGGGCTTCAGTGGTATTGGCGACGTGCAGACCGGGGCGCGGACCACCGGAGAGCGTGTAGATCGTCGCGCCGATGGCGACGACACCCAGCCCGTGGCGCGGCGTCGGCAGCGGCGGCAGGGCCTGCCACGTGCCGGCCCCGACGTCGTAGACCTCCGCCTCCTCGAAGGTCGCCTCAGCCTCGCCGCCCACCGCGACGATCCGGCCCGAGCAGGTCGCGGCGGCCGCCAGCCCACCGCGCCGGGTCGGCAGGTCGGGCAGCTTGCGCCACTGGCCGGTGCTCGGGTCGTAGACCTCGAAGGCGGTGAAGTTGCCCTGGCCGCTGGCCCGGCCACCCACCGTGTAGACCAGGCCGCCGAATGCCGCGCCGCCCAGGTGCTCGCGTGGCGTGGGTGGGCCGGGCGCTGCCGACCAGCGGTCGGCGGCCACGTCGTACACGAGCATCTGCCGGGAGAGGCCGCCGGCGTTGACGCCGCCCGCGACGTAGATCGTGTTTTCGACGGAAACGGCGGTGCCCGCGCCGCGGGGCTGCGGCATCGCGGCCACCGGCCGCCAGACGCCATCATCCAGCCGGTACGCCGCCGCGCTCGCGTCACCGCCCCCCTGGAAACCGCCGAAGAGGTACACCGTGCCGCCGGCCGCCGCGGCCATGGCGTGGTTGACGGCAACCGGCAGGTCGGGCCCGCGCTCCCAGCGTCCGGTCGCGGTGTCCAGGATCTCCACCGTCGAGACCGTGCCGCCGTCCTTGCGGTAGCCGCCCATCACGTAGATGCGGGTGCCGACGGCGGCGGCCGCGACCTCGGTGCGCTCGGACGGTGCCGGCGCCAGCGTGCGCCAGGTGAGCGCGGACGTCACCTGCGGCGCGGGCGTGCCGTCGTCGGGCTCCGGTGGACTGCTGCCGGTGCAGCCCGCGGCGAAAAGCACGAGGAGCGCGAGCGATACGCGTCGCATCCGGGCAGTCTGCCACGCGCGCGGCCGGTCGGGTATGCGATCGTGCGGGCATGCGCAAGTACGTGGTGATGGGCGTCCAGGGCAGCGGCAAGGGGACGCAGAGCGGCCTGCTGTCCAAGGCGTTCGACCTGGTGCACATCAGCGTCGGCGACATCTTCCGGTGGCACGTCCAGCACCACACCAAGCTCGGCGCCCAGGTGCGGCGCATCATGGCGGTCGGCGACCTGGTCGGTGACGACCTCGTCGAGGCCGTGGTCCGCGACCGGCTACAGATGCACGACTGGAACTACGGCTTCGTCATCGACGGGTTCCCGCGCAACGGCCGGCAGGCGGAGTTCTTCCTGGAGAGCTACGACATCGACGGCGTGATCCACCTCGCTCTGCCGGACGACGAGGTGCGCCGGCGCGTGCTCAACCGGCGGCTGTGCACCCGCTGCGGCATGGACTACAACCTCATCGCCGACCGGCCCGAGGTGGAAGGGCGGTGCGACGTGTGCGGCGGTGAGCTGGTGACGCGCGCCGACGACACACCGGACGCGCTGGCCGCCCGGCTTCGCGAGTACCACAGCAAGACCCGGCCGGTGCTCGACATCTTCCGCCGCAAGGAGTACGTGGTGAATGTCGACGCCCGGCCGGACCCGGAGACCGTCCAGCGCGAGATCCGTAAGCAACTGGGACTGCCCATCGACTGAATGCCCGCTACCCTTCCCGGGTGAGCAGACCCGAGTGGGCGCCATACGGAGTCGACCTCGACCGGCCCAACGCGGCACGCGTCTACGACTACTACCTCGGCGGCGCGCAGAACTTCGCCGTCGACCGGGCAATGGCCGACCAAGCCCTCGCCGACTGGCCCGAGCTGCCGCTCATCATGCGGGCCAACAGGGCGTTCCTGCGCCGGGCGGTCCGGTTCCTGGTCGACGCCGGTGTCCGGCAGTTCCTCGACCTGGGCTCCGGCATCCCGACGGCCGGCAATGTGCACGAGGTGGCCCGTGCCGCCGCCCCGGACTGCCGCGTCCTGTACGTCGACATCGATCCGGTGGCCGTCGCGCACAGCCGCGCCATCCTCGGTGACGACCCGCACGTGATGGCGGCACAGGCCGACCTTCGCGATCCTGCCGCGGTGCTCGAGCTCGTGCGCCGCGAGGGTCGGCTCGACCTATCGCAGCCGGTAGCGGTGCTGCTGGTCGCCGTGCTGCACTTCGTACCCGACGGCGACGACCCTGGGGGCATCATCGCCGGCTACCGGGAGGCGATGGCGCCGGGCAGCTACCTGGCGGTCTGTCACGCCTCCGCCGACGGGCAGGGCGAGCGGGCCGAGAAGCACCGCGCCCTGTACGCGCGCACTCCCACGCCGATGACCATGCGCTCCCGGGAGCAGATCGACTCGCTGTTGAAGGGCTTCGAGCCGGTGCCACCGGGCCTGGTCCACATGACACTGTGGCGTCCGGACGATGTGGACGAACCGTCGGCAGACGCGGGCAACTTTCCGGGATACGCTGCCGTGGCGTTCCGTCCCTGAGTGGAGGATCAGTGCCCCACATTCCCGCACCCGAAGGCCTGCCGGGCATCACCGGTCTGCTGGCATTCAAGCCCTCGACCGGCATGCGGGTCGCCGACCTGATGCACGAGTTGCTGCGCGGCGACAGCCCGCTCAGTGCCGCCGAGCGCGAGGCCATCGGGGCATACGTCTCACGCCGCAACGAGTGTGAGTTCTGCGCCCGTTCGCACGGCGCCACGGCGGCGCACCTCGACGCGAGCGAGGAGCTGCGCGAGGCGGCGCTTGTCGGGCCGGACGCCGAGGGGATACCGCCGAAGCTACGCGCCCTGCTCGCCGTCGCGGGCGCCATCGTCGAGGGCGGGCACCGGGTCACCGACAAGCTTGTCGAGGCCGCGCGGGAGGCGGGCGCCACCGACGAGGAACTGCACGACACCGTGCTCATCGCGGCGGCGTTCTGCATGGTCAACCGGTACGTCGACGGGCTGGGTGCGGTTACGCCCACGGAGGACGCGGCGTACGACCAGATGGGCGTGCGGCTGGCCCGCGACGGGTACCGCCGCGTGCTCTGACGCCTACCAGTCAAACGGCTCGCCCCGTGCGGTGCCGGGCAACACCCGGGTCTGACCGGGCACCTGCCAGGTCAGCACCACGTTGTACCGCCGGCCGCGAGCCGGGGTGGCTTCGAAACCGCCGCAGGTGCGCTCGCGTGCCCGATCGGTAAACGTGAGGCCGTCGCACCGGAACGGTCCCGCGACCGCCCGGCCGGTCGCAGCGTCGACGAGTCTCAGCGTGACGTCGATCCGGGCGCCGGCGAGTGCGCGCACCTTTCCGGAGAGGCGCACGGCTGGACCGATCGCGTGGCAGGGCTGAGCCATCGCCGGCTGGCCGAAGCTCCACGCGAACCGCCCGCACCGCCATGGGCCGTAGCCGCCGCCATTGGCTTCCGGGCGGTGGTCGCGGTCGGCGGCCTGGGCGAGCGCGGCCGGACGGCGTGCGGCCGCGGCGGTGGCAGTGGCGGCGGGGGGCCGGGGCGCGGGGCTGGCGGGGGCCGAGTCGGGGGGGGGGGCCCGCCGGGGTTCGGCCCGGGAGGGGGGGCTGTCCCGCTGGGAGAAGAGGGCGCCACCGGCCAGGGCCAGGCAGGCGGCTATGAGCACGGCGGGCAAGGCGCGGCGGGCAATGCCGGTGCCGGTGCCGCGGCGGGCGTGCCTAGGGCTGGGCGGGCGGGAGCTGACAGCGGGCGCCTCGGCTGGCAGCGGGGTGAGTGCCGGCAGTCCGGCGGTCGCCACGACGAGGGCACGCATCCGGTCGACGAGGTCGGCGGCGGTGGGCCGGCGGTCCGGCGCCTTTCTGGTGCACGCCTCGATCACCTGCCACATCGCGTCGGCGATCCCGTCGTACCGGCGCGGCACGTGTTCGAGGTGGCGGCTGAGGACGGCGGCGGATGGCCCGCCCGCGTACGGCGGACGCCCGACCAGCAGTTCGTAAAGCAGCACGCCGAACGCGTAGACGTCCGTGGCTGGCGTGGGCTCCCTGCCGTCGATGACCTCTGGCGCGAGGTAGTTGGGGGTGCCGACGAGCGCGCCGGTGGTGGTGAGGCCCGGCGAGTCGACGATGCGGGCGACGCCGAAGTCGGTCAGCCGCGCCTGCGGGTCGCTGCCCTCCGGCCGTTCGAGCAGCACGTTGTCGGGTTTGAGATCGCGGTGCACGATGCCCTGCCGGTGCGCCTCGGCAAGTGCGGCCGCCACCCCGGTGAGGATGGCGGCCGCTTCGCTGGGCGGCAGGGTGCGCCGCTCGCGCAGCCGGTCCCGAAGGCTTCCCCCGGGCACCAGATCCATGACCAGTCCAAGCGACGACCCGACGGTGAGCAGGTCGCGCACCCGGACGACGTTGGGGTGGCTCAGGGCGGTGAGGATCGCCCGCTCCTGCACGAACCGCATAACGATCTTGGGATCGCTCGCGAGTTCGTCGCGCAGGAGCTTGATGGCCACCCGCTCGCCGGTGGAGTCGTGGGGGGGGCGCCCCCCCCCGGCCCCGGGGCCCCCCCCCCGCCGCCCCCCCCCCCCCCCCGTCCCCCCCGTGCGCCC
>NZ_JAIBNX010000001.1:162445-204642 GCF_026130045.1 Micromonospora sp. CPCC 205371
TGGCCCCGCCGCCGATCTGCCCCTCCAGCACGTAACACTCGCCGATGCGCCGCATCCGACCTTCGTACTAGGCGCGGCGTCCGATTGCAACCGACACGTCCCTTATTATCGGAGTCCGAACGATATCGTCCTAGTAAGCGTCGCATTGTCGTCATCGCCGTCCAGCGACCACACCATCGCGCCGGCCAGCCCCTGCGACCGGATGTACGCGGTCTTCTGCAGGACCACCTTCGGGCCGTCGTACGTCCAGAACGTCGTGCCGTCGTACAGCCAGGCGGTGCCGGCACGCAGGTCACGGTGGACGGTGAAGCCGGCGTCCGGCAGCGTCTTGAGCACCTTGTAGTCCTCGTACCCCGCCTCGAACGTCGCGGGCGCGGCACCGGTCGAGGTGCCGAAGAGCCCGTTGCGGCCACCGGTCACGCCCGTCCAGCCCCGGCCGTAGTACGGGATGCCTACGACCAGCTTGCTCCGCGGCGCCCCGCGCTGGAGCCACGCGTTGATCGTCGACTCGACCGAGAAGTCGGGGTCGTCGGGCGAGCCGGCCGGCACCCGCAGCGCGGACTGCTGGTTGGCGCGCGCCTCCCAGGTGCCGTGGAAGTCGTACCCCTGTACGGTCGCGAAGTCGAGGCTCTTCATGACCTTGCGCACCTCGAAGCCGGCGTCGATCGTGGCCGGGCTGGCCGGTACGAACGCGGTGAGCTGGTAGTGCTTGCGGTTCTGCCGGCCCAGCGCGTCGAGTTGCCGCCGGAACTCGGTCACCAGCGCGGTGAAGTTCTGCTTGTCCTCGGGCCGGTAGACGGTGTCGACGTCACCGGCCGAGCCCGGCCACTCCCAGTCGAGGTCGATGCCGTCGAAGACGCCGGCCAGCGAACCCGGCCCACCGGCACTGCCATCCGGGTTGGGCAGGTTGCCCTTGAGGTACAGGTCGATGCAGGACGACACGAACTCCTTGCGAGACGCGTCGGTGAGCGCGGCGTCGGAGAAGTACGTCGACCAGCTCCAGCCGCCGAGCGAGATGAGCACCTTGAGGTGCGGGTACTTGGCCTTGAGCTTCTGGAGCTGCCCGAAGTTGCCGTTGAGCGGCTCGCCCCAGGCGTCCGCCACGCCGTCGACGCTCTCCTCGGCGGGCACGGGCCGCTGGTAGTCGGCCCACGGGTCGCCCTCGCCCGGACCACCGTCCACATAGCAGCGGCCGTCAGGGCTGACGTTGCCGAACGCGTAGTTGACGTGGGTCAGCTTGCCAGCCGCGCCCGAGGTGTCGAGCTTCTTGACGGGAAACGCCCGGCCGTAGATGCCCCACTGGGTGAAGTACCCGACCTTGAGGTAGCGGCTGCCCTTGCCGGTCGCCTGCGCGGCCGTCGCGGTGCCGGCTATGAGGGTGGATGCGGCCAGGAGTATCGCGAGCGCTCTCCGCATGACGTACCTCTTTTAGTAAAGAATGTTTCCCGTAACGTAGGTGCGGTCGGGTGTGGCGTCAAGGCTTGGTATGAAAGGTGGCGTGAAGCGGATCGGGATCGCCGAGCGGCGGGCACGGCTGGCGGTACGGCACCACCTCGGCGCGGCAGCCGCGGCCGATCCGGTCGAGGCGGTACGCGGCGTGGCCGCCCTGCACTCCACCGACCCGGCGTCGGTCTTCCTGTCGGTGCGGGCCCGGGCCGCCGGGGTCACGCCCGACGCGATCGAGCGGGCGCTCTACGAAGACCGCTCGCTCGTGCGGATGCTCGGCATGCGGCGCACCATGTTCGTCGTGCCGGTCGAACTGGCCCCGGTCGTCCAGGCGGGGTGCACGCAGGCGATCGCGGTCGCGCAACGCAAGCGGTACAGCCAAATCCTGGAAGCGGCCGGAGTGGGCGACGGCGCCTTCCTCAAGGAGGTCGAAGACGCGACGGCGGTCGCGCTCGCCGGCCTCGGCAAGGCGACCGGCGCCCAGTTGTCCGCCGCGGAGCCGCGCCTGCGCACGCAGGTCGAGGTGGCGACCGGCAAGTCGTACGGCGGCAAGCAGAACATCACCACCTGGGTGCTCTTCATGCTGGCGGCCGACGGGCGGATCGTGCGCGGACGGCCCCGTGGCACCTGGGCGAGCAGCCAGTGGACCTGGTCGCCGATGGAGGCCTGGTTCCCCGCCGGCCTCCCCGACCTGCCCGCCGAGGCCGCGCGCGCCGAGTTGGTGCGCGCGTGGCTCGGCGCATTCGGCCCCGGCACGGTCGCCGACCTGCGGTGGTGGACGGGCTGGACGGCGAGCCACGTCAAGCGGGCGCTGGCCGACGTAGGCGCGGTCGAGGTCGACCTCGACGGCGCTACCGGCCTCGTACTGCCCGGCGACGACGAGCCCACTCCCGAGCCCGAGCCGTGGGTGGCGCTGCTGCCCGCGCTCGACCCCACGCCGATGGGCTGGTCGGAGCGCTCCTGGTACCTCGGCCCGCACACGGCGCAACTGTTCGACCGGTCGGGCAACATCGGCCCGACCGTGTGGAGCGACGGCCGGATCGTCGGCGGCTGGGCACAGCGCGCGGACGGCGAGATCCTGTACCGCCTGCTGGAAGACCTCGGAGCCGAGAAGGAAGCCGCCGTGGCGTCCATGGCAGACGACCTGAGCCAATGGATCAGACCGGTGCGAGTCACCCCACGCTTCCGCACACCGCTCGAACGTGACCTTGCCAGCTAGCTCGGTCATGCGCCAGCCAACTCTGTCATAGCGCGCCGTACCTACTCCGAATATTAGTTCTTGTGAATTACCGGACGCGGTGAGAGCCTCATCGCGTCTGGGCATTCGGGTTGGTTGATCCCTGCGATGTCCGGCACCCCCGACACATCTCAGGAGGACCAAGTGAGATCCACGAGCTTCTCCGCTCGCCGCGCCGCGGTCATCCTTGCGGCGCCCGTCCTGCTCCTCGGTTCCGTTCTCTGGCCGTCCGCCGCGCAGGCCGCCCCCGCACCGCTCCACGCCGATGGCGCCGCGACAGCCACCGCGCTCGCCAGCAAGCTCGGCGCCAAGTCGGCCGGTGCCTACCTCGACGCCGCGTCCGGCCGCATGGTCGTCACCGTCACCGACTCGGCGGCAGCCGACCAGGTACGGGCCGCCGGTGCGGTCGCCAAGACGGTCAAGTACAGCGCCACGCAGCTCGACGCGGTCACCGCGAAGATCGAGAAGGCGGCCGCCATCCCGGGCACCGCCCGCGCCACCGACCTGGCCACCAACCAGGTCGTGGTGACCGTCGACAGCACGGTCACGGGCGCCCGGCTCGACACCGTCAGGGCCGCCGTCGCGACGGCCGGCGACGCCGCACGGCTGGAGTACACCGCCGGCCAGTTCAGCCTCCGGATCGCCGGTGGCCAGGCCATCTACAGCAGCAGCTCGCGCTGCTCACTGGGCTTCAACGTGCGCACTCCCAACGCTTACTACCTCGTCACCGCCGGGCACTGCAACCGGAGCGGCGGGACGTGGTACACCAACTCGAGCCGCACGACGGCGATCGGCGCGAGCGTGGTGTCCAGCTTCCCCGGCAACGACTACGGGATCATCCGGTACGACAACACGAGCCTCTCGCACCCCAGCCAGGTCTACCTGTACGGCGCTGGCAACCAGACCATCAGCTCGGTGGGCAACGCGTTCGTCGGCCAGTCCGTGCGGCGCAGCGGCAGCACCACCGGCGTCCGCGGCGGCTCGGTGACCGCCGTCAACGCGTCCGTCACTTACCCGCAGGGCACGGTCAGCGGCCTCATCCGCACCAACGTCTGCGCGGAGCCCGGTGACAGCGGCGGCTCCCTCTTCGCCGGCTCGATCGCGCTCGGCATGACCTCTGGCGGCAGCGGCAACTGCTCCAGCGGCGGCACGACGTTCTTCCAGCCCTTGAACGAGGTCTTCGCGACCTACACCAACCTGACACTGGCCTGATCTGCCCAGGATCACCGAGCCGCCGGGCCCGTTCCGGCGGCTCGGGGGTGTTTCAGGTGGCGAAAAAGGGGGCCCGGGCCCGCCGCGGGGGGGGGGCGCAGCGGGCTTTCACCCGGCGCAGCACGTCTTGGGTCGCCACCGGGCCCCACATGTCGACGGCGTCTCGCACCGGCTCCGGTGCCGACACGACCACGCACGAGCCTGCCCGCGCCAGCAGGACTCCGCGCACCGCGTCGAGGATCGCCGCCGCCCGGTCGGGCGGTGTATTGCCCGGCAGCGCGGCATGGACCACGCCGAGCCCGGCCGATCCGCGTACCGGCACCGGGTGACCGGCGGCGTCGCGCAGCGCGTAGACGGCGGCGTGCAGGTCGGACGTGGGCACGGTGATCCGCAGCGCGATGTCGCGCGGCCGGGCGGCGTATCGACCCCACCACTCGGGCGGCTCGCCGTAGACCTCGGCGTCGCCGCCCAGCAGGGTCGCGACCCGCCGCGCCTGCTCGGCCACCACCGCGGGCGCGCCCTCTAGCAGCACAGCCAAGGCGCCCAAGCCACGCGGACCGCGCACGGGCAGGTCGACCTCGACCGCGGCAACTTGCACCGGATCGGCGACCACCACATCGACGAGGTCATGCACCTCAAGCGGCGTCCACACCGAACGGTGCACCCAGGCCCGGGTGGCGGGTGCGGCCAGGACCTTGAGCGTCGCGGCGACCAGCACGCCGAGGCCACCGAACGAGCCGCACAGCAGCCGGCCCACCCCACGCCCGGCGGAGTGGCTGAGCAGTCCGTTGGGTCCGACGTAGCTGACGCCGAGCAGCTGGTCGCCGGCCGTGCCGTGGCGGTGCGCCAGCGGACCGGACTCGTCGGTGGCGATCGCGCCGCCGATCGTCGCGCCCTCGGACGCCGGGTCGAGTGCCAGCCGCTGGCCGACGCGACCGAGCGCGGCCTGAGCCGCCCGCACCGCCGTGCCGGCGCCGATCTCGGCATACGACTCATCGATCGGGTGATGCCAGATGCCCGCGAGGCGCCCGGTGTCGACGAGCAGGCCGAGCTGGCCCGGGCTGGAGCCCCAGTGGAGCTTGGTGCCGGCACCCCGAGCGGCCACCGTGAGGCCGTGCTCGGCGGCCACCCTCATCACCGCCGAAGCGCCGTCGACCGAGGCGGGAACGGCGACCCAGGTGGGTGTCACGCCGGCCACCGCATCTGCGGCGGCGCCTCGCCGGGCGAACCGGATGCCGCAGATGCCGACCAGCTCGCGGAAGACCCGACCGCCCGTTGCCATCGAACAAGTGTACGACTGGACCCACCTCGCCGCTATACCCGTAGCGGACCGGTAACGTGGTGCGGCGTGAGCACCGACACCGGCGCGACCCCACCGGTCGCCAAGCGCGTCCCCAGCGAACGCACCCATCACGGCGACACGATCGTCGACGAGTACGCCTGGCTGGCCGCCAAGGACGACCCGGAGACGATCGACTACCTGAAGGCGGAGAACGCCTACACGGAAGCCGCCACCGAGCACCTTGCCGGTCTGCGCGAGACGCTGTTCGAGGAGACGAAGCGGCGCACGCAGGAAACCGATTTGTCGGTGCCGACCCGAAAGGGCGGCTACTGGTACTACACGCGCACGGTCGAGGGGCAGCAGTACGGCATCCAGTGCCGCCGTGCTGTGCGCGACGGCGAGACAGCCCCTCCGTCCACAGCAGACGGTGCGCCCCTGGACGGCGAAGAGGTGCTGCTCGACGGCAACGCGCTGGCAGAGGGGCACGACTTCTTCGCCCTGGGCACCTTCGACGTGAGCCCGGACGGGCGCTGGCTGGCGTACTCGACGGACTTCGCCGGCGACGAGCGCTTCACGCTGCGCGTCAAGGACCTCAGCACCGGCGAGGTACTGCCCGACGAGGTGCCCGACGCGTTCTACGGCAGCGCCTGGTCGGCGGACGGCTCGACGCTGTTCTACCTGACGGTCGACGAGGCCTGGCGGCCGTACCGGGTGTGGCGTCACGCGATCGGCACCGCGCCCGCCGACGACGTCGTGGTCTTCCAGGAGGATGACGAGCGGTTCTGGGTAGGCGTCGAGCTGACCCGCTCCGAGAAGTTCATCGTGATCGAGGCGCACAGCAAGGTCACGAGCGAGGCGCGGGTGATCCCGGCCAGCAACCCGACCGGCGAGCCCGCGGTGATCGCGCCGCGGCGGCAGGGCATCGAGTACTCGATCGAGCACTACGTCGGAGGAGGCGGAGCCGACGCCGACCAATGGGGCGCTGCCACCGGTTTCCTTATTCTCCATAACGATGGGGCGGAGGACTTCGCGCTCGCGTACACGTCCGCGGACGTGCCGGGCGAATGGACCACGCTGATCCCGCACACGCCGGGAACCCGGCTGGAGTCGGTCGACGCGTTCTCCGGGCACGTGGTGGTGTCGCTGCGCAAGGACGGCCTGACCGGCCTGCGCGTGATCCCGGACGGCTCTACCGACTCGTACGACATCTCCTTTCCCGAGCCGCTCTACAGCGTGGGTCTGGAGAGCAACCCCGAGTACGACACCACCAGCGTGCGGCTGCACTACGCCTCGTTCGTGACGCCCGATTCGGTGTACGACTACGACCTGGTCACCCGCGAGATGGTGCTACGCAAGCAGAAGCCGGTGCTTGGCGGTTTCGACCCGGCGGCATACGAGCAGCACCGCGACTGGGCGGTGGCCGACGACGGCACCCGGGTGCCGATCTCACTGGTCTGCAAGACCGGCACGCCGAAGGACGGCTCCGCACCGTGTGTGATCTACGGGTACGGCTCGTACGAGGCGAGCATGGACCCCTGGTTCTCGATCCCTCGGCTGTCGCTGCTCGACCGCGGCGTCATCTTCGCGGTCGCGCACATCCGGGGTGGCGGTGAGCTGGGCCGCCGCTGGTACGAAGACGGCAAGATGCTCGCCAAGAAAAACACCTTCACCGACTTCGTCGCTTGCGCGCGGCACCTGGTCAAGGCGGGCTGGACCTCGGCCGACCGGCTGGTCGCCCGGGGCGGCTCGGCGGGCGGCCTGCTGATGGGCGCGGTGGCAAACATCGCGCCGGACGCGTTCACCGGCGTGGTGGCGCAGGTGCCGTTCGTCGACGCTCTGAACTCGATCCTCGACCCGTCGCTGCCGCTCACCGTCACCGAGTGGGAGGAGTGGGGCAACCCGCTCCACGACCCCGAGGTGTACGCGTACATGAAGTCGTACACGCCGTACGAGAACGTGACGGCGGTCGAGTACCCGGCGATCCTGGCCGTGACCAGCCTCAACGACACCCGCGTGCTCTACCACGAGCCGGCGAAGTGGGTCGCCAAGCTGCGCGCCACCGCACCGGCCGGCGACTACCTGCTGAAGACGGAGATGGGCGCGGGCCATGGCGGGCCGAGCGGCCGGTACGACGCGTGGAAGGAGGAGGCGTTCGTGGCGGCCTGGATTCTCGACCGCCTCGGTGCCTCATAGGCCAGCCGGCTAGACCACGCTGACGAGCAGCGCCGGGTCGACGTTGCCGCCGCTGATGACGGCGACCGTGCGACCCGGCGGCAGCTCGTTGCGCCGGAAGAGGTGCGCTGCTGTGGCGACCGCCCCGCTCGGCTCGACGACCAGCCGGCTCTCCCGCACCAGGCGGCTCATCGCGGCCCGGATCTCGTCCTCGCTCACGGTCACGATCGCGTCGAGGCGCTCCCGCAGGTGGGCGAACGTCAGCGGGGACAGGCTGGTGCGCACCCCGTCAGCGATCGTCCGGTAGGTCTCCTCCACCGGCCATGTGACCAGCTCACCCGCCGCCAGTGAGTCGCGCGCGTCCGCGGCGTACTCCGGCTCGACACCGATCACGGCCGCGTCGGGCCGCAGCGCCTTGACCGCCGTGGCGATGCCCGATGCCAGCCCTCCGCCACCGACGGGTACCAGCACCACATCGACGTCGGGCAGGTCCGCGACGATCTCCAGTCCGATCGTGCCCTGTCCCGCGATCACGTCCCGGTGGTCGAAGGGCGGGATAAGGGTCAGCCCGCCCTCCGCGGCCAGCCGTTCCGCCTCGGCGAGCCGCCGCGCGGGCGGTACCAGGACGACCGTTGCGCCCAGCGCGCGTACCTGATCGATCTTGACCGCCGGCGCGACGTCGGGGATCACGACCATGCACGGCGCGCCGGCCGCGCGTGCCGCGTAGGCCAGCGCCTGGCCGTGGTTTCCTGACGAGTGCGTGACCACGCCCCGCGAGCGGCGCTCCGCCGGCACCGACGCCACCGCGTGGGTGGCACCGCGGATCTTGAAGGAACCGACCGGCTGGAGGCTTTCGGGCTTGAGCAGGAGCTCGTCGTCCCACCGGCATGGCAGCAGCGGGGTGCGGACAGCGACCCCGGCGATGCTCCCGGCCGCTGCCTCCACGTCGTCGATTGAGATCAGGTCCATGCAGCCAAGATTGCCCGTAATTCGATGCGACAAAAGCCTAGAATCGCCCAAAGGGGGTCGAGCGGATGGGCGGTCGGCTGGCCATCATCGCCGGCGCCGCCGTGGCCGCAGCCGTGCTGTGCTGCGGCGCGGGCACCGGCGTGGTCACCGGGGTGCTGCTGTGGGGCGATGACGTCTACGAACGGATCATGCGCGTGCGGACGGACACCGTCGGGCTCGGCGAGGCCGGACGCGACGGCAGCCTGGAGTTCCGGGTCCACGACGTGCAGTGCGGCGTCGTCCAGGTCGGCGATCCGTTCATCAGTCAGACCGCGGTCGGGCAGTTCTGCCTGGTCCAGCTCACGGTGAGCAACGTTGGGCGCCGGCCGGCCACGTTCGCCGACACACTGCAGCGCGCGTACGGGCCGGACGGCTCCCGCTTCGCCGCCGACAGCGGCGCCGGCATCCTCGCCAATCCGGAACAGCAGCTCTTCCTCAACGAGATAAACCCGGGCAACCGCGTGGCCGGCGTGGTCGTCTACGACATCCCACCGGACGGCCGGATCGCCGAACTCGAACTGCACGAGACCGAGAACTCCGCCGGCCTGCGGGTCACACTCTGAGCTCCTCTAGCGCCGTGCTCGCGCGCAGGAAGAGCAGGCCGACTCCGACGACCGCGAGCACCGCCGCCACGGCGCCGGCCCCGAGCAGCGCCAGGTCGTCAACGGGTACTGGCACCTCCAGCACGATGCCCTCACGCTCTACTTCGTCCCCGAACAGGCTCTGGGAAAGCGCGGCCCCAACCGCGAGCGCTACCACGATCCCCGCTGCCGCCGGCACGAGCGACTGCCACATCACGGCCTTCGCCAGCGTGGACCGGGGCACGCCGGTCGCCACGAGCGCGGCGTACGCCCGCCGGCGTGAGACGATCGACTCGGCGAGCGCGACGATCAAGCCTCCGGCGGCGATCACCAGGCCGACCCCGATCGCGATGTTGACGAGATTGAACGCTCCGAAGTAGAAGTCGGTGTCGCGCGGTTCGATGATCACGCCACTGGGGTCGGAGCGTTGGGCCGCCAGGCGCTCCGCCTCGAAATCCGTGGCGAACGACGAGCGCACCCCAGCCGCCCCGCCACCGAAGACCAGGCATGCGAGAAGCGCCGCCAACGTGCGGCTGCCGCTCCAGGGGTCGGCCATCAGGCGCCGGGCCGCGAGCAGCGTCGCCGGCCGGCGGCCGAAGCGGTGCATGAGCCAGCCCGTCCGGTACGAGATCCAGCCGGTGCCCGTCACGACGCCGATGGTGGCGCACCCCAGTCCACAGAGGAGCACCACGAGGAGCAAGGCGCCCGACTCTTCCGGGTCGCCTTCGAGCTGGCGCGACAGCGGCACGACCGTCGCCGTGGCGATGAGGCCCACGACGATCAGCGCGCCTGGCCACGGCAGCGGTGCCCGGGTCCGGACCCGCCGGACCACCCCGAACGGCGTGACCGCGACCCGCCGCAGTTGCAGGACCGCGAACAGCATGGCGACCACCGGGATACCGACGCACACCGCGGCGATCCACCACACCGGCGGCACCACGTCGGTGGGCAGCGGCAGCCTGCCGTCCGCATCCGGCCGATGCAGGAACTCGCGGCCTCCGAAGTAGGCGCCCAGACCAACGACCGTGCCCAGCACGCTGGCCAGGCCGGTCTCGGTCGCGGCGATGGCGATCGCCTGGCCCGGGCTGGCGCCGGCGAGGCGGATCGCCGACAGGCGCCGGTCCCGCGACGGCGCCCCGAGCAGCGCGCACTGACCCGCCAGGGCCAGCACCGGCACCGTGAGCAGCACCAGGACCACTACCACGCCCGGCCGGAGACCGGCTTCGGCGATCAGCGCGTGGCGGTACTGCGGTGACACTCTCCCGCCGCCGTCCTCCACGGTCGGTATCACGATCACGGTCAGCGCGGCGAGGTACGCCAGCGTGGCGAGACCGGCGGAAAGACCGGTAAGCGCCACCCGGACCGTATCGCTGCGGGTGCCGGCGAGTGCCAGCCGCACCAGCGTCCCGGGCTTCACTGCTGTGCCGCCACGGTGCCGAGGCCGGTCGGATCGGCCGCGCCATCGCGCAGCATGATCTCCCGGTCCCCATACGCCGCCACCTGCACGTCGTGCGTGACCAGCACGACGGTGGTGCGCTGCTCGCGGGCCAGCCGCACGAGGTGGCCCAGCACCTGCTCGCCGGCCAGCGAGTCGAGCGCACCGGTCGGCTCGTCGCAGAAGAGCACCCGCGGCTCGGTGACCAATGCCCGCGCGACGGCGCAGCGCTGCTGCTGCCCGCCCGACATCTCGCCCGGCCGCTGGTCGGCGAAGTCGGCGACACCGAGCCGGTCCAGCCAGGACAGTGCCGCGGTCCGCGCCTCTCGCCGCCCCGTGCCGGCGAGAAGCAGCGGCAGCGCGACGTTTTCCGCGGCGGTCAGTTCCGCCACGAGCTGCCCGAACTGGAAGAGAACCCCGAACTCGGTGCGCCGGAGGGCCGCGCGAGCGCCCTCCGACAGGGTGTCGATGCGGCGTCCCCGGTAGGTCACCTCACCGGCGTCCGGACGGAGGATGCCGGCCAGGCAGTGCAGCAGGGTGGACTTGCCGCAGCCGGACGGGCCGGTGACAGCGACGATCTCGCCCTCCTCGACATCCAGGTTGACGCCCCGCAGGGCGGGTGTCCGCCCGTACGACCGGACGAGGCCGCGGGCACTCAGGTAGCTCATCGGGTGGTCACCTCTCTGTGCAGGTCGGCGACCCGGTCCAGCGTGGTTTGCAGCCAGCGCAGGTCCGCGTCGAGGTGGGCGATGCCGAAGTCGGCGGCGATGACGTCGCTGAGGCTGGCGTCCGGGTCCGTCTTCACGCCGGTCAGCTCGCGCAGCCTGGTGGTATGCGCCGCGCGTTGGGCGGCGAGGTACTCGCGTGCCTGGTTCACATCGCCGACCAGCAGGGCGACGACGACCTTGGCGAGCAGCACGCTGGACAGGTGCGGCATCGGCGCCTCCACGGCGGCGATCCACTCCTTGAGCGCCTTGCGACCCTCCTCCGTCAGCTCGTACGACGTGCGGTCCGGACCAGCGTCTCGATCCTGGCCGGCCGGCACGACGAGCCCGTCACGCACCAACCGGCCGAGCGTCGCGTAGACCTGCCCGAACGCCACCGGCTTGGCGCGCGGAAGCTTCAGGTCGTGCGCCCGCTTCAGGTCATAGCCGTGCTTTGGCCCGTCGACGAGCAGCCCGAGGAGGACGTGGGGCGTGGACACGCGGCCAACTATTCATCGAGCGAATAGCTGCTGTCAACCCTCACCGTCAGTTACGCCGCAGGGCGACCACCGCGATGTCATCGTGCGCGGCGGGCGGCGGGAGCTCGCGGACGAGGCGCTCGCAGAAGCGGTCCAGGTCGGCGTCGACCCGGGCCGCCGCGCGGGCCAGCGCGGCGAAACCCACGTCGATGTCGGCGTCACGCCGTTCGATCAGGCCATCCGTGTACAGGATGAGCGTGCCGCCGCGCGGCAGCGTGAACCGCAGGTCGTCGGGCCGGTCGGCGGCCACACCCAACAACGGCGCGCGGTGTTCCCGGTACCCGATCCGGCGTCCAACGGCGACCAACGGCGGCGGGTGACCGGCGCTCGCCATCCGGACCCGGCCGTTGCGCGGGTCGATGAGCAGCAGGCACAGCGTGGCCAACTTACCCGGCAGCAGCCGGCGCAGCATGGTGTCGACGCGGGCCAGCACAGCGGCCGGCGCGTGCCCCTCCACCGCGTATGCCCGGACCGCGTGCCGCACCTCGGCCATGACGGTGGCCGCGTGCAGCGAGTGGCCGGCCACGTCGCCGATGGCCACCAGCAGGCGATCGTCGATCACCGTCAGCTCGTAGAAGTCCCCGCCGACCTCGGCGTCCACGCTCGCCGGTTCATACCGCACAGCGAAATCCCAACCGGCCACGTCGGGCATACGCCGCTGCAGCAGGCTGCGCTGGAGGGTCAGGGCGATCCGGTGCTCCTCGTCGAACGAGCGCTGCGCCTCCGCCGCCGCGGCCACCGCCTGCGCGAGCTGCCGCAGCACCGGGTACCCAGGCATCTGGGTTTTGGTCGGCACCGCGACACACACAGGTGGCCGGTCGGCCCGGAGCCGCGCCACCGCGACCGTCACCGTGTCGTCGGTCGGCCACGCGACGAACGGCCACGCGGCCGGCTCGTCCACCTGGATCGTCGTACCCACCGATGCCGCACGGCCGTCGGCCTTCCGCAGATGCACGGTGATGGGCGCATCCCGGCCGTTGGTCGCCGCGGCCAGCAAGTCGCCCTCGGCGGTCTCGGCTGTCGCCACGACCGGCCCGTCGAAGATCTTCGCAGCACCGGCAGCCGCCGCCTCGACGATGCGCGCCACGGATGGCGCCAGGTTGATCGCCAGTGTGGTGTCGGCGAGCCGGAGAAGCCGCTCCGCAAGCCCTTCGGCCTGCTGCCTCGCCCGGTAGTACCGCAGGACGGACTGCACCGTGACGATCAAATCGTCTGGGTCGATCGGCTCGGTGAGGTACGCATCTGCGCCGCTGGCCCGGTCGGCGATCTCGACCGGGAGCTCCGACACGTGAACCACCGGCAGCGCGGCATGCCGCGGGTGCTCCTTTATCCGTTCGCAGACCTCGAACCCGCTCTGATCGGGCAACTTGACGTCGAGCAGCACCAGGTCGATGGGCTCCGCGTCCACGCGGGCCAACGCCTCGGCCCCGGTGCACGCCTCGATCACCGTGTGTCCGGAGCGGCCGAGCAAGGTAGCGAGCAGCTCCCGCTTGGCGGCACTGCCGTCTGCCACCAGGATGGTCGCTGACTCGCTCACACGCTCAGGGTACGGCGCTTTTGCGCCCCTCTACTGCGCGTACCGGGCGGGTGGAGTACCTTTCATCCGGTACGGGAGGTCGCGAATGTCGTTGACGGTTAACACCGAACAGCGCGGTGACGTTGTGGTCGTCGCGGTCGGCGGGGAGCTCGACATGGCCACGGCGCCACAGCTCCAGGATCAGATCACCGACCTGCTCGACAAGGGCCGCAACAGGCTCGTCTTCGACCTGTCCGAGCTGTCGTTCTGTGACTCGACCGGGTTGTCCGTCTTTGTCCGGGCGAAGAACAGCTGCGACGAGGCCGGGGGCGAGGTCCGCATCGCCGCTCCGCAGCGCGGTGTGCTGCGCATCCTCGAGGTAAGCGGCCTGGTAGAGGTCCTCAACACCTACCCCACCGTCGCCGAAGCCGCCGCCCCCGAGCCCGCCACGGACTAACCCCGCGCCGCGCCGCCCCTCCTTTTCGTCGATCAAGGGCGAACGCACGTGCTTTGATCTCTTTTCCACGTGCGTTTGCCCTTGATCCATGCGATCTCCCTTGATCGGCGGGCGGCTAGTCGACCTCGATCCAGTCCAAGGTGCGCTGGACGGCCTTCTTCCACTTGGCGTACCCCTCGGCCCGCCGCTCCTCCGACCAGGTCGGCTGCCAGCGCTCGCTCTCGTTCCAGTTCTGCCGCAGTTCGTCGGTGTTCTTCCAAAAACCCACCGCCAAGCCGGCCGCGTACGCCGCACCCAGCGCGGTCGTCTCCGCGACCACCGGCCGGCTCACCGGCACCCCGAGAATGTCGGCCTGCAACTGCATGCACAGCCGGTTGGCGGTCACCCCGCCGTCCACCTTCAGCACGTCGAGCCGTACCCCAGAGTCCTTCGCCATCGCCTCGGTGACGTCGCGGCTCTGGTAGCAGATCGCCTCCAGCGTGGCCCGAGCCAGGTGCGCGTTCGTGTTGTACCGCGACAGCCCAACGATCACCCCGCGCGCGTCGGAGCGCCAGTACGGCGCGAACAGCCCCGAGAACGCCGGCACGAAGTACACGCCGCCGCTGTCCTCCACCTGGGCCGCCAACGCCTCGCTCTGCGCGGCGCCGCTGATGATGCCAAGCTGATCGCGCAGCCACTGGACGGCCGAGCCGGTCACCGCGATCGAGCCCTCAAGCGCGTACACCGGCGGCTCGTCGCCAAACTTGTAACACACCGTCGTCAGCAGCCCAGACTGCGACCGCACGATCGACGTACCCGTGTTGAGCAGCATAAAGTTGCCCGTGCCATAGGTATTCTTCGCTTCACCCTCGGCGAAGCAAACTTGCCCGACCGTAGCGGCGTGCTGGTCGCCCAGGTCCGCCGTCAACGGCACCTCCCCGCCCAGCGGACCGCCCGCCCGGGTCACCCCGAAGCGATTAGGGTCCGACGACGGCCGGATCTCGGGCAGCATCGCGCGCGGAATGCCGAAGAACGACAGCAGTTCGTCGTCCCAGTCAAGGGTTTCGAGGTTCATGAGCATCGTGCGGCTTGCGTTCGTCACGTCCGTGACGTGCACTCCACCGTCGACCCCACCGGTGAGGTGCCACAACAACCAGGTGTCCGTGGTGCCGAAGATCGCTTCACCGCGCTCGGCCGCCTCCCGGACGCCGTCGACGTTCTCGAGAATCCACTGCACCTTGCCTGCGGAAAAGTACGTTGCGGGCGGCAGGCCGGCCTTCTCCCGGATGACGTCGCCGCGCCCGTCGCGGTCGAGAGCCGCGGCGATCTGATCGGTACGCGTGTCCTGCCAGACGATCGCGTTGTAGTACGGCCGGCCGGTGCGTCTGTTCCACACCACGGCGGTCTCGCGCTGGTTGGTGACTCCGAGCGCGGCCAGGTCGGATGCGCTCAGGCCGTGAGCGTTCATGACCGTACCGATGACGGCCGACGTGCGCTCCCAGATCTCCAGCGGGTTGTGCTCCACCCAACCGGCCCGGGGCAGGATCTGCTCGTGTTCGAGCTGGTGCGACCCTACAACGTTCCCCGAGTGGTCAAAGACCATGAACCGCGTACTGGTAGTCCCTTGATCAACCGCGCCAACAACCCGCGCCACGCCACTCCTCCATTCCGCTCCCACTACCCTGCCCGCTCCGCGCCGTTCCGCTCTGCTCCGCGCCCCGCCCCCACCTTCCGTCGATCAAGGACAAATGCACGTGCTTGGATCTCTTTTCCGCGTGCGTTCGCCCTTGATCGTGGCAAACTTCCTTGATCGGCGCCGTCGCGTCAAGCAGCGCGACGGACGGCAAGCCGGAGCGCCACGCTCCGGCAGCCATTGTCTGCCGACACGGCCGCATCGCGCCGCGGACCCTCCGCCCCGTGCGTCTCAGCCCGCCAGCGGCCAGACGTTGGAACGCCAGCGTCGCCACCGCGACGGTCCAGCTCCTAGACCCGCATATCGCGGGGGATTCGGCGTCAGACTCGGGCAGGCTTGGGCGCGTCTAGCACTACCCCGAACTCGTCCGCCTGCCGCTCGTCGCGCCACGGCGCGCACGTCCAGGTGCCGCCCGCGGCTAGCGTCGCCTCCCGCACCTCGCCGAGGAACGCATTGAGCCGCGTCCCGTTGAGCCTCGACAGCACCCGGTTGTCCAGCGGTTCGCCCCGCGGTATCCCGGTGCGCCCCATAGGCGAATTCCACGGAAACCAAATATCCGTCGACGTGCTGAAGGTCGCCCAGGTCTCCTCCATATCGGACGATCCCGCGTATCCGTAGTCGATATCCACGTCAAACGGCCGATAAGAGAACGCACTTGGAAGGCCGATAGCGAGCCCGAACTCCTGCATATCTTGAACCCATCGGTCGGCTATTTCACCGCCAGGAGCCATGTAGCTGAGGCGCGTCGATACAACCAGCTTGTGCTCGCCGTAACGCAAGTCGTCACCGAGAAGAAACCCGGCAGGAAATCGCGGATTCGAAATGGAGAGCCGGTCAGGATGCGCCTTGACAAAGGCGCCGACCGGGCCGTCCACCTCTTGGCGGTACTCCATCCATTCGGCCGCCTCAACCCGAAATATCCCAGTGCGCTCTCCCGCATCAAGAACGACGTCTTGCCATGGGAGGAGCGCACCGCTGCCCAGCGCCCAAGGGAAGGTAGCCGTCCACCAGCAGACCTCGCCGCTGTCGAAGCTGTTCCAGTTATTGACAGGGAGGTCCGAAGACATGGAACTCCTCCTTAGACCACTGAAACACACCGCGGGCACTCACCATGACCAACTGATCGATGAGAGGCCTTCCATCCTTACAGATCTGCAACTCAGCCTTGCCATGAAGGAATGCTAGCAACCTCTCTTTGGTGTCCTGGTGAAACTTCAGGCTCATCGGCTCGAGGTATATGACCGCTATTTTCGTGTATCCCGGCGGCGCGTCCTGTATCACTTGGGTCTCGCCATCAGGATTCCTCCTGCCGTTGAGTTGGTCGACGGCAGCGTTGATGTTCGCGATCAACCTCTTCGAACTTACGGATTTGAGTTGGTAGGCGCGTTTGTTGGTGGTGTCGAAGACGTCGGCGCCGTACTTCTTGCCGCCCACCTCGATGTGCCCGTCGAGGATGACTTTGGCCCTCGGGTCTTGGCGCAGGATTTCGACCGCCTGCTCGATCTCTCGGCGTACGCCGATCTTGCCTGGATCGGGTTGCTGAGTGGCGTTTGGGAGGGTGTTGATGTCGGCCTGCGGCAGGCGTGCTGTCAGGCCCTCGGGGTTGAGGAGGCGGCCGGAGTCGACGATGACCTTTAGCTCGGGGAGCAGGCCGAACCTGACCGCGTCATGGACGGCGTCGACCGCTTCTTCGAGTTGGTCGCGTTGGCCGCGTTGGAGGTTTCGGGTCATCAGGTCGGTGGCGCGGAGCACTGTGGATTGGTAGGCCGGGTCGATCTGCGGCAGGTCCCTGTTGGGGTCGATGCCGCGTGATCCCAGTCTGCGCAGCACATCGGTGTCGTTGCCGTGCAGGGTTGGGCTGTGCACCCATGCCAGGTAGTCGACGAAGACCTGTGTTCGCTGACCGCGCTGGGCACGTGGTGCCGGGTTGGGGAAAGTCATCCGTGCGGTGGTCAGTGTGGCGCCCGGCCGGAGCGTGCCGAGTGGGAACGATAGTGGCCCGGTCATGCCGGGCGTCGCGTACGCGTGCACGGTGGCGTTGCCGGGCGCGGTGCCGGCGTTGGTCACGGTGACAGACCAGGAGCAGACGTTCGACGTGCAGTCGGTCGAGTTGATTTTGGTCTCGAAGACGGGGAGTGCGGCGGGAAGGTTGGCGATCGCGGGTGGTCCCGATGAGGCCTCGTCGGGCAGCACCTTGGCGACTGCCTCGCGTACTCCTTCGGCCTCGGTCGCGGTGGCCGGCTCGGGCAGCATCGCCGCGTACGGCGGCCGAGCGATCGGATCCGCTGGCGCCAGGCCACGCAGCTCAGCCGCCGCCCAGCCCAACCGGGCCACAGGGCCGACGAGCCTGCGGTTGCCGGGCGCGGCAGCCGGCGAGCCGTGCCTGTGGGCCGGGGCGAGGGCGACGGGTTTGGAGAAGGCGCGGTCGCGGATCGGGCCGCCGAGCCACATCAGCCTGCGCGGCTCGTCGGCGGTGACCAGGGCGGTCCAGTCACCGGCGGTGACGGTGACGACGCGCTGGCCAGCAACCGTGTCGGCGGTGTCGTCGGCGGAGCCGTGCCGGCCGACTGATTGGACCAGGTCGGCCAGCGCGCTTGGGTTCAGCGCCGATGCCACATCGACGGGGTACGCCATGTCGGGCTCGGGCCTGATCCAGCGGTCCGTCACGCGCTTGAGTGGTCGCGGCGCACGACGGGCCCAGAAGGAGGCGTCGCCGCGGACAGCGATGCCGTCGGGGCCCGCGAGCAGCTCGGCGCGGCCGGCGGTCGGGTCGGTGATGGTGCCGCTGGCGTAGCGGTCGGCTGTCACCACGAAGTTGCCCGCTACGCGGCGACCGTCGGGAGCCTCGTAGACCACGGCCAGCTTGACCGCGGGCGCGGCGCGCAGGGCTTCGGCGGCCGCCCCGATGTCGGGGCCGCCCAGGGCGCGCCAGACGAAGACGGCCACGGTCGCCGTGAGCACCAGCGTCAGCCCGGCGGACACGAGCCCGATGACGAGGAGACGGCGGGGACGCATGACGGGTCACGCTACTACGCGTACCTCATTGATCGCAGCCCGCTATCGGAGTCCTATTTGGACCCGGTCACGGTAGTGGCGGTGACAGTACCCTCGCTATCGGTCTGGCCCTGAACGGTGACCTTGTCGCCGGCCTTGAGGTCCTTCAACGCTGCTGCAACCGCGACGGCGGTCTCGCCGTTGGTGCGGACGGTGACCACTTCGCCGGATTCGGTCTGCACGTAGATGGTGGTTCCGTCGACGAGCTTCACGGTGCCGGTCGTGGGACGGGACGCGGCGGTCGATGGGACGGCGCCGCCGCCGGGAAAACCGCCATAGCCGCCGCGCTGTCCCTGCGGACCCGACGCGGTCGGCGACGTGGACGAGCCGTACGCCTTCTGCATCTCGATGCCGCCGATGAACCCGCCGAGCACCAGCGCGGCGCCGACGAGATACACGGTCCACCGGTTCCACCAGCGCTGGCTCGCGGCGGCGGCCAACTCCACCTCGAGTGAGGTCACAACGTGCTCCTATTCGTAACGGAGAGCGTCGATCGGCCTGAGGCCGGCGGCACGGTTGGCCGGGACGCTGCCGAAGAAGAGCCCGATGGCGACGGAGACGCATAGCGCCAGCGCGATCGAGCTGGGAACGATGACCGGCTGGATGCCGACGATGGTGAAATTGCTGCCGATGAGCGCCGCGGCGACGCCCAACCCGCCACCGATGAGGCTGAGCATGGTGGCTTCGGCGAGAAACTGGGTGAGGATTACCCGTCGGGGCGCGCCGAGCGCCTTGCGGATGCCGATCTCGCGGGTCCGCTCGGTGACGGTGACCAGCATGATGTTGGTGATACCGATGCCCCCGACGAGCAGGCTGATGCCGGCGACCGCGCCGAGCAGCGTGGTGAAGGTGTCGGCGGTCTCGGTCTGTGTCTCCAGCAGCTGTGAGGCGTTCTGGATGCGGTACGGCGCCGAGGTGGATGTGGCTTCGACCTTGAGCCGCTGGTTGAGAATCGTGGTGATCTGGGCCTGCACGTCGGAGACACGCTCGGGCGCGGAAGCCTCGACGACGATGGAAGTCAGCGACCCGTACCCCGTGAGGGCCTGCTGCACGGCGGTGAGCGGCGCGATCGCGACGTCGTTGGCGTCCTGGAAACCGCTGGAGGAGCTCTTCTCGTCGAGCACACCGACGATGGTGAAGAGTGACCCGCTGACCGTGAGCTCTTGGCCGATCGGGTCGAGGCCCGGAAATAGCTCTTCGGCCACCGTCTGTCCAATGACGACGACCCGCCGCCCCTGTTCCACATCCGCAGTCGTGAAGCCGGTTCCGCGGCCGACCGGCGAGTTCGAGGCGGTGAAGTAGCTGGCGTAGCTGCCGACGAACTGTTGCACCGAGTGGTCGGTGCCCTGATACGTCAGGGTGGCGGAGGTGCTGACGACCGGCGATACCGACTCCACGTCCGGTGCCAGTACCGAATCCTTCAATGCCTGGGCGACCTGCACGGTCAGCGGCGACGACCCACCACGCGACGTGCTCTGCACGGTCAGCGTGTTGGTGCCGAGCGCCTCGATGCGGTCGGCGACCTGTTGCGCGGAGCCGTTTCCCACGGCGACCAGCAGGATAACGGCGGCGACGCCGATGAGGATGCCGAGCATGGTCAGGCCGGAGCGCAGCTTGTTGGCGCCGATGCCGCGTACCGCGAAGCGGCACACCTCCCACACGTTCATGCCGCGACCACCTGGCGCACGTCGGAGGAGATCTGCCCGTCGAAGAGCTTGACCAGCCGCTTCGCGCGGGCGCTGACGTCGGGCTCGTGCGTGATGATCAGGATGGTGCGGCCGGCGGCGCTGAGCTGGTCGAAGATCGTGAGGATGTCCTCTGTGGACCTGCTGTCGAGGTTGCCGGTGGGTTCGTCGGCGAGCAGCAGCGCCGGCTCGGTGACCAGCGCCCGAGCCACCGCGACCCGCTGCTGTTGACCGCCGGAGAGCTGGTTGGGTTCGTGGTCTGCCCGGTCGGCCAGACCCACCATGTCGAGGGCGGCCCGGGCGCGGCGGCGTCGCAGCGCCGGTTTCACGCCCGCGTACGCCAAAGGCAGCTCCACATTGGCCAGTGCCGTGGTGCGCGGGATGAGGTTGAACGACTGGAAGATGAAGCCGATCCGGCGGTTTCGCACGAGGGCGAGCTGGCGATCGTTGAGGCGGCTCACGTCGACCCCGTCGAGCAGGTACTGGCCGCTGCTGGGCACGTCGAGGCAGCCGAGAATGTTCATCAGGGTCGACTTGCCGGAGCCTGACGAGCCCATGATGGCCACATAGTCGCCCTGCTCGACGCTGAGCGAAACACCGCGCAGGGCATGCACGGCCGCCTCGCCTTCGCCGTACACCTTGGCGACGCGGCGGACGTCGAGAACCGTCATCGACCGCCGCCGGTTCGCGCGCCGCCGCCGGGGCCACCGCCACCGGGTGCGATGCCGCCACCGGGGAAACCGCCGCCACCGGGAAAGCCACCGGTGTTGGAGTTGGTCGTTGTCGACGAAGTCCGGATGACGACCTGCTCGCCGGCCGTCAACCCGGAGGTGATCTCCGTGGCCTGGTCGCCTTCCAGTCCTATTTCGACGGTACGGGTGACCTGCTGGCCGTTCTCCAGCACGGTGACCGTGTGCCGGTTCCCGGCGCTGGTGAGCGCCGCCGAGTTCACGTAGACGACGTTTTCGGCCTGGCCCACGGTCACGCTGACCTCGACGCTCTGGCCTGCCTTCACGTTTTCGGGCAGGTCCTGGAGCGAGAAGAGCACGCCGTACGTCACGACGTTGTTTTCGGTCGTCGCGTTCGGGTCGATCGACGCCACCTTGGCCGTGGCGGTGGCGTCCGGCAGGGCGTTCCAGGTGACGGTGGCCGCCTGGCCGGCTTTCAGCTTCGTGGCGTCCGCCTCGGCGACGGAGGCGGAAACCTCCAGCTTGGTGAGGTCGGCGATCTCCACGAATCCGCTGGAGTCCTGGGAAGGGGTCGCCGACGAGCCCACCGTGCCGTTCAAGGCGGTCACCGTACCGGCCATGGGCGCTTTGAGCACCGTGCCGGCGACACCGTCCTCGGCTTCCTCGACCGCCAGTTCGGCCTGTGTCACCTGGGTTTCGGCGTCGGAGGTGTCGCTGTCCGCGTCCTCGGCACGGTCGAGCGCGTCTTCGGCGGCTTCCAGATCGGCCTTCGCCGCATCCAGGTCCCGCTGCGCCGCCGTATCGTCCACTATGGCCAGTACGGCGCCCTTCTTGACGGTGTCGCCGACCTTCACCTTGATCTCGGTGACGGTGCCGGAGGTGCCGAACGTGGCGGTGGCGGTCGAGGCGCTCCGCACGCTGCCCGAGGCGGTCACGGTTGAGGTCACGGTGCCCTGCTGCACGGGAATGGTCCGCGTACCACCGGTGGTGGATTCGGCCGCTTCGGCCGTGCTGAACGACGTGTACGCCCACACCGCACCGCCGGCGATTACCACGGCGAGGCCGGTGTTGACGAAGACAGCACGCGGTAGACGCATGGGCGACAGCCTGATGGGGGCTGCTCGGAGCAACCCCCGCGCTAGCTCAAAGCTGACTGAGAACCCGTCGGCAGCAATACCCGGAACGCCGAACCACGCCCGGGAGCCGTGTCGAGCTCGACCCGACCGCCGTGGCCGCTGACGATCGCGGCCACGATGGACAGTCCGAGCCCCGAGCCGCCGTTGCGCCGGTTGCGACTGGGATCGGCCCGATACAGCCGCTCGAAGATCCGCTCGGCGTGTGTGCTCGGTACGCCGGGACCGGTGTCTACTACCTCCAGCACGGCGACCGGGGTGGCGGGCGGCAACTCCGCTCCGATCGCCGCCGCCGGGCTGTGCCAGGGCCGGAGCCGCGCGAGCCGGCCCACCCGTACCGTGATGGCGGCCTGCGACGGCGTGTGCTGCAGCGCGTTGGACACGAGGTTGGTGGCGACCTGCCGGAGCCGGTGTTCGTCGCCGAGCACCGTGACCGGTTCGAAGGCCCCGTCGTCGGCGCCTAGCGCGGCGAGCCGGACGGGCCGGTCGGGCCGCCGGGCGTGCGCGTCGCGGATCGTGTCGGCGGCGATGGCCAGCAGGTCGACGGGGCGCCGTTGCGGCTGCCGCTGCTTGTCGAGCTTGGCGAGCAGCAGCAGGTCTTCGACGAGCAGCCCCATCCGGGCCGCCTCGGACTCGATCCGGGACATCGTCTCGTCCAGTACGGGGCCGGCCGGCGTGCCGCCCCGGCGGTACAGCTCAGCGAAGCCCCGGATCGACGTGAGCGGTGTGCGCAGCTCGTGTGAAGCGTCCGCGACGAATTGCCGCAGCCGCTGCTCGGACGCCGTCCGCGCGGCGACCTCGGTCTGGATGCGGTCGAGCATGGAGTTGAGCGCGATGCCCAGCCGGCCGGCCTCGGTGTGCGGGTCGGCGTCGACCCGGCGGGACAGGTCGCCCGCGGTGATCTGGGCAGAGGTGCGTTCGATGCGGGTCAACGGGCGCAGCCCTATTCGCACGACGTACGCCGATACCAGGCCGAGCAGCAGAAGCACCGCCACCATGACGCCCAGTTCGATGGTGAGCAGCAGGTCGACGGTGGCTTCTACCTGCTGTAGGGAGATCGCGGCGACCGTGATCCCGCCGTCGTCGCGGCTTATGACCTTCACCCGCCACGAGCTCTCGCCGTCCTCCGCGCTGACGGTGTACGGCTTGCCCCCGGCGCGCTTGACCAGCTCGTTGAACGGTTCGAGGACAGGCGGCGACATGTCGGTGGTGTATGTCGGCTCCAGCGTGCCGTCGGCGTCGTAGCGGATCAACGTCTTGTACTGGTCGAAGGGTCCAGGCGGGAAGTACCTGGCGGCGGCCGGTGGCCTTGTGTCGGGGCGCTCGTCTCTCGCGGCGGCGGGCGCGCGCGGCGCTTTGAGCTGCTGGTCGATCGAGTCGGTCAGGTACCGGCGCAGCACGATCACGCCGGCCGCGTTGGCGACGACCAGCGCCACCGCGGCCAGCGCCGCGACCGCGAGGACGAGCCGCGACCGCAGCGTCCAGTGCCGCCACCGGGGAAGCCTCATTCGTCCGGCGACCGGGGAAGGCGCAGGGCGTACCCGACGCCGCGCACGGTGTGGATCAACGGCGGCTCCCAGCAGTCGATCTTTTTGCGCAGGTAGTAGACGTACGACTCCACGATCCGGCCGTCGCCGCCGAAGTCGTAGCTCCACACCCGGTCGAGGATCTGTGCCTTGCTGACCACCCTGCCGGCGTTGACCAGCAGGTAGCGCAGCAGGTTGAACTCGGTCGGCGACAGTTCGACCAGCTTATTGCCCCGGCGTACCTCGTGCGCGTCCTCGTCGAGCTCCAGGTCGGCGTAGCGGAGCACCCCGGTGTCCGGCTCACCGTCGGGCTCGATGCGGCTGCGGCGCAGGATGGCGCGGATGCGCAGCACCACCTCTTCGAGGCTGAACGGCTTGGTCACGTAGTCGTCGGCGCCGACGGTCAGGCCGGAGATCCGGTCTTCGACGGCGTCTCGCGCGGTGAGGAAGAGCACCGGGACGCCCGGGCCGCCGGTCGACCGCAGCTTCTGCGCGACCTGGAACCCGTCCAGGTCAGGCAGCATCACGTCGAGCACCACCAGGTCCGGCTCGAACTCTTCGGCGGCTACCAGGGCCTCCTGGCCGCAGTTCGCCACGCGTACGTCGAACTCGATGAGCCGCAGCGTCGCGGAGAGCAGGGCACAGATGTTCGGCTCATCGTCGACGACGAGGACCTTGGTTAGGCGGGACGTCACGAAGTATCTCTACGATCGCTAGCTCGGAATTAGCTGGGAGCGCTCTAAGAACCGGCTATGACAATTTCATCGCCTTCGATGAGCCCGGACGTCACTTCGGTGTACTGGTCGCCGCGTATGCCCAGCTCAACTGCCTTTGACTGGTCGCCGCTGGCGGTGCGCACCAGCACAGTACCGTCATCGCGCACCGCGCCGCTGGGCACCCGGAGCACCTCCGCGACAGACGACGTCGTGACCTTCACGTTGGCGCTCTGCCCTACCAGCAGGTCACTCGGCACCTTCTCGAAGGCCAGCACCACGCCGTACTTCACCATCGTGCCGCCGTCGTCGGTCGTGCCCACCGGGTCGACCTGCACCACCTTGGCCGGGAACTCCTCGCCCGGCCGGTCGGCCAGCGTCACGGTGCCGGTCAGGCCGATCGCCAGTCGCGCGGCGTCCGCCTCCGGGAAGCTCGCCGAAATCTGCATACCGGCTACGTCAGCGAGCGTGACGAACGCGCTGCCGCCGCGGATCTCGCTGCCCACCGAGCCCGAGACGGTCAGCACCTTACCGGCGATCGGCGCGGTGATCTTCGTACCGGCCAGTTGTTCCTTCGCCTCCGCCAGCGCCTTCTTCGCGCTGGTGACCCGCTGCTGCGCGTTGAGGATCGAGTCACGCCCGGAGGAGCGCGCACAACTAGGCGACGGCGCGGGTGCACTCGGCGACACGGTGGGCGTCGGTGTCACCAGCGAAACCGTGCAGACGGATGTCGACTCCGCCTCGTCCAACGCGTCTTCGGCCTCGTCGAGCGAATCCGTCGCGTCGTCGACCCTCTCCTGCGCATCGGTGGGGTCGATCGTCGCTAGCACCTGGCCGGACGCGACCTGATCACCAGCCCGCACCTTGACCTCGGTAACGGTGCCAGCGGTGGCGAAGCTAAGGCTGCGGACCTGCCCCGGCTCCAGCTTCCCGGTGGTCGCGGCCGCCGTCGACACCTCACCCCGGTCCACCTTGACCGTGCTGGTCGCCGGGGCGGCCGCCGGCTCGCCGCGGCTGAGCGCGTACGAGCCGGCCGAGGTCAAGCCCACCGCAGCCGCGACCGCCGCGCCGGCCACCACCCACCGCCGCCCACGCATACCCATGGAGGGCGAGTGTCACGGGTACTCCTCACCGCTCGCTCGGCCGCGCCTCGGAGTTCGCTGAGAGTCGATTCGAAGCCTTCTCCCAGCTTGGTCTGACGTGTCGCCGAGGTCCCGCCGCTTGGCTGAGCCGTCGTGCCGCGGCGCGCCCCCAGGCCCGCGGCACGACCCCAACAATTTGGAGGACCAGTGAACCGTCGACTGCGACTGCCCCTCGCGTCAGCGGCGGCGTCCGCGGCGCTGCTGTTCGCAGCCGCCTGCGGCTCCGACGGCAGCGACAGCAGCACGAGTACCGCGAACGGCGGCAACGGCCTCACCGCGTACCTGGATTGCCTGCGCGAGCAGGGCATCGACGTGCCCGACACCGTGGCGTCCGGCCAGCCCCGCCCGGACGGGTCGAACCGCCCAACGGCCTTCCCATCCGGACGGCCCACGAACCGCCCGTCGGGTGACCCGTCCACTCGCCCGACGGGCGGCGGTATGGGCGGACCCGGTGGCGGTGGCAGGTTCCGCCCCGACGGGGTCGACGACGCCACCTGGGAGAAGGCACAGGCGGCGTGCCAGTCGGTCATGCCGACGGGCGGGCCCGGCGGTCAGCGTCGCCCGGGTGGCGGCCAGGCCGACGCCGCCTACCGCAACTGCCTGTCGGACCGCGGTGTCGAACTGTCCCAGGTGGACAACACCGCCGACACCAAGATCGCGGAAGCGGTCAAAGCGTGCGAGGTGCTCCGGCCGACGCCGAGCCCTACCGCGTAACCGCCGGGTCCTCCACATAGCGCGGACGCGCCACCGCGAGACCGGCCGCGGTCTGGACCACCGCCGCCGCGATCAGCAGAGCGATCGGTACCGTCCAGCCGGCGGTCACCTCGTAGAGGGCGCCGACCAGCAGGGGCCCCAGCGCGGCGATCAGATAACCCGTGCTCTGTGTGAAGGCGGAGAGTGCCACGGTGCCCTCGGCGGTGCGGGCGCGCAGTCCGATCGCGACCAGCGCCAGCGGAAACGCGCCCTGCCCGATCGCCAGCAGCACCACCCAGAACAGCGCGCCACCGTGCGGCGCCACGGCGAGCCCCACGTACGACGCGATCATCGCGACGGAGAGGGTAAGCACGAGTGGACGCAGGCTGCGCAGCTTGGTCGCCAGCGTCGGCATGGCCAGCGCCACCGGCACTCCGACCGCGGTGACCCCGGCAAGCAGCAGCCCAGCCGTCTGGGGCGAGTACCCAGAGTCCCGGAAGAGCTGCGCCAGCCAGCCCATCGTCGCGTACCCGCTCAGTGACTGCGTGCCGAAGTAGAGCGCCATCGCCCAGCCGACGCGGGTGCGCCCCGGCCGTATCCGGCTGGCCGGCGCGGGCAGTGCGGCCCGGCCGGGCGTCGAGCGGCGCATGATCGGCAGCCACGGCAGCACGGCGATCGCCGCGAGCACGGTCCACGCTCCGAGCCCGGCCCGCCACGAGCCGAAGGCGTCCGCGATCGGCACCGCCGACGCGGCGGCCACGGTGGCGCCGGCGGTCAGCGCGACGGTGTACGCGCCGGTGACGAGCCCGGCACGGTCCGGGAAGTGCTGTTTGACCAGCAGGGGCAGCAGGACGTTGGCGACCGCGATGCCGGCGAGGGCGAGCGCGCTGGTGGCCACGAAGACGACCGTGGAGCCGGTGACCACCCGGATCGCCTCACCCGCGGCCAGCGCCACCATGGCGACGAAGAGCACCCGGCTCGGCGCGAACCGGCGTACCAGCACCGGGGTCAGCGCCCCGAACGCCGCGAACGCGATCGTCGGCATCGTCGTGACAGCGCTCGCCATCGCGCCCGAGAGCTGCAGCCCGGTGCGTACCTCGTCGAGCAGTGCGCCCAGGCTGGTGATGGCGGTGCGGAGGTTGACGGCGACGAGCAGGATGCCGGCGAGGACGAGCGCGGTGCCATGAGTGCGGGTGGCGGCAGGGGCAGACATGATCCTTCGAGTCTAGAATCATGGGATGATTTATGGTCGGGTGATGTAACCAATGCCACGGGGCGGGCAGACGCTCGTGCGCCAGGTCATCGACCAGCTCCGCGAGCAGGTCACGAGCGACGCGTGGCCGGTGGGCGGCCGCATCCCGACCGAGCCGCAGCTCGTCGAGGCGCTCGGCGTGGGGCGCAACACCGTCCGCGAGGCGGTGCGGGCGCTCGTGCACGCCGGGGTGCTGGAGTGCCGGCAGGGCTCCGGCACGTACGTCGTCTCCGCCGACGAACTCTCCGGGGCGATGTCTCGCCGGCTCGCGAGCGCGCAGGTGGCCGAGGCCGTCGAGGTGCGCCGGGCGTTCGAGGTCGAGGCGGCACGGCTCGCGGCCGGACGGCGTACACCGGAAGACATGGCGGCGCTCGACGGCGCGCTCGCCGACCGCGAGGCCGCATGGCGATCAGGCCGCGTCGCCGACTTCGTCGAGGCCGACGCCGTGCTGCACGCGGCGATCGTGGCCGCCGCGCACAACACGATGCTGGCGGAGCTGTACGCGTCGTTCGGCGCCGCGACGCGCGCGACGATCGCCGAGGGGGTGGGCGGCGAGTTGCACCGTGACAGATATGTCGATCACGGCCGGCTGGTGGCGGCGATCCGGGCCGGCGATGCGGAGCGTGCGGCCAATGAGGCTGGCGCGTTCCTAGAGGTCTAGCCGAATTGGGCATACGGTGCTGGGCATGCTCAAGGGCTTCAAAGACTTCATCATGCGCGGCAACGTGGTCGACCTGGCTGTCGGCATCGTCATCGGCGCGGCGTTCACCGCCGTCGTCACCACCTTCACCAAGTCGTTCCTGGAGCCGCTGATCCGGCTCGCGTCAGGCGGAAAGGGCATCAAAGCGGGCGGATTCCACATCCGCGACATCTACTTCGACGTCCCCGCCTTCATCAACGGCGTCATCGCGTTCCTCCTCACCGCCGCTACCCTGTACTTCCTCGTCGTCGTACCGATGAACAAGCTCGCCGGGCGGCGCGGGGGGGGGGGGGGGGGCCCCGCCGGCGCCCGCGGGGGGGGGGGGCGGGCGCTGACGGAGATCCGCGACGCCCTCGTGGCGCGCCGCGTTCCCGAGCAGGCGGACCCCCGCAGATAGTCGAACATCTGTTCTATACAGTGCTGCCATGGAGCAGCGAAAACACTGGTGGAACGGCAAATGGGGGCGGCTCGCCCGCCGGGATGTGTACCTGCGCGCGGACGCCGACCAGTGGTTCGTCGAGCAACGTGCGGGCGGGGCCGAAGGCGTGTCTCGCTTCTACGAGTTCGACAGCGAAGACGAGGCGTACGAGGCCGTCCGACTGATGCTGGACGGCCCGGACGACTGGCGGCAGCTAGATGGCAGTGCTACCTAGATAGCTGTGCTACCTTCTTCCGCGTGGATCAGGAACGGCGAGGCCAGTGGCTGCGCGGCGTCCTCGACGTCTGCGTGCTGGCTCTGCTGGGCCGGCGGGAGTCCTATGGATACGAGCTGGCGCAAGCGCTCGACGCGGCTGGGTTCGGCCAGATTCAGGGCGGCACGCTGTACCCGGTGCTGTTGCGCCTCCAGCGCACCGGCCTGATCACGGCCGAGTGGCGCGAGGGCGCCTCGGGCCCCGCACGCAAGTACTACCGGCTCACAGAGGACGGCGAGCAGGCGCTGGCGCGGCTCTCCGCCGACTGGTCCGTGTTCGCTGGCCACGTCGACGCGGTAATCCGGAGGTGACCATGGACAACGACAGATGGTTGTGGACGCTCGGGCAGGAACTGGCCCGGCACCAGCTCGGGCCGGACGCGGTCCGGCACGTGGTCGCGGAGGCCGCCGCGCACCTGCGCGACAGTGGGCAGCCGGCGCTGCGGGCGTTCGGCACGCCGGAGGGGTACGCGGCAGCGGTCGCGGAGAGCCTGGCGGCTCGATACGGGCGGCCGGCCCGTCCAGCGCCCGGCCGGGTACGCCTGTCGGCCCGCGGCATCACCAAGCGGTACCGCCGGCGCACCATCCTGCGCTCGGTGGACCTGACGGTACGGGCCGGCGAGGTGGCCGCCGTGGTCGGAGCGAACGGCGCGGGCAAGAGCACCTTCCTGCGTATCTGCGCCGGGCTGCTCACGCCGGACGCCGGTGAGGTAATGCTCGACGGCCGCCTCGGATACTGCCCGCAGGACGCCGGCACATACGACTTTCTCCTGCCCGACGAGCAGTTCGTGCTGATCGGGGCCGGTCGTGGGCTCGATCGTGAGCGCTCCAAGCAGATCGGCCGAGCGGGCGCCGCCGCGCTCCAGTGGCGGCCGGCGGCCGGAGTCCAGACGCGCCACCTGTCCGGGGGCACCCGGCAGAAGCTCAACCTCGTCATGGCGTCCATGGGCGAGCCCGACGTGCTGCTGCTCGACGAGCCATACCAGGGCTTCGACCGCGGCACGTACCTCGACTTCTGGCAGCACGTCTGGCGCTGGCGCGACGAGGGCCGGGCGGTCGTCGTGGTGACCCACCTGCTGAGCCAGCTCGACCAGGTCGACCAGGTGCTCGACCTGACACCCGCGTCCGAAGGAGCGGCGGCATGAAGATCCTGACCGTTGCCGAGATGGCCATCCGCGAGATGGTGCGCCGCCGTGCCGTGCTCGCCCTCCTGCTCGCCCTCCCGCTGGCCTTCTACCTGGTGCGCCGCGGCGACCAGGTCGGCCAGTCGATCCGGTTCCTGCTGATCGGCCTCGCGTGGGCCGTCAGCACGGCGGCCCTGTTCGCCAGCGGCACCAGCCGGCCGATCGAGCCGCGGCTACGGCTGTCCGGGTACGCCAGCCACCACCTCTATCTGGGCCGGCTCGCCGCGATGTGGCTGCTCGGCATCGTGGTCGCTGCGCCGTTCTTCGCGCTCGTCGCGATCGACCACGGCGACCAGGTGCGCCTCGGCGCGGTGGCGCTGGCGATGCTGTTCGCGGTGACCGTGGCCGCGCCTTTCGGGCTGCTCATCGGGGCGCTGGTGCCGCGCGAGCTGGAGGGCACGCTGCTCCTGCTGGTGGTGGTCGGGCTCCAGATGATGATCGATCCGGCCGACGCCCTGACGAAGGTGACGCCGTTCTGGTCCAGCCGCGAGATCGCCACGTACGCCGTCGACCACACCGGCGACGAGTACCTCACCAGGGGCCTCGTGCACGGCCTCGCCTTCACCATCCTCGCGACGGCTGTGGTAGCACTACTGTCGACTCTGCGTCTACGTGTCCGGCTACGGGCGGCAACGTCAGCGTAAACGTGGTGCCGACACCCACCTGGCTGGCGACGACGATCGTGCCGTGGTGGTCGGTCACGATCTGTCGGACGATCGCCAGACCCAGCCCGCTGCCGCCGGTACGCCGGCCGCGTGCTTGGTCGCCCCGCCAGAACCGGTCGAACACGTTCGGCAGCGCCTCGGCGGGGATGCCGGTGCCGGTGTCGGCCACGCGCACCACCACCGAGCCACCCATGTGCCCGGCCGTCAGGGTCACGCTGCCACCAGCTGCGGTGGCCCGGATGGCGTTGGAGATGAGGTTGCCGAAGACCTGCCGCATCCGGTCCGGGTCGACGTTGACCAGCACCGGCTCGTGCACTGCCACTGCCAGCCGTACGCCGGCCGTCTCCGCCACCGCGAGATGCGCGGTCCGGGCCGTCTCCAGCAGCTCGGCGAGGTCGATGACCACCCGGTGGTACGCCAGCGTGCCCGCCTCGGCGAGCGCCAGGTCTTGCAGGTCGTTGACGATGCGCTGCTGGAGCACCGCCTCCTCGTGCAGCGACGCGAAGAGCTCGGTGTCGGGCGCGATCACGCCGTCCTTGAGCGCCTCCAGGTAGCCGCGCAGGTTCGCCAACGGCGTTCGCAGCTCGTGTGCCACGTCGGCCACCAGCCGGCGCTGGCGCTCCTCGGCACGCTGGAGCGAGTCGGCCATCCGGTTGAACGAGCGGCCGAGCTCGGCCACCTCGTCGCCACCCGACACCGAGACCCGGCTCGCCAGGTCACCGCGGCCGAGCCGGCCGGCGGCCTCGGTGGGGCGCACGGTCGGCCGCCGCACCCGCCGGCTCAGCGGCGCGGGGCCGGCGCTCGCGGGAATCGCCACCCCGGCCGCGGCGACGAGCATCGGCCCGGCCGAAAGCGGTCGCGACGGCTCCCCGCCGACGCCGAGCGTGACCCGCAGCGGCACCGCCGACACATCGCTGACCTGCTCGGTGAAGACCCGCGCCAGGCACGTGGTGAGCGACTCCTCGCCCGGCGTCGCGACCGGGTCGGGGTTCGCCAAGGCCGCCGGCGGCCGGCCGGCATCCGACGACTCCAGGCAGGCGTTGACCCGCTGCTGATCCTGCTCCGGGTCTCGCTGGGACTCGCTGGCGAAGTCGCCGCATTGCGGAAGCATCTCGCTGCTCCGGTAGGACGGCACGCCGAACGAGTCGACGTTCATATCGATCGGCGCGCTGTTACGCGTCTGGCAGGCCGCGAGCCGTACCCCGTATCGGTAGTTGCTGATCAGCTTGAGCGTCACGAGCAGCGCCGTCTTCGGTTCTTCGCCCTCCGGGAACGTCAGCACGGGACGCGGGTCGACCAGCGTCACGGTGGTGCCGAGTTCCCGGGCCGTACGCCCATTGAGCTGGTCGGTGTCCGCCACCACCTCACCGAACTCGGTAGCCAGGTGCAGGCGCTGGCCGGTCCGTTGGCCGAGGTCCGAGAGCAGCGACGGCACCTGCTCCCAGGTGCCGTGGGTCCGCGCGTAGTTGAGCAACTCCTCGTGCACCAGGTCGGTGACCTCCTGGTCAGCGGTCGCCGACTCGGTGAGCTGCTCGGACGCCTGGCGCAGGGTCAGCCATGCCGTCGCCCCGATCGCGGTGAGCGCGACCAGCATGACGAGCCCCAGTACGCGCAGGCGGAAGCTCAAGATTCCGCCAGCCTGTACCCGCGGCCGTAGACCGTCTGCACGTAACGCGGCTCGGCGGCGTCCGCCTCGATCTTGCGCCGCAGGTTCATCACGTGAGCGTCCACGGTGCGCTCCAGCACGTAGTGGTCGAATCCGAAAGCGCGGTCGATGATCTGCGCCCGCGTGAACACCCGCCCCGGCTCGGCCGCCAGTACCTCCAGGATTCCGAACTCCTTCGCCGTCAGCACGATCGGACGCCCCTCCACCCGTACTTCGAACCGGCCGGCATCGATCTCCAGCTCGCCGACCCGCAGTATCTTCTGGTTGCCCGCGGTGACGGTGCCCGCACGGCGCAGCAGCGCGCGGACCCGCGCGGTCAACTCGCGCGGGCTGTAGGGCTTGGTGATGTAGTCGTCGGCGCCGACGTCGAGGCCGAGCAGCAGGTCATCTTCCGTCGAACGGGCGGTCAGCAGCAGGATCGGGACCTTCGACTCCGACCGCAGGATCCGGCAAACGTCCATGCCGTCTACGACCGGCATCATCACATCGAGCACCACCAGGTCCGGGCGGCGCGACCGGGCCTGCTCCAGCGCCGCCCGGCCGTCGCCAACCAGTAACACGCTGCGCCCGGCGGGCTCCCCGGGCCCCCCGACCAAGATGGCCGCCTTAGGTGGGGCTTCTGCGACCAGGATGCGCGCGCTCATAGGACTCCTATAGTGCCCGGCACCTTGGTGAAGATCCTATGAAGAAATTGTTCGATACCGATCGGGTCAGGTCCTCGATACCCCCATACGCACCTTCCCGCCACGAAACGCGCGGCGCCGCCCCCCGTTCGCGTCGATCAAGGGCAAATGCACGTGGTTCGATCTCTTTTCCGCGTGCGTTTGCCCTTGATCGATGCGAACGGCCTTGATCGGCGCGCGGCCACGCAGCGCCGCCATGAGCGGCGGCCAGGCGCCGGCATCGTTACCGCTTGCGGATGCCACCCTCCGACACACTCATAGCGGCGCGCCCCTTACGGCGCCATGGGCCCCGCGCTCAAACCGCCCGACGCCGGTCGGGCGAGATCTTGGAGGGTTGTGGCTGAAATGACGCCAAGACGCGCCAAGATCTACCGATCTTGGCGGCATCACGTCGCCCAGAGCGACGCTCCAACTCCAAGGTTGGCGCGCAACGGAATCGGCGCGGCGCGTCCGCGTCCTCCACGCCAGCCAAGCTCCCCGATCAAGGACGCCACGCCGATGGCTTAAGGGAGACCCCCGTCAAGGTCATCGTTCCGGCGGCAATGTTCACAGCTTGAGTGGCTCGCGGTGCTTGACGGGACATTTCGGTCGGGCATGGAGCGCTGACCGGTGCCCGCCGGGCGTGGTCGGCAATGACGAAGCGCCGGATCGCGCAGTCAACGACGTTGATCAAGGAGATCTGCATCGATCAAGGGCAAATACACGCGGAAAGAGATCGAACCACGTGCATTCGCCCTTGATCAGCGGAAGCAGGACGCGGGCCACAGGCCACGCGGCGCAGCCACGCGGCGCAGAACGCGCGACGCGGCCGCGCGGCGCAGGACGCGCGGTCGGCGGAACGGTGTGGGGGGTGCCGTCGGCGGTGGCGGAGGGCGTCGTGCGTTCGGCGAGGTGGCGTGGGGTGGAAGCGCTAGCAGGAGATGGCGACTAGCCGGGGTCGCCGTGGGCCTCTATGCTCCGGAAACGTGTCAGGCGACGGCGGGGGGCCGGGCGCGGGTCCGAGAGGGCTGGGCGCTCGGTTAGTTGCGATACCGCTCCGGTGGCTGGGGGTCAGCACCGGTGCTGCTGCGTTGGCGGCTTCTGGGCTGTTCGGCGGGCTGGAGGTCGTCGAAGAGCCAGCCGTGCCACCGGCTGTAATCAACGAGGTCAACCGTGGCGAGCCGTGGAACGTGACCGTGGTGCGCGCCCGCTTGCTGAGCGAGCTGGGCGACCTTCGGCTGCAGGAGGAAGGCGACCGCTGGTTCGCCGTCGTGGCCGACGTCGAGGTGACCGCCCCCGAGAGCCGCAGTGATGTCAGCGACATCCTCACCGTCTCCGGCGTAGAGGGACTGCTCGACGACAAGCCCCAGCACATCGTCATGGTTCGCGACGCTAGCCGCGTCCAGTACCTCAATCCGAACATGCCGGAGAGAATCGGCTTCGTCTGGGAACAGAGGGGCAGCGCGCCGATACCGACCAATGTGACCATCACGATCTACAAGAAGACCTACCAGGCCTCCTCGCTCACCGACCACATGGAGTGGCTCGACCATGAGCCTCGGGCGGAGTTGGAAGTGCCTGTCGAGGATAAGCGGTCGCCATGACGGAGACGCCGCAGCAGCCCGTTCCGGAGGAGGTACGCAGCCACCGGGCACCGCCCGGTCCTGTGCAGCGCGTCGGCACCAAGGCGAGCGTGGGCACCCTGCTCATCGCAGCGCTGGCAATCGGCGGGCTCATCGCCAGTTGGCGCCCACTCGGTGGTGGCGCCACTGAGGAGCGCGAGCGACCGTTCGTCCGTGCGGGTCAGGTTGGCGACACGGTCTCGGCCCGCGTCTTCGACGCGAAGGTGGTCAGCGTCAGCGGTGCGGGCAAGGTCAGGCTCAAAGGCGCGGCGATCGACACGGGCGGCGTGTGGATCATCGTCCGGGCCCGGATCACGGCCACCGACGAGGAAACGTCGGTGGGGTACGCCGCACTTCGGGACGCCCGCGACCGGGTCTTTCTCGCGTCCACCCGGATCGAGCAGAGGATGATCGGCGTCCGCTCCTTTCAGCCCGGCATCCCGGTCGAGGGTGCGTTCGTGTTCGAGGTGCCGCGCGACGCGGCCACCAACCTCACGCTTCTGCTCGCCAGGCAGTCGATAGACCGGCGGATGGACGCCATGGCCGAGATCGAACTGTCCACTTATGACAGTCCTACGATCGACACGTGGGCCGCGGCGGCGGAGCCCGTCACCATCGACGAGCCCAAGGTCGTGCCATGAGCCAGCCACCGTCGCCATGGGCGCCACCGCCACCGGCGGAGCCGGCATGGACACCGCCGGACGCCACCGCCGTGCCGCCCGGCGCGGATGGCACCGCGCAATCGTCTGAGCCGCCCTCGCGGTCGGACGAGGCCGACACCGCCGTCTTCCAACGACTCGATCCGGACACTGCCGCGCTGCCGCAGCTGGCACCGCCCACGTCGGCTCCGACCGCGCCGCACGCGCCCGGTGGGCGGCCAGTACCTGTCACGCCGGTCGCGCCGCCGCCGCACCCGTCGCTGCTCGCCGTCACCGCGCCGCAACCGCCCGCACCGCCACCACATCCGGTCGCGCCACCATCCGCACACCCACAGCCCGTCGCGCCACCGCCTTTCGGCGTAAGGCAGCAGGCACCGCCGCCACCCGCCGTGCCGCAGGTGACGCCGGAGGTGCGGCCGGGCGCGCGTTCGTACTCGTCTCCACCGGCCGCGGCACCCGTCGGACCACCGCCGTCACCCGGCGCGCCATCCATGTGGGCGCCGGCCACTGCGCCAGGGCCAGCGATGCAGCCCCAACCGCCCACCGCATCACCGCCAGCTCCGACCCAGGCGGCGGCGCCACCCGGGTGGCCCCCGCCACCGAGCGCGCCGTCGGATGGCACGCAGCCAATTCCCCTGCCACCATCAGCCGCACCCCAGCCGGCCGCGTCAACCGCCGGGTCTATGTTCGCCGCGCCACCGCAGACCGCATGGCCATCTGGATGGCCGCCGCCAAGCACGCCGTTCCCGGCGGCGCCGGCAGGCGGCACGCAGTCACCCGTGCCACCGCCAGCCGCGACGCCGCCGGGTTGGGGCGCGCCGGCAGGCGGGGCAGCAGTATCCCCTCCGCATGCTGGGTGGGCTCCCGCGGCGCACGCCGTGCCCGGGCAGTCACCTCAATCTGGGCAGGCGCCGACGGCGCAGGCGGAGGTGGTGCGGGGATGGTGGCGGCGGAATCTTTGGGGGCTGCTCGCGGTGGTGCCGCTGTTTGCCCTTGCCATTGGCCCGTCCGCCAAGGAGGGGATCGACCGCCTCAACAATATCGAGACGTACCGGCCGATCGCCGCTAGCGCGGACGGGTGGGCAGACTTTGCCGGCGTACGGATCAAGCTGGTGGAGGTGACACCGACCACCGATGCCAAGACCTTCGGCGGCGATCCCTTCGTGTTGCCTGACGGGCTGACGCTGTGGCGGGTCACGCTCACGATTGAGGCGCCCAGCACCAAGGCGCTCGCTGGTTGCGCCGTCAAGCTCGAAGACAAGGAAGGCCGGATCTACGGTAGCGACCCCAGCGAGGTTGACGGTGCCCGCCTGCCGTACCCAGGATGCATGCC
The DNA here is from genome assembly GCF_026130045.1 of Micromonospora sp. CPCC 205371. Classification (GTDB taxonomy): domain Bacteria; phylum Actinomycetota; class Actinomycetes; order Mycobacteriales; family Micromonosporaceae; genus Phytohabitans. The sequence continues at coordinate 198,776 of NZ_JAIBNX010000001.1, forward strand.
GGAGGACGACGAGGCGCCGCCGCCGTTCCAGGTGGTGAACTACTTCGTCATGCCCGAGTCTGCTAGCCCAGCGGCGGTGCGCGTTACGCGGTCGAGCGAGACGCCGCGCTACGTCCGGTTTTCGGCCGGAGGCTGAGAGTCCTCAACGGCGTCAGGCGCTGGCGGTGGTTGCAGACGCAGTACCCGGTCGACCGCCGCACCGAGCAGGCAGGCGAGCAGCACGACGCCGACCGCGTCATTGATCACGGAGAGCGGCCCTGACAGTGGCCACCAGACGCTGCCCAACTCGCGGGGTCCGATGAGGAATCGTTCCAGCTCCCACATCCACTGCTGCGCGGTCTGCGCTATCAGGAACGACAGGCAGAACATGAGCATTGGCGCCAGACCGGCACGGAACATCAGCCGCAGGCTCTGCACCAAGGGCGCGAACCGGTCGCGCACATCGGTGGTGAGGTTGGTGCCGACGACGCGTACCGGCTTCGGCAGCCCTCGCCACCACGAGTTGGCCCGCTGAAGCAGCTCAGAGGCGGGCGGACCGGGTTCGACCAGCCTGTGGCCGTACACGACCGCGCCCACGGCCAGCCACGCGAGCGGTACGACGATGACGGCGTCAGCGGACGAGATCGCGTTGACCAGCCACTCGCCGGCGCTGCGGACCACGTTGGTCAGCGGGCCGAGCGACGACACGAAGGATTCCCAGACGTCCAGCAGCCACTCGACGACCTTGCGGCCGCGTACCCAGTCGGTGACCGGGTCGCGCACGGAGTTGAACGCAACGACCGTGATGAGAATCCAGATGACTTCGATGTAGGCGCCGAAGATGGCCACTACGGGCCAGCGGCGCCCACCCTGCCACCAGTTGAGCAGCCAGCGCAGCAGGATCGCGAACCCGACCACGACGGCGAGGGTCACGGTGACGTCGAAGGGCAGGCGCTCTTCCAGGTTCTTGCTGAGTGCGTCCGGGTTGCTGAAGATCGCCGCGTCGTTGAAGGTGGCGTCTTCGAAGACTTCGTAGAAGTAGTTCGAGACGTCCGCCTGTAGATAGCCCCACGAGGCGTACACGGCGAGGAAGGGGACCATGGCGCTGGCCAGGTAGTCGAGCAGCGTCTTTGGCCGGCGCTGTGCCTCGGCGGGCTCCTGCGCGGGCGCTCGGGTCACGGCGGCCAGCCACGGCAGGGATGGCAGTACCGTCCGCAACATCAGTACCAGGGCGGCGAGGGTGGCGACCGGCCCGATGATCAGGACCAGCATGCCGAGCACGTCGTTCAGCTTGCTGGCCTGTACGGCGGCGATGAGGGCGAACTCGCGCACCGCCGCGCCGGCGAAGTAGAGCGCGAACAGCACCGGCCAGTGCTTCCACAACAGTCGAGCCGAGGTGACGAGCACGGCGCCGGTGTCGGCGAGCGCGCTGGCAAGCGTCCTACGCCGGCGCGCACGCGGTGGCCGCGGTGGCGCCGTCACTCCCCCCGTGGCGGTCACGCGGCACAGGCTAACGCAGTCGCGCCGCTGGACAAACCCCTGTTCACGGCCGCTCAGCTGGGCAACCTCATACTTTCGGTGGAGCTTTTTCTGGCTGATCGGGTTACAGTAAGTCCACCTGTTGGGTATAGAGCGCGGACAAGGTGCAGGTGCAGGGAGGACCACCATGACCGCCACATACGCCCCCACGTGGGCCGACGTCGACGATCGACAGCTCTCCGAGAGCGCCAGCGACGTACTCGCCGCTATGGCTGCGCTGCCGGCCGGGCACCCCCGTCGCATGGCCCTCCGCGACCGGGCCATCGAGGCATGGCTGCCGCTGGCGCGCCATCTCGCGCAGCGCTTCGCCGGCCGAGCCGAGCCCATGGACGACCTGGTACAGACCGCAACCGTCGGCCTCATCAAGGCCGTCGACAAGTTCGACCCCGACCGCGGCGTCGACTTCACCGGATACGCGATCCCCACCATCATCGGCGAGCTCAAACGCCACTTCCGTGACCGGACCTGGGACGTTCGGGTGCCACGGCGCCTTCAGGAGCTGCGGATGAGCATCGCCGAGGCGAGCAGCGTGCTCAACCAGTCGCTGGGCCGCTCGCCGACGGTGGCCGACATCGCGGCACACCTGAGGATCTCCGAGGAAGACGTGCTGGAGGGCCTGGAGGGCGCTCGCGCGTACAACGCGGTGTCGCTCTCGATCCCCGCTGGCGACGGCGAGGGCGCTGTGCCGCTCGGAGATCTGCTCGGCGGGGAGGACCCCCAGTACGAGCTCGCCGAGCTGCGCGTGGCTCTCGGGCCGGCGCTGGCCGCCCTCGACGAGCGTGAGCAGCGCATTCTCACGCTGCGCTTCTACGGCAACATGACGCAGACGCAGATCGCCGAGCAGATCGGCGTCTCGCAGATGCACGTGTCGCGGCTGCTTGCCCGTGCTCTCAACAAGCTGCGCGGCGAACTCACGGACTTCTGATGCGAGGTGGGGGCGGCCATGGCCGCCCCCACCATCACTGGCGCGTCAGGCTAGGCGACCGAGCAGGCCGACCCGTTCAACGTGAACGCGGTCGGCTTGGCGTTCGTACCAGTCCAACTGCCAAGGAATCCGAACGTCACCGATCCGTTCGGAGCGATCGTGCCGGTATAGCTGACGTTCCTCGCGGTGACGGTGGCACCGCTCTGGGTCTGCGTGGCGCCCCAGATCTGCGAGATCTGCTGCCCGTTCGCGTACGACCACACCAGCGTCCACCCGTTGACGGCTGAGCTGCTGGTGTTCTGGATGCGCACCTCACCCTGGAAGCCGCCGGTCCACTGGCCGACCACCGAGTACGTCACCGCGCACGTGCCCGCCGGGTTCGAGGTGGGCGGAGTCGTGGGCGGCGTCGTGGGCGGCGTCGTGGGCGGAGTGGTCGGAGGGGTAGTTGGCGGGGTAGTCGGTGGGGTCGTGGGCGGAGTCGTCGGAGGTGTGGTCGGCGGTGTCGTCGGAGGAGCCCCGGTGCGGTCCGCGTACAGCACGCCCCGCCCGTTGGTGCCCAGGTAGACCCGGCCGTAGATGCGCGGGTCGCCGGCGAGCGCCTCACCCATGTTGCCGTATTGGTGGGCGTCGTCGTTGATGCGCAGCCACGTGGTGCCGGTGTTGTCCGACCGGTACACGGCCTTGACGCCGTCGACCGTTCCGACCAGGAAGATCGCCTGGTACGCCTGCCCGGGCGCCGCGCGTCCAAATGCGACGTTGACGGCCTCGGTGACGTTCGACAGCTTGGTGAAGCTCGTGCCGGAGTTGGTGGAGCGGAACAGCCCGGTGCTGCCGGCCAGCCAGATGTCGCCTTCGCGTCCCGGTACCGCCTTGAACTTCACGCCCGTGGTCGGCAGGCCGGTGGCCGCCGCCGTGAACGTCTGGCCGCCGTTGGTGCTGACGTAGAACGTGCCGTTGCTGACGCCGTAGAACTTCTGCGGGTTGACCCGGTCGGACTCGACGACCGCGTTGGCCGGTATGCCCTGCGACTGCTGCCAGCTGTTGCCGAAGCCGACCGAGTAGTGCACCTGGATGCCGGAGTCGCCCGGCGCCCACACGAACCGGCTGCCGTCGGCCGCCGCGGCGATGGTGCCGCCGGAGGTGGTGCCACCGGGTTCGCCGCCCTGGAACCAGTTGGCCCCGCCATCGGTGGAGAACGCGGCGTGGCTGTCGTTTGGCCGGTCGGCGTCCGCGAAGTTGCCCGACCGCACCATCACGCTCGGGTTCAGCTCGGCGTAGTCGAGGCTGGTGGTGCTGGTGAAGTACGGCTGCTGGAACATCATCGACGGTACGGCGTCGAGGTTGGTGTGCCGGAACCCGCCGATGTCACCGAGGCCGCTGACCAGCGGGGCGCCGGACGGCGGGCTGATCAGGTCGAGTACGGCGGTCTCTTCGAGCCCCTTCACCATCGGCCGGATGGTGACCGTGGTGTTGCTGTCCCAGTTCTTCAGGTTCGTCGACCCGTAGATGGTCGCGCCGGTGCCGTACATGAACCGGTTGCCGTCGAACGGGTCGATCTCCAGAGACTCGGTCATCCAGCCCAGCTTCGGCGTCTCCTCCGGCGGCTGCGGGTTGGCGCCCAAAGTCAGCCACGGTGCGGAGGAGATATCCATCGTGTAGCGCTTGGTCCTGTTTGGATAGCCGTTCCAGTCCCAGATCCGGGTCCATGTGGCGCCGCCGTCGGTGCTGCGGAAGAAGATGACGTCTGGCCACCACGAGATCTGGGTGGCGACCATGATGGTGTTCGGCGCGGTGCGGTCGATCGTCAGGCCGCTGTATCCGAAGTAGTCATCGGAACTGCTCGACGGGATCGGGCTGATCTGCGTCCACGCGCCCGTCGCGGTGTCGTACTTCCAGACGTCGCCCTTGGCACCGTCGTACGGGCCACCGGTGTCGCTGGTGGCGATGTAGAGGAAGCCGCCGGCGGTGTCCAGCACTCCCTTGTGGGCAATGTACCCGGTCGGCTGGCCGGCCACCCGCTCCCAGGTGGTGCCGCCGTTCGTGGTGCGGTAGACGGTGTTTTCCTTGTCCGCCACGCCCACGTAGATGGTCTGCGTGGCGTTTCCGGCGGTGCCGGAGCGCTTGTCGAACGTCACCCAGACGATGCCCTGGTTGTCGCCCTGGTACACGTCGCCGGGCACCGCCACATAGTTGCCGGCGTTGGGGAAGTTGGTGACCTTCGCCCAGGTGGCGCCGTAGTCGAGGCTGCGCCACAGGCCATTTCCACTGGGTGCGCCAAGGTACAGCGTGCTGTTGCGGTTGGGGTCGACGGCGAGCCGCTCGCCCATGCCGCGGCCGGGCATGTTGCCGCCGAGCTTGAACGGCAGCGGGGTGGTCTGCCAGGTGGTGCCCTTGTCGGTCGAGCGCAGGATGGCGCCGTTGTTGGGATCCCAGTCGTTGGTGTACATGCCAGCCGCGACGTATACCCGGTTGGTCTGCACCGGGTCGGTGGCCATGCTGACCACGCCGTTGTACCCCCACCGGTCCCAGCCCACCCAGTCGAGCAGCGGAATCCAGGACTGGTTCGCTTGGTCCCACCGGTAGGCGCCGCCGATGTCGGTGCGCGCGTAGATCAGGTTGCGTTCGGTTGGGTTGAAGATGATCCCTGGTACGAACCCGCCGCCATCGATCCGGACGTTCTTCCAGTTGTATGGGTCGGACGCGGCGGCCGACGCTGGCGTCGACGGGCTGAGGACGACCTGCGGCGCGACAGCCGTCACGCCGGCGGCCACCGCCGCCGCGCGGGCGCCGCCAAGAGTTCTTCGCATTTCGGCTCCCAGGGTGCGCAAGCGCTTTCCTAGACGACGACCGCCGCGCACAGCAAAGATCAATGAGGGATCGCGTGCGCGGGTCTGGCTGTCGGAAGCTGCCCATTGCTTCCACTCCGGCTCCGTGGCAGAGATTCACACACGTAGCTGAGTCGTGTCAATAGTTTGGTACGCCAACTAATTATCGCCGGCTGCCCGGAGCCGCTCCTGCAGGCGGCTGCGGATCTCCTCGGGGGTGTACGCGCGGCGGCGGCGCTCCGCCCGCACGATGACCGCTCCGGTGGCGGCCACTCCGACGAAGGCCGCCAATCCAAGTACCTTCCACCAGCGCATCCACATAGGGTAGTCGCATGGCCGGCACCGCGATCAGCCTTGACGAGGCCGTCAACCTGACCCGTTTGGGCGACCTGTGGCTGTTTCGGGGCCGGTCGGGGCCCGACCGGGCCATCCAGTTCACCACCAACAGCCCGGTCAACCACGTCGGGATGGCCGTCGTGCTCGAAGACATGCCGCCGTTGATGTGGCACGCCGAACTGGGCAAGGCGCAGGGCCAGCTGTGGGGGGGCGGGCCCCCTCCCGGCCGGCCGGCGCCCGCCCCCCCGTCGGGCGGGCCGGGG
>NZ_JAIBNX010000001.1:204652-216708 GCF_026130045.1 Micromonospora sp. CPCC 205371
GCGGGGCTGGCCGTCGGCCCGGAGCCCATGCCGCCGTTGATGTGGCACGCCGAAGTGGGCAAGGCGCTGCCCGCCTTGTGGTCGGCCAGCCACCATCGCGGCGTCCAGCTCCACGACCTGCGTTCGGCCGTGCTGGTCTGGGCCCGCCGGTACGGTCAGCGGGCCTGGCTGCGGCAGCTGGAGCCGCCGCCCGGCGTCGAGCAGGAAAACGCGGTGCTGCGCACGATCGCGCGGCTCGACGGCACGCCGTTTCCGTCGACCACGCAGCTCGCCTGGCGCTGGCTGCGCGGGCGGGCACCGGTCGGCACCCGCCCGCGAAAGGCCAGCAGCGCGGCACTGGAGAGCACGTACTGCGCCGAGGTTGTCGGGATCACGTACGAGGCGATGGGGCTGCTCCCCGAGGGGCGCGACTCCAACTGGTACGACCCGGGACGGTTCTGGAGCGGCGACGATCTGGGCCTAACCGGTGGATACCGGCTCGGCACCGAGATCGCCGTGGAGATACCGCCGGCCTAGCGCGACTGGAGCGCGTCGAGGCCGACCGCCATCGCGATGACGAGGCGCCGGTCGATGCGCGGGTCGTCGATCGATACCACGTACTTGTCCCGCAGGCCCCACTTCTTCACCACGGAGAACGCCGGCTGGCCGCCCTCGTAGACGAAGTCGAAGTGGTACGGCAGCCACGACAGCGAGTCGACGAACCGGCGCAGGATCGCCACCGGCATGCTCCGCTCCTGGCCGGTCGCCGGCGGCAGCCCCGGCTGCTCCACGATCCACGTCGAGCGCAGCAGCGACCGCTTGAAGTCCTTGCGGAACAGGCCAACCGCCGTACCCGCCGAGTCGGTCACGTCGTAGGTGGCGCCCAGATCCATCACCGAGCGAGCCTTGAAGCCGAGCACCGGGTACTGCTTGGTGTCGTCGGTGTACAGCGTGACCTGCTCCTTGAAGGCCATCCGCTTCTGCTGCGCGAACGCGAGCAGCCCCGCCTCCGAGCCGTCCGGCCCCGCGGCGTGCACCTCGTACTGGTTGACCATCATGCGGATGCGCTGGCGCACGATCAGCTGCTGCTGCGCCTGAAGCTGCTGCAATTCCATATCCGTGTTTCCTCCCCTGTTGAATTTGATCGGGGCGCAGTCTGCCACAGCGGAACAACCTATGGTGAGGGCATGGCGAAGTCGCAGGTCGTGGAAGTCGCCGACCGTGAGGTGACGATCACCAATCCGGACAAGCTGCTCTTCCCGTCCGAGGGCCACACCAAGCTGGACCTGGTCAACTACTACCTGGCGGTGGCCGACGGCGCGTTGCGCGGCGTGTCCGGCCGCCCGATGATCCTCAAGCGGTTCGTGAAGGGCATCGACGAGGAGGCGTTCTTCCAGAAGCGTGCCCCGTCCAACCGTCCGGAGTGGCTGGAGGTCGCGGAGCTGAACTACGCCTCCGGGCGCTCGGCCGACGAGATCGTCGTACGGGACGCGGCGGGGCTGGCGTGGGTGATCAACCTGGGCTGTGTCGACCTCAACCCGCACCCGGTGCGCGCCGAAGACCTCGACCACCCCGACGAGCTGCGCATCGACCTCGATCCGGTGCCGGGCGTCGACTGGCGGCAGATCCTCGACGTCGCCGTCGTGGCCAAGGAGGTGCTTGAAGACCACGGCCTGACGGCGTGGCCGAAGACGTCCGGATCGCGCGGCTTCCACATCTACACCCGCATCGACCCCCGCTGGTCGTACCGGGAGGTGCGGCTGGCCGCCGAGACGGTGGCGCGCGAGGTGGAAAACCGCGCTCCCGAGCTGGCCACCAGCAAGTGGTGGAAAGAGGAGCGGCAGGGTGTATTCGTCGACTTCAACCAGAACGCCAAGGATCGCACTGTCGCTTCTGCGTACTCGGTGAGACCGACCGCGGACGCCCGCGTCTCGACCACGCTGACCTGGGCGGAGGTGCCCACCTGCCGGCCGGAGGAGTTCACGCTGCCGGCGGTGCTGGAGCGGCACGCGGCGAACGGCGACCCCTGGAAAGGCATCGAGGACACGGGCGGGTCGCTGGACCCGCTGCTCGACCTGGCTAAGCGGCTCGGCCCGGCGGAGAAGCCGCCGAAGGGCTCCGGCCGGCGGCAGTCGACGATGCCGCTGATCGAGATCGCCCGCGCCAAGACGAAAGACGAGGCGATGGCGGGGTTGGCGCACTGGAAGGAGCGGCACCCGTCGGTCGTGCGGCACCTGGAGGCCGCCGACACCCTGGTCGACGGGATGCGCGGCCGCAGCTCGATCTGGTACCGGATCCGGGTAAACCTGCAGCACGTGCCGGAAGCCGAGCGGCCCGAGCAGGAGCCGCTGGAGGTCGACTACAACCCCTGGGTGCGCGACGAGTAGCTCGTGTACTTGTCGAGCCACCGTTCGTGGACCATCTGAATCGGCACCGGGTCGAGGAAGTGCAGCTTCTCCCTGCCGGACCGGCGGGTCACGACCAGTCCCGCATCTTCGAGCACCCGCAGGTGCTTCATCACCCCGAAGCGGGTCATCGCCAGCTCGGATTCGAGCTCGGTGAGCGTGCGACCGTCGCGTGCGAACAGCAGGTCCAGCAGGTATCGCCGGGTCGGATCGGCCAGCGCCTTGAAGATCCGGTCGTCGTCGATCACCGCTCCAAAATAGGGCGAGCTCGACCAGCCCTCTAGGCACGTCGAGTACCGTCTATAGATATGCGCCGATCTACATTCGCCCGGGCGGCCGCCGCGCTGGTCGGTTGCGTAGCCGCCGTCACCCTCGTCCCCACGCCGGCCCACGCGGCCACGGCGACGTTCACCCAAGAGAGCCAGTGGTCATCCGGGTACGTCGGCAAGATCACCGTGCTCAACGACGCGACGTCCACCATCACGTCCTGGCGAGTGGAGTTCGATCTCCCCGCGACCACCACCATCACCAGCTACTGGGGTGCCACGCTCGTCCGCACCGGAAACCGGCACGCATTTGCCAACCTGCCCTGGAACGGCACGCTTGCCGGCGGCGCTTCGACCCACTTCGGCTTCGTCGCGAGCGGCACCGGCACGCCTACGAACTACACCGTCACCCCAGGTCCTAGCAGTGGGCGCTTTGATGTGGAGCCGCCCACAACCCCCACGAACGTCCGCCGCGTCACGAACGGGGGCACCGTGACGATCTCGTGGGATCCGTCCACAGACGACACCGGCGTGGTCGCGTACGAGTTCTGGAGCGTGGCCGGTCGCGTCACCACCACGACTGGCACCACGCATTCGATGCCCATACCGCCGCCGGCGATCATGACGTACGGCATCCGCGCGGTCGACGCGGCCGGCAACGCCTCCGTGGCCGCGCCGGTCCACTTCGGACAGATGCCCGACACGACGCCGCCCACCACCCCGACGAACGCGCGCATCAGCAGCTTCCACACCGCGCAGGGCCACCTCGGCGTGACCTGGGAAGCCTCGCGCGACGCCACCTTCGTCGTCGGGTACGAGGTGACGCTGAACGGCCGCGTGATCCGCTCGGTCGGCGGCACCAACAGCTACGTCCCCTACACCGGCTACGGCATCTACTGGGTTTCGGTGCGAGCGTTCGACCCCTCCGGCAACTACTCGACACCGATCTCGTTCGGGATCGCGATCGACCCGCCACCACCGACCCCAACGCCCACACCCACGGTGTCGTAGTTACGCCCACTCGTCGCGGTGCTGGCTGAGCGCGGCCAGCGCCGCGTCGGAGTCGGAGCGCGGCCGGGAGGAGCGTCGGCTGCGGCGCTTGCCCGTGGCGGCCACCACCGCGGCGAGGGCGGTGGTGATCGGCACCGCCGCGATCAGCCCCATCGTGGCCACCACGCTGCGCACGATCTCCTGCGCCAGGAACTCGGTCGTCAAGCTGTCGGTGACCGCACGGCCGGCCGCCACGATCAGCAGCAGAACCGGGAGCGACGCGCCCGCGTAGGCGAGCACGATCGTGTTGATGGTCGAGGCGATGTGCGCGCGGCCGACGCGGGTCGCGGCGCGGTAGAGCTCGAGGCGGCCCAGCGACGGGTTGGCCCGGGCCAGCTCGGTCACCGTCGCCGCCTGGGTCACGGTGACGTCGTCCAGTACACCCAGCGAGCCGATGATGATGCCGGCGAGCAGCAATCCGTGCAGGTCCACCCCGGACTGGACGAAAGCCAGAGTGGTGGCGTTTTCATCCCCATACCCGGTCAGGTGTGTGACCGCGGTCGCGATGGCGCCCAGTACACCTGTCAAGACCAGGCTGGCGAGCGTGCCGAGCACCGCGACGGACGTCTGGGCGTTGACGCCGTGGGTGAGGTAGAGCACCACGAACATGATCAAGGCGGCCCCGACGACCGCGACCAGCAGCGGCGGCTCGCCGGCACGGATCGCGGGCAGCACGAAGATCAGCAGGATCGCGAAGCTGGCCGCCAGGCCGCCGAGGGCGGCAAGGCCGCGCCAGCGGGCGAAGCCGACGATCGCCGCGGCGAAGAGCACCACCAGCCAGACCAGGGGCTGGCCACGCTGGTGGTCCGCGATGTTGTACTGGGTGACCGTCGGATCTTCCGGATCGGTGAGCACCACGAGGACCACGTCGTCGCCCACGCCCACCTCGGGCGCGCCCGGCCCGGCCGGGATCGGGGCGGTGACCTTTTTGCCCTTGTCGGGCCCGTCGTCGACCTTGACCGTCACGGTCCCGCACGGCCCCTGAGGCACGCTGGACGGCAACTCCGACGCGGGCGGGCAGGTCTCCTCGACCACCTGCGTCACCGTGCCGTGGTGGCGCGCGACCTCATCGTCGGACTGCGCCGCCGGTGGGGTGTCGCGTGGCCACAGGATGGCCGTGGCCACCACCGTGACCGCGAAGAGCGGGATCACGGTGGCAGCAAGGATCTTGCGTACCCGCGGCGGCGCCGGTGCGGGGCTGTCGGCCGGGGTGTGAACGTGGTCGCTGCCCATGACCCGGCCAGGCTACCTGCCCCCGGGAGCCGGCTCCGCAATTGACAACCAAAGCTAATACCATTAGCTTTCTGGCTATGTCACGTAGGGTTGGTCTCTCCACCGCTGCGGTCGTCGGTGCCGCCGTCGAGGTCATCGACGAGAGCGGCCTCGAAGCCCTCACGCTCGCCGCCGTCGCCAGTCGCACGGGCGTGGCCGCCCCGTCCCTCTACAAGCACGTCAGCAGCCTGGGCGAGCTGCGCACCCTGGTCGGCCTGCGCCTCTTGGAGGAGATGACCGAGCGCTTCACCGCCGCGGTCATGGGCCGCAGCGGCGCTGAGGCCATCGCGATCCTGATGAGGGAGTACAGGGCATACGTCATCGAGCACCCCGCGCGCTACGCCGCGATGCCCGCCGACCCCCTGCACGACCCCGCACTGGCCGCCGCCGGCACCAAGCTCCTCAACGTCTTCCTAGCCGTGCTGCGCGGGCACGGCATCGAGGGCCCGGACGCCATCCACACGACGCGGTGCGCCCGCGCCATCATGCACGGCTTCGCGTCGATCGAGGCGAGCGGCGGCTTCGGCCTGCCCGAAGACCTCGATGAGACGTACGAGCGGCTCATCCAGATGTTCGTCGCCAGCCTCTGAGGAGAACGCGGCTCTGCGAGAGTCCTAACCGAGGAGGTCGTGGCGGACCACGTTCTCCTCGCGGCCCGGGCCGACGCCCACGATCGAGACCCGGGTGCCGACCAGTTCCTCGATGCGCTCCACGTAGGCGCGGGCGGCCGGGGGCAGGTCACTGAAGACACGAGCCTTGGTGATGTCCTCCCACCAGCCCGGGTGCTCCTCGTACACCGGGCGGGCATGGTGAAACGCGGTCTGGGTCATCGGCATCGTGTCGACCCGCTCACCGTCGACCTCGTACCCGACGCAGATCGGCACCTTTTCCAGGCCGGTGAGCACGTCGAGCTTCGTCACCACGAGGTCGGTGATGCCGTTGAGCCGGGTCGCGTACCGGGCCACCACGGCGTCGAACCAGCCGCAGCGGCGCTCCCGGCCGGTCGTCGTGCCGTACTCCGCACCGATCTTGCGAAGGTGAGCGCCGTTGTCGTCGAACAGCTCCGTCGGGAACGGCCCCGACCCCACCCGGGTCGTGTACGCCTTGGTGACCCCGATGACCTTGGAGATGGCGGTCGGCGGGATGCCCGCACCCACGCACGCCCCACCCGCCGACGGGTTGGACGAGGTCACGAAGGGGTACGTGCCGTGGTCCATGTCGAGCATCGTGGCCTGGGCGCCCTCCAGCAGCACCGTGTCGCCGCGGTCGAGTGCGTCCCACAGGATGGTGCGGGTCTCCGCGATGTATGGCCGCAGCCGCTCCGCGTACGCCAGGTACTCCTCGACGACAGCCGCCGGGTCCTGCGCCTTGCGGTTGTAGACCTTGAACATGATCTGGTTCTTCTCGCGCAGCACCAGCTCGAGCTTCTTGCGCAGGATGCCGGGGTCGAGCAGGTCCTGCACGCGGATGCCCATCCGCGCCACCTTGTCGCCGTACGCCGGCCCGATCCCACGGCCGGTCGTGCCGATCCGCGACGAACCCAGGTAGCGCTCGACCACCCGGTCGAGCGCACGGTGATGCGGCATGATCAAGTGTGCGTCACCCGAGATGCGGAGCCGCGACACGTCGACGCCACGCTCCGCAAGGCCGTCGATCTCCGCGATCAGCACCTTGGGGTCGACCACGACCCCGTTGCCGATCACAATCATCGCGTTCGGTGACAATGCGCCAGACGGCATGAGGTGCAGTGCGTACTTCTGCCCGTCCGGAGTGATCACAGTGTGGCCGGCGTTGTTACCACCGGAGTAACGGACCACGTAGTGGACCCGCTCGCCCAGCAGGTCGGTAACCTTGCCTTTGCCCTCGTCGCCCCACTGCGCGCCGATGAGCACGATCGCTGGCATCTTTTTCCCGCCTCCAGGGGCTCGGGTGCCAGGTGGCGACCGCGTGGCGAGCCCGAGGTGTCAGGCTAACAAGAAGTGACGGCCAGGTCAGAGCTGGCCATGGAGATCAGCAGGGGGTCACCGGCGGTGTACGACGTGGTGTTGCTCACCCTCGGTGCCGGATGCGGCTCGCCGCGGGTACCCGTGCTGGCTTGCGCCGACGCGCTGAGCGCCCAGGGTGCGAAGGTCGAAACCGTCACCGCCGACTCCGACGCCGAGATCGACGCCGTGCTCGACGGGCGCCGCGTGATCGTCGCCACCGCCGCCGACGGCCAGCTGCGGGCCGTCGTGCGCCGGCTCGTGCGGCGGTACGCGCCAGCGCCCAGCAAGCGCCCCGCCGACCTGCCACCGAACCGCACCATCCCCGACCTGCCAGCCATCGGCGTCCTGTCCATGGACCCTGGAGGCGACGACCTGGCGGCCCGGCTCGGCCTGCCCCGCGACCCCGCCGACGTCGCGGCCGCTGTACTCGGCGACAAGGTGCGCCGGTTTGACCTGCTCCGCAACGATGGTGGCTCGGTGACGCTGGATGGCGCACTGGTGGGCGGCGCTGGGCCGTCCTCGTGGCGCGGACGGGTGGAGGTCGACGACGCTGTGCTCAGCGACGGTCAGGACCCCATCCTCGCCTGCGCGGTGGGAAACTCGACCGGATACACGCAGTTCGACGGGTTCCCACTGCTCACCGCGCCCGACCCGGCCGACGGCATCGTCGAGGTCGCGGTCGCGGTCCCGGTGGTGACGCGCCGCCTGCTGCGGCAGCCACGCCTACGGCTGGAGGTCCGCCGGGCGCGCGGCCGTGCCGTCGCCATCACGCCGCGCGACGAGGAGATCGGGTACGTCGACGACGGCGTCAAAGCCACCCTGAGTCACAAGCGTTCGTGGTGGATCGAGCCGGGCGCTTGGGCGGTGTACGTCCGCTGACCTCTGTGCGAGGCTGCGGGGGCGAGAGGAGGTAGTGAACGGTGGAGGACAACCGGGGGCCCCGCCAGGTGCCCGTCGGACCAAACCGCGGTGTGAAGCCGCTCTGGCCGACCGACGACTACGTCCCAGAAGACGAGCCAGCCGCACCGCCCACCCCGCCGCCTCCGCCCCCACCCCCGGCGGCCGACCACTCACCCGTACTGGCGCCCGCGGTCGAGCTACCCCCGATCCCCCTGTCCCCACCCGACACCTTCAGTGGGCCCCCACCTTTTGCTGGGTCGCCTCCTTCCGACCCGCCCTCCGTCGGGTCGCCAGTTTCCGGCACGCCTCATCTCGCTTCGCCTGCCTCCGGGCCGCCTTATGCTGAGCCGCCCGCTTACGCTGCGGCCCCCGGCGTTCTACCCCATCGGACGGCGCCGCACGGGTCCTATCCAGTCGATCGCGAGCCGCCCCCCTTTGGGTCGCCGGCGGCGGTCTCGCCGGCCCCTTCCCCGGCCCCATCCCCAGCGCACGAGCCGCCGCCTCCGGGCGACCTCCCGCAGTTACCGCCACCCGCTGACTGGGCCGGAACGGCTGACAAGCTGCCGCCGGGCGTGTGGCCGCTGACCGGCAGCACCAATCCGGAACCGCCGACGCCGATCCACGCGGGCCAGCCGATCGTCACCACACCCCCGGCCGGCATCCCCGTCTCCGGCCCGCTGGCGGGTGCAGGCCCGCTCGCCCCAGCGGCGGAGCCGGCGTCCGCGCCCCCATACGGCGACCCACCGTCGCCAGCTACCTCCGGCCCGCCGTATGCCGGCCCGCCGCAGTCCCCGCCGCCCTCGTCCGGCCCGCCCTACCACGGCCCGCAGCCGTCCGCGCCGCCTTCGTCCGGCCCGTCCTATGCCGGGCCTCCGCCGTTGGCTGGGCCGCCGTTGGCTGGGCCGCCGCTCGCGGAGGCCGCTGGGCAGCCGCCAGCGCAGGTGCCGCCGTTTGGCGGGCAGGCGGGCCACGGTGCGGGACATCTTGGCGGGCCACCGCAGCCGGCCAGCGGATACAGCCACGCGCTGCCAGACGGTGCGCCACCCGCGTACGCGGCGCAGTTCCAAGCCCCGCAGCCGGTCGCCCCGCAGGCGCACGCGCCGACTCCCGGGCCGCTGGCTCCGCACTATGGCCTGCCACCCGTCGAGCAGGGGCAAGGGCTTCAGCCGCCGTCCGACCCATGGGCGACGACGGCACCGATCAGCCACCCGCCTGCCTCGCCCTGGGCCACCCCACCGACGTCCCATCAGCAGCAGCCACCAGCGCAACAAGCGCCACCCCCGGCTCCGGCGCCGCCTCCGTCGCAGGCATACACCGAGCCCTCATGGGCGCCGGAGGCCGGCGCGCCGACGGCGGAGGAGTTCGCGCGCCGTCGTGCCGCGAAACCCGCCGACGCGGTCGCGCGCACCGGCGTACGGGCGGCCGTCAACAAGAGCACGCTTGGCCTGGTGAAGCTGGCACCTGGCCGCGACGAGATCGAGTTCCGGCAGGACATCGAGAAGGTGCGGCGCAACTTCGGTGGCCTGCGCCAGGTCACCGTGGTCAACCCGAAGGGTGGCGCCGGCAAGACCGTCGCTGTGCTGCTGCTGGCGATGACGTTCGGGCAGAAGCGTGGCGGTTACGTGCTGGCCTGGGACAACAACGAGACCCAGGGCACGCTCGGCATGCGGGCGCAGCAGGATTTCCACAGCCGCACCGTGCGTGACATGCTGCGCGACCTGTCAAACTTCCAGGGTGCCCGCGGCCGTGTCGGCGATCTGTCGCAGTACGTCCGGGCGCAGGGCGAGGGCATGTTCGACGTACTGGCGTCGGACGAGTCGGCCACCGCTGGCGAGATGCTCACCGCGCACGCGTTCGGCGAGATCCGAGAGGTGGTCAGCCGGTTCTACAAGCTGATCGTGGTGGACACCGGAAACAACGTCCGCGCCCAGAACTGGCAGGCCGCGATCGACGCCACCGACCAGCTCGTGGTGACGATGTCGGCCCGTAACGACTCCGCCGAGACGGCCGCCCGGATGCTGGATCACTTGGAGCAGAGCGGTCGCACCCGGCTGGTACGGCAGGCCGTGACGGTGGTCTCGATGCCGCCGCGCGCCCGCGACATCGACCTGCCGCCGATCCAGCGCCACTTCGCCGCGCGCACCCGAGCGGTGCTGGTCGCGCCGTACGACCGGCTGATCGACACCGGCGAACCGCTCCGGTACGGCCAACTCTCCAACGCCACCCTCGACGCTTGGCTGAAGGTGGCCGCGGCCGTCTCCGAAGGCCTTTAGCCCTCCTTCCGTGGCCAGGCCGCGCGCCGTACCGGGTACGGGACGGCTTTTCGGTACGATCGTCCGATCTGATGCGCTCTGGAGGTCGGTCGTGCTCGGCATCGAGGGGTACGAGCCGCAGTGGTGCCACAGCGCCAAGACGCTCGCGGCCGCCCATCGCTCCCGCTTCAGCCGGGTCGTCGGGCGGCACCTGGACGGCGCCTGGCTCATGTGGGACCTGGACCGCCGCCGCTGGTTCGCCGACGGTCCGGTGATCCTCGGCTTTGGTGACGTAAACGTGGAGGTGACGCACCGCAAGTTCGACGAGTGCGCGATCACCTGGAACCACGTCGACATGTCGATGCCGCTCGACTGGCCGGGGCTCGCGCTCGACTGGCGGGCCGACGCGCACGAGGCGCTGCGGTCGGCGCAGGGACGGCGCCTTCGCGAGGTCAACGTGATCGAGAGGATCATGCCTTCGCACTGGCGGCCCCGCGTACTGCACGCGATCGAGTTCCTCTTCGACGGCGCCAGGTTGGCCATCTACAACGCGCTCGACGAAAACGGCCTCACCGACGCCGAGGAGATCGACATGCCCGTCGGCTTCTGGTGCCGCGTCCCGATCGCCTAACCTAGGACGTCAGCACGCGGACGGCCTCGTGGACATCGTCGGTCACATGGATCGACGTCGACAGGTCGCCCTGCGGTGACAGGGCGAGCAGCGGGCGCAGGAGGGCCTCGATCGGCAGCGTCTCGGTCCAGAACGCCCTGTCCAAGAACACGTACGCGCCGCTCGCGCCGTCGGTGCCGTAGAACGTCTTCGTCGCGGCCTGGAACACCTCCTGCACCGTGCCGGCCCGGCCAGCGGCGAAGACGATGCCGCCCCGCGCCAGCCGCAGGATCGTGTCCTCCCGGATCGCGTTCGAAAAGTACTTCGCGATACAGCCCGCGAAGAGATTTGCCGGCTCGTGCCCGTACAGCCAGGTCGGGATCGCCAGGCCGCCGCGGCGGGGCCACGACACCGACGCGTCGGGCGGGAACGCCGCCCGGACCCGCAGCGCGGCCGCGGTGTATGGGTCGTGGTCGAGGAAGTCGGGCGCAGGCGCCAGCATGTCGATCGCGGCGGCGAGATCTTCCGGGGTACGAGTCGACAGGTACGCGCCGAGGTTGGCAGCCTCCATGACGCCCGGACCGCCGCCGGTCACGACCAGGCGGCCCGCCCGCGCCAACTCCCAGCCGATGGTCGCGGCGAGCCGGTACGTGGACGTGCCGCGAGGGACCGCGTGACCGCCCATCACCCCGACGACCGAGTGGGCGCCGTGCCGCGCCAGCCACGTGCGCGTCACGTCGGCCAGGGCGTTGTCGATGCCGTGGTCGTGCAGCCGTTGGGCCAGCGCCTCCCGCACCTCGGGCAGCGCACCGCCGTGCGCCAGGAAGTGCTCGTACACCGCCGTGTCGTACATGCCGGCGAAGCCCGCCGCGTCGAACCCGGCGGCCAGATCCTCCGGCGTGTAGAGCACGCACGGGTGCGTGGGGTACGGCAGGTCGCGCATCGGCGGCACCACGTGCGCCCCGCGGCGGACCAGGTCGGCCTCCACCTCGGCCGACTCGAACGCGCACCCGATGAACAGGGTGTCGGTCAGGTCGACGGCGGACAGGTCGGGTATCGGGTCGACGTCCAGCCGCAGCCCCTGCACGGTCAGGCCAGCGAGGCTGCCGCGGTGCAGATGGAGGTCGAGCTCCGCGCGGGACTCGATCTCGTCCGGCGTGGTGTCGTGGGGCTCAAGGACGTCGGTGGGCGGTGGGGAGGACACACCACCATCTTCTCGCAACGCACCAAACTGAGTGATGGCACAGTCAACCGCACAAGAGCCGTACAAGAGAGAGGCCGGGGGGGTAGAGGCGCCCGGCGCCCCCCTCCCGCGGCTCGGGGGGGGGCGCGGGTCT
>NZ_JAIBNX010000001.1:216718-245413 GCF_026130045.1 Micromonospora sp. CPCC 205371
GGTGGCACAAGGCCACCGGGCTCCCGTTACCGGGTCCTGGGGAGGCTCCGGACTTCTAATTTTGGTCTCCCGCGGAGTCGAGCGCACCGGCCGCACGCGTGACGAATCCCTCAGCCGTTCAGGCACAGTACAGGGGCGGTTGCGGGTTGAATGTGCCCATGCAGAACCTGATGCCCGAACCGCCCGCCACGTTGCTGCCCGCAGATGACAAGGCCGCCACCGCCCTGGCCGATGCGGAACGGGTGGGCACCGCCGAAGCGTACGAGGCGGTCGCCGGCCGGTATCCGACCTACAGCGGCGCCTGGGCGGTGCTCGCCAGCCGGGCGCTCGCCGAGGGCAAGGCCGTCACCGCGTACGCCTACGCGCGCACCGGCTACCACCGGGGTCTCGATCAACTCCGCAAGAGCGGCTGGCGCGGGCACGGCCCGGTGCCGTGGTCGCACGAGCCGAACCGCGGGTTCCTCCGGTCACTGCACGCGCTCTCCCGCGCCGCCGACGAGATCGGTGAGGCAGACGAGGCCGCCCGCTGCGCCCAGTTCCTCCGCGACTGCGACCCAGCGGCCGGCGACGCCATGTCCAACGTCTAACCCCACCCCACCCGCGGGGCGGGAGAGGAGCGCGCGGCCGGCCGCTCGCAAGAGGGGCCGGCCGCGGATGCCGCTTGAGCTACTTGGAAAGCGAGGTGCCGACCGAGCGCAGGTGCTCGCACGCCTCGACGACGCGCTTGGCCATGCCCTCCTCGGCCGCCTTGCCCCAGGCCCGCGGGTCGTAGGCCTTCTTGTTGCCGACCTCGCCGTCGATCTTGAGCACGCCGTCGTACTGGGTGAACATGTGGCTCACGACCGGACGGGTGAACGCGTACTGCGTGTCGGTGTCAATGTTCATCTTGACCACGCCGTAGTCGAGCGCCGCCCGGATCTCCTCCAGCAGCGAGCCCGAGCCGCCGTGGAAGACCAGGTCAAGCGGCTTCTCCTTGCCGTACTTGGCGCCGACCGCATCCTGGATCTCCTTGAGGATCTCGGGGCGCAGCTTGACGTTGCCCGGCTTGTAGACGCCGTGCACGTTGCCGAACGTGAGCGCCGCCATGTAGCGGCCCTTCTCACCCAGGCCGAGCGCGGCGACGGTGGCGAGGCCGTCCTCGACGGTGGTGTACAGCTTCTCGTCGATCGCACCGACGATGCCGTCCTCCTCGCCGCCGACCACGCCGACCTCGATCTCCAGCACGACGTGCGCGGCGGCCGCCTCGGCGAGCAGTTCCTCGGCGATCTGCAGGTTTTCGTCGAGCGGCACGGCCGAGCCGTCCCACATGTGCGACTGGAACAGCGGGGCCTCACCGCGGGCCACGCGCTCCTTGGAGATGGCGAGCAGCGGGCGTACGAACCCGTCGAGCTTGTTCTTCGGGCAGTGGTCGGTGTGCAGCGCGATGTTGACCGGGTAGTTCTTGGCGACCTCGGCGGCGAAGGCAGCGAACGCGGCGGAACCGGCCACCATGTCCTTCACGGTGGGGCCGGAGAGGTACTCGGCGCCGCCGGTGGAGACCTGGACGATGCCGTCGCTCTCGGCCTCGGCGAAGCCGCGCAGCGCCGCGTTCAGCGTCTGCGAGGACGTCACGTTGATCGCGGGGTACGCGAACGCGCCGGCCTTGGCGCGGTCGAGCATCTCGGCGTAGACCTCGGGGGAAGCGATAGGCATATCAAACGCTCCTTGGTATGCAGGTTGAGTGCGCCGGACCGCGCTGTCCTCCAGCCCGAAGTATCCCGCAGCCCGGCTGGCGTCTCTCAGTCGGCCTTGCCTTCCCACCGGTCGGGCACCGCAAGGCTGATCAGCCAGCTGACGACGGCCATCACGATGGCGCCCCAGAAGGCGGACCAGAACCCGTCGATCGAGAAGGGCAAGTTGATCTTGTCGGCGATCCAGTCGGTCAGCAGGAACAGCAGCGCGTTGACCACGAGCGCGAAGAGCCCCAGCGTCAAGATGTAGAAGACGCAGCCGACGACGTGGATGATGGGCTTGAGTACCGCGTTCACGATGCCGAAGATGAACGCCACGAGTAGGACGGTCAGCACGTCTCGACCGGTCGAGCTGCCGGTCACTTCGATGCTGGACACCACGAGCGTGGTTATCCACAGCGCGATAGCGTTGATCACAAGCCGGATGAGGAATCCCACCATCATCACATCGTGACACCTAAGGAACTCCCGGACAGAAGATCAGCGGAAGGGGAGGCACCATGACCGAGCCTGACGAGGACTTCGCGCACGGAGACCACCTCGCACCCGAAGAGCGCGACATCGAGGCACCGGCGGACGACGCGGTGGAGCAGGCGACCCTTGCCCGCCCGGCCGACCAGGAGCCGGAGGTGCACCGCGGCTTCGAGGTGAACGACTGGGACGCGCTGGAGCAGGCCCGGGTAGTCGACCTGGACGACGACTACCGATAAGGACGGGTTCTCGCGGGGCACAGCGGTGACTCAGTGTGCACCGGTACTCTGTGTGCCCGTGGACACCGCCGAGAAGACCCGCGCGCTCACCGAGCAGCTGGCCGTCAACCCGCTCGATCCGAAGGAACTGCTACAGACCTTCGGTCTGGTCGGCGTGTGGGCGATCCTTTTTGCCGAAACGGGCCTGCTCGTCGGCTTCTTCTTCCCGGGCGACTCGCTGCTTTTCCTCGCTGGCGTCGCGGCGTCCCCGGTGGCCGACGCGATGTTCGGCGACGGCACGAAGCTCTCGCTCGCCGGCCTGCTGATCGGAGCGCCCATCTGCGCCATCACCGGAGCGCAGTTGGGGCACTTCCTCGGCGCCCGGTACGGCCGGAAGATGTTCGAGCGGCCAAACTCGCGCCTGTTCAAGCGCGAGTACGTCGAGAAGGCCGAGTACTACTTCGAGAAGTTCGGCCCCGCCAAGGCCGTGGTGCTCGCACGCTTCATCCCGATCGTGCGCACGTTCCTCAACCCGGTGGCCGGCACGCTCGGCATGCCTGCGAAGAAGTTCTTCCTGTGGAACGTGGTCGGCGGCATCCTCTGGACCGACGGCATCCTGCTCGTCGGCTACCTGCTGGCAGACAGCATCTACGAAGCCGTCGGCGACCACATCGACCGGTACATCCTCCCGGTGGTGGCGCTGATCATCCTGATCTCGGTGATGCCCATCTTTGTGGAGATCATCCGGGAGCGTCGGGCCAAGCGCCGGGCGCAGGAGGTCATGGAAGAGGTCGGGGCCACCAAGCCCCGATAGAAACCCCTCACCCGAAGGCAAGGGACATCGCCCGGTGTCGCAGAGCAGTTGCTCAGCGACCCGGGCGATTCGCTAACTCAGCGAGCCTTCTTGGTGGCTCGCTTACGCGGCGGGGTGAGCAGGTCCGCGATCGTTGCGATCGCAGTCGGCACCAGCCGGTAGTAAGCCCACACTCCGCGCTTCTCCCGCTCCAGCAAGCCGGCCTCGGTGAGGATACGCAGGTGGTGACTCACAGTCGGCTGCGAGAGGCCGAGCGGTGCCGTGAGGTCGCAGACGCACGCCTCGCCTTCGGGTGCCGACTGGATGAGGCTCAAGAGCCGCAGTCGGGCCGGATCAGCGAGTGCTTTCAGGACCCCAGCGAGGCGCTCGGCATCAGCGCGTTCGATCGGCTCGCCGCCAAGCGGCGAGATCTGAGGCATGGTTGTTTCAGCCAACGCAGTTCCCACGTACTCCATCCTTCCACCTACACCATCGATCCGCCTGCATATCAGCAGGTCCGAATCGGCAAACTTTTAGGCCTAAAGGCCGAGGTCGCCCAACGTGTAGGCCGCCCGATACGGGAGTCCCACGTCCCGCACCGTGTCGCCAGCACCGCGATCCACGATAACGGCTACACCCACTACCTCGGCTCCAGCCTCTTTCAATGCCTCGACCGCGGTCAGCACGCTGCTGCCCGTCGTCGAGGTGTCTTCCACCGCGAGGACCCTGCGGCCGGCCACCCCTGGCCCTTCGATCCGCCGCTGGAGCCCATGCGTCTTCTCGGCCTTACGAACCACGAAGGCGTCCAGGGGACGCCCCGCCGCCGAAGCGGCGTGCAGCATCGCCGCTGCCACCGGGTCCGCACCCAACGTCAGGCCGCCGACCGCATCGAAATTCCAGTCTGCCGTCAGGTCGAGCATGACCCGACCTACCAGCGGAGCCGCCGCGTGATGCAGCGTCACCCGACGGAGATCGACGTACCAGTCGGCCTCACGACCCGATGACAGCACGACCCGGCCGTGGACGACGGCCAGTTCAGTGATGAATTTACGCAGGTCGTCATGGTCCCCCATGGCGCACAAGCGTACTTGTCAAATGACGACGATGAACGGTGGACCCGGCACTACACGTCACGACCGATCCGGCCTCGGACATCTCGGGAGACTCCTTGGAGCAGTCGCCGGGGCACGTGACGCAGTCCGAAGACCGCCAACTTGTACTTCCAGTCCGGCACGCTCACGACCTTGCCCTTGCCCAGGTCACGCAGAGCGTCGCGGACCACGTCATCGGCGCGCAGCCACATCCATTCAGGGGTTTTAGACATGTTGATACCAGCCCGCTGGTGGAACTCGGTGCGGGTGTATCCAGGACAGAGGGCCATTACTCGAACACCGTACGGACGCACGGAATGCGCCACGGATTCACTGAAATTGGTGACCCAAGCCTTCGAGGCCGAGTAGGTGGAGCCCGGCATTACGGCCGCGAACCCGGCAACGGAAGAGACATTTATCACTCCCCCGTGACGCCTTTCCGTCATGCCGGGGAGTGCCGCGAGCGTCAACCGCATCACGGCGTGGACGTTGAGCCGTAGCAGCCGGGCCTCATCATCGACGGTCGACTTCAAGAACGTTTGGTTAAGGCTGATGCCCGCGTTGTTCACCAACAGGTCGTGCGGCTCGGCCAGCTTGCGCTCGACGGCCGCGCAGCCCTCGTCGGTGGCCAGGTCCGCGGGTAGCGGCGTCGCGCTCACCCCGTGCCGCTCAGCGAGTTCCGCGGCGAGCGCCGCGAGCCGTTCCGCGTCGCGGGCGACCAGCACGAGGGAGTACCCCTGCGTCGCCAGCGCCCGCGCAAAGGCGGCCCCGATGCCCGCCGTCGCACCTGTGATCAGCGCGGTCCGTGTACTCATGCGGGCCGCCCACGGAAGTGCGGGTGTGCGGCCGGCAGGGCCAGGAGCAGAGCCACTACGAGGTAGCCGAGCGCCTGGCCGGTCGCGACCATCCCACTGAGCGCGAACCACCACGCCGGGTAGGCGTCCGTGAGCGCCTGCGTGAGCTGTTCGGTGACGCGGTCGTCGGAGACGTTCCACGTCAGGGCGGCCTGCAAGAGCACGGTGAGGAGGCTGAAGAAGCCACAGAGGAGTCCGAGGCCACTGACGAACCATGTGGCGATCCGGGCACCGGAACTGCCGCGCAGGTTGCCGAAGGCGAGCGCGGTGAGCAGTAGACCCACGATCACCGCGAGCACCGCCGCGGCGATCACAGTGCCCCAGGCGAGGTTTGCCAGCACGTCGATGACGTCGTCGCTCTCCCCGGTGGCCGCGGCGGCCTGACGGTACCGGTCGACGACGCCACCCGTGCCGACGAGCCCGAATATCGCGTAGGCCAGCCCGGCGGCCGCCATGGAGATCATGATCGCGGCGGCCGCGGTGACGACCGCCGGGCGCCGGGCCGGCTCGATGATCTGCGCGCTACTCATGGCGTACAGGACACCATGAGTAGCGCTCGGATCAGACAGCGGGCGGCGGGCTCGGCGGGTCGGACGGCCGGTTCTCCGACGGCGGCTGGGCCGGTGGCGCGGTGGCATCCCCCGCCGATGGCGGCGTCGCTGGCGAAGGCGGCGCGGCGTCGGGCGCCGGCGGCGCGTACGGGCTCGGGCCCGCCGGCGGCACCTGCGGGTACGCCGGGTAGGCGCCACCCGGCACCGGCGGCTCCCACACCTGGGCCGGCTTGCGGAAGAACTCGTTCGAAGGCGGCAGCGCCAGCAGGATCAGCGCGACGATCAGCGCGACGAGCGTGATGATCGACGTCGTGATGCTCAGCGGCATGAGCCAGGGCAGCTCGCTGTTGATGCGGTCCTGGATCTCGGACGGGTCCGGACCGTCGCCTGTGGACATGTTCATCGAGTTGCTGAGCGCTTGGCCCGCGATGCCGAAGCCCGTGCAGCAGAGCGAGATGCCGCCGACCACCCACGTGACGATCCGCGAGACGTTCTTGCCGCGGTTGTTCAGGATGGCCAGCACGACGAAGCCCGCTGCGAAGAGCAGGCCGAGCACGGAGGCGACGACCACAGAGGCGGTCGCGATCCCTTCGGTCCCCTCGGCTGTGGTGCCCTCGTACGCCTCGGTGTAGACGTCGCTCACGGTGCCGATGGTGGCAAGCTGAGTCACCGCACCGAGCACTCCGATGGCGGCGCACAGGTACAGCAGATAGCTGGAGATGGTGACACTCCCCGGGCGCACCCTGGCGTCCGGAGTCGTGGGATCGGACACGACACTCCTTCCCTAAGTTGCAGCGAACCCCTAGATCGCAACGAACACGGTATCGATACCCTGCCACGCTGCCGGTACAAACGGTGCCCCGGAGGTCACCGAACCGGCGGCGCTCGATGCCGCAGCCGCTGCGCGGCGGGTGCCGGCCGCCGATCAAGGCCATTCGCGTGGATCAAGGGCAAATGCACGTGGAAAAGCGATCGAACCACGTGCGTTTGCCCTTGATCGACGATAGGGAGATCAACCCGTGCTCACAGACAACCCATCCTTGGTCTCCGCCAGGTCTACGCGCACCGTGTCGCCGTCCCGGATGCCGCCCGCGAGCAGCGCCTTGGCGAGCCGGTCGCCGATCGCCGACTGGACCAGCCGGCGCAGCGGCCGGGCACCGTAGATTGGGTCGTACCCGTGCTCGGCCAGCCAGACCCGGGCCGCGTCGCTCACCTCCAGGGTGAGCCGGCGGTCGCTCAGCCGGCGCCGCATCCGCTCGAGCTGGATGTCCACGATGGAGGCCAGGTCGGAGCCGGTGAGCGAGTGGAACACCACGATGTCGTCGAGCCGGTTCAGGAACTCGGGCTTGAACTGCGACCGCACCACCGCCAGCACGGCCTCGCGCCGCTCGTCTTCGCTCAGCGTCGGGTCGGCGATCACGGAGGAACCCATGTTCGACGTGAGGATGAGGATCGCGTTGCGGAAGTCGACGGTGCGGCCCTGGCCGTCGGTGAGCCGGCCGTCGTCGAGCACCTGGAGCAGCACGTCGAAGACGTCGGGATGGGCCTTCTCGACCTCGTCGAGCAGCACGACCGAGTACGGCCGGCGCCGCACCGCCTCGGTCAGCTGACCACCCTCCTCGTACCCCACGTAGCCGGGCGGGGCGCCAACCAGCCGCGCCACGGAGTGCTTCTCGGCGTACTCGCTCATGTCGATGCGCACCATGGCCCGCTCGTCGTCGAAGAGGAACTCGGCGAGCGCCTTGGCCAGCTCGGTCTTTCCCACGCCGGTGGGGCCGAGGAAGAGGAACGATCCGGTGGGCCGGTCGGGGTCGGCGACGCCCGCACGGGCCCGGCGTACCGCGTCGGCGACCGCACCGACCGCCTCCGCCTGCCCGATCACACGGGACGCCAGCGACTCCTCCATGCGCAGCAGCTTGGCGGTCTCGCCCTCCATGAGGCGGCCGGCCGGGATGCCGGTCCAGGAGGCGACCACGGCGGCGATGTCGTCGGCTCCGACCTCTTCCTTGAGGATCGCGCCGTCCGCCTGGAGTACCGCCAGCTCCGCCTCGGCCT
Organism: Micromonospora sp. CPCC 205371; assembly: GCF_026130045.1. GTDB lineage: Bacteria > Actinomycetota > Actinomycetes > Mycobacteriales > Micromonosporaceae > Phytohabitans. The sequence goes on from NZ_JAIBNX010000001.1 coordinate 224,482, forward strand.
TCGCCAGCTCGGCGCGCAGCTGCGGGATGCGGCCGTACCGCAGCTCGGCCGCGCGCTCCAGCTCGGCGTCGCGCTCCGCGCGGTCGGCCTCGCCGCCAAGGCGCTCCAGCTCCTCCTTGGCCGTGGAGATCTTGGTGATGTGCTCCTTTTCCAGGCGCCACCGCTCGGAAAGCGCGGTGAGCTGCTCGCGCCGGTCGGCGAGCTCTTTGCGCAGCCGTTCGAGCCGCTGTGCGGAGGCCGGGTCGGGCTCCTTCGCGAGCGCCATCTCCTCGATCTCCAGGCGCCGGACGGCGCGCTCGATCTCGTCGATCTCGACGGGCCGGGAGTCGATCTCCATGCGGAGCCGGGACGCCGACTCGTCGACCAAGTCGATCGCCTTGTCGGGCAGGAACCGGTCGGTGATGTACCGGTCGGACAGCGAAGCGGCGGCCACGAGGGCGGCGTCGGTGATCCGTACACCGTGGTGCACCTCGTAACGCTCCTTGAGGCCGCGCAGGATGCCGATCGTGTCTTCGATCGTGGGCTCGCCCACCAGTACAGGCTGAAACCGCCGCTCGAAGGCCGGATCCTTCTCGATGTGCTGGCGGTATTCGTCGAGCGTGGTCGCGCCGACCATTCGGAGCTCGCCGCGGGCGAGCATCGGCTTGAGCATGTTGCTCGCGTCCATCGAGCCTTCGCCCTTGCCCGCGCCCACGACGGTGTGCAGTTCGTCGATGAACGTGATGACGTGGCCGTCGGAGTTCTTGATCTCCTCTAGCACCGACTTGAGCCGCTCCTCGAACTGCCCGCGGTACTGCGCTCCCGCCACCATCGCGGCCAGGTCGAGCCCAACCAACCGCTTGTCGCGTAGCGACTCGGGCACGTCGCCGGCGACGATGCGCTGGGCGAGCCCTTCGACGATCGCGGTCTTGCCGACGCCGGGCTCGCCGATCAGCACGGGATTGTTCTTGGTGCGCCGGGAGAGCACCTGGATGACCCGGCGGATCTCCGAGTCGCGGCCGATGACCGGGTCGACCTTGCCATCGCGGGCGCGGGCGGTCAGGTCGACGCCGTACTTCTCCAGCGCCTGATAGGTCTGCTCCGGGTCGGCGGTGGTGACCCGGCGATCGCCGCCCCGCACGGTGGGGAACGCGGCGACGAGGTTGTCTTCGGTGACGCCCGCCTCCTTGAGAGCCTGCGCGACGACGCCACCCACTCGGGCGAGGCCGGCGAGCAGGTGCTCGGTGGAGGTGTACTCGTCGCCGAGCGGCCGGGCGATCTGCTCGGCGGCCCCGACGGCGTTGACGAACTCGCGCGACAGGCTGGGCTCGGCGAGGCTCGACCCGCGGGCGGAGGGAAGGTTTTCGACGGCGCGGGCGGCGGCGCGGCGGATGTCGGCGGGGTTGGCGCCGACCGCGCGCAACAGGCCACCCGCGGTGGAACCACCGGTGTCGAGCAGCGAGAGCAGCAGGTGCCAGGGCTCGACGGTGGCGTGCCCGCGCTGGCTCGCGGTCGCGACCGCGCTAGTGATCACTTCCCGGCTCTTGGTGGTCAACCGTTCGGCGTTCAATATTGCTCCCAGAGTTGAGCGTGTCTGGCTCAACTCTAGCGCGGCCCGGCACGATTACCACCGCCACCGCCAGAACCGGTACTGCCGCCGCACGGTCAGGCTTCCCATCGACTGGCGGCCGGTCACCACGAAGTGCGGCTGACCGCCGCTCTCGGGCAGGTCACCCCGCACCTTCACGCTGCCCGCGACCGTCTGGACGTCGGTCGCGTCCACCGAGGCGCCCGGCGGCAGCACCAGCACCGTGCCGCCCGCCACCACGTCGAGCGCGATCTCCACCAGCGGATGGCTGATCACCGCGTCGGTGAAGTCCAGCTTGACCGAACCGGCCTTGTTGCTGGCCACGATCCGCCGCGGCACCACCCACGCGCCCTTGCGCTTCAGCTCGGACGCGACCGACCGCAGCTCGACGACCTCGCGCGGCACCGGTGCACCCGGCGCCGCCGGTAGGTCGGCAATATACGGCTCGACCTCACCGAAGGTGCGCGCGGCGAACACGCCCGCGACCCGCTCCTCGAACTCGTCGAGGGTGATGCGGCCGTCGCCGGCTGCCTGGTTGAGCCGTTGGACGACGCGCTCACGGTCCGCATCGGACATCCTGAGATCGCGATGCTGAGGGGAAAGCTCGCTCACGCCCAGAAGGTACCGTGTTCCGCGTGCGTGTACGGGTAGAGCAGACCGCGCTGCCGGGCATCGGGGTACGTCACGATCTCGTGACCACCTCGGGCCGGCGGGTAGGCGTGGTGACGCATCGCAACGGTCAACGTGATCTCGTCCTCTACGACGATGACGATCCAGACGCGTGCGTCGCGTCGATCGCGTTCACCGACGACGAGGCGGAAGCCCTCGCCGACCTGCTTGGCGCCTCGCTGATGCTCGGCCAGCTCGCCGGGCTCCGCCAGCAGGCCGCCGGGCTGCTCACCGAGCAGGTGTCGATTCCCGCCGGTTCCCAGTGGGTCGGCCGGCGCCTCGGCGAGACCAAGGCGCGCACGCGCACAAGCGTCTCGATCGTCGCCGTACTCAGAGACCGAGAGGTGATCGCGTCGCCCGGCCCCGAGTTCGGCTTCCAGGGCGGCGACGTGGTGGTGGCCGTCGGCACCCGGCAGGGACTCGACGGCCTCACCGAGATCCTCGCCAACGGCGACCCGGACGGCTGACCGGATGCACGACACGACCGTCCTGCTCATCGAGGTCGGCGCTCTGCTCCTCGGCCTCGGAATGCTCGGTCGGCTCAGCCGCCGCTTCGGCCTGTCTCCCATACCGCTGTACCTCTTCGCCGGGCTCGCCTTCGGGCACGGCGGGCTGGTGCCGCTCTCGGCGAGCGAAGAGTTCTTCGCCGTCGGCGCCGAGATCGGCGTGATCCTCCTGCTTCTGATGCTCGGCCTGGAGTACTCGGCCAGTGAGCTCGTGGGAAACCTGCGCAGCAACGCGCCCGCCGGCCTGCTCGACGGGGCGCTCAACGCCGTGCCGGGTGCCCTCTTCGGGATGCTGCTCGGCTGGGGCTGGCAGGCGTCACTGGTGCTGGCCGGCATCACTTGGGTCTCCTCGTCGGGCGTGATCGCCAAAGTGCTCGCCGACCTGGGCCGCCTCGGTAACCGGGAGACCCCGGTCATCCTCTCCGTCCTGGTGATCGAAGACCTGGCGATGGCGCTCTACCTGCCGCTGATCACAGCGGTGCTGGCCGGCGCCGGCCTGGCGGCGGGCGCGCAGTCGCTCGCCATCGCGGTGGCCACGGTCGGTCTGGTGCTCGTGGTCGCGATCCGTTGGGGGCACGCCATCTCCGCGCTCCTGCCAGCGCGCGACCCCGAGGCGCTGCTGCTGGGCGTACTCGGCCTCACGCTGCTGGTGGCCGGCGTCGCCGCGAAGCTTCAGGTCTCCGCCGCGGTGGGCGCGTTCCTCGTCGGAATCGCGCTCTCCGGCCCGGTCGCCCATCACGCGACTCAGTTGCTCTCCCCGCTGCGCGACCTCTTCGCGGCGGTGTTCTTCGTGTTCTTCGGTCTGGCGACAGACCCCAGAGACATGCCGCCGGTGCTGCTGCCCGCGCTGGCCCTCGCGGTGATCACCATGACAACCAAGATCATCACCGGATACGTCGCCGCGTGGCGCGCCGGAATCGCCGTGCCCGGTCGACTGCGTGCCGGGTTGGCCCTGATGCCCCGAGGCGAGTTCTCGATCGTGATCGCCGGACTCGCCGTGGCGACCCCCGGCATCGAGTCACAGCTCGCACCGCTCGCGACGGCTTACGTTCTGATCACAGTCGTGACCGGCCCGATGCTGGCCCGATTGCCCGACTTTGCGTGGTTTAAGAGCCTCTTGCGGGCCCGACGGAGGCCCGTTACACAGCCGCAGCCACTTCCCTCTCCCGACTAATTCCATCGGATGACACAATCCGCCACTTCCGTAGGTACCTAGTTACGCGTTACGGTGTCGCCGCATGCGTCCGGGGGTCCGGCCCGGAGGGTGGTAACTCGCGAGGGGAGCGGGCGGGTGACCTTGCAGCAGTCGACATTCCGAGGATTCGCCAACCCGGTCGACCCCTCGGCCGCCGAGTTGCGCGCCTGGGCGTACCAGCCCGACTCGGTGCCGTTGCAGTCCATGCCGCAAGACTGGGACCTGTTGGTCTCCGGCGACCGGCTGATCGGCACCCTATTCGAACTGGCGATGGACCGCTCGTGCCCGGCCCGCCGGTTCGCCCTGCACTGCCTGTACATCTACGCCGCCGACGGCATCCGCACCAACTTCCGGGCGCACCCCAAGCGCCGGCTACGCAAGCTGGTGGAGCAGGCCGAGGAGTACGGCGACGAGCTGATGGTCACCTGGGCGCACAACACGCGCGTGCTGCTCGCTCGGCCCGACCTCTTCGACTACCACGACTGGTGCGAGGGCGGCCTCGTCCGCCAGTCCCGCCGCCTCGGCTGACGTTCTCGCACGCGAAGGGCGGGGACCCCCCGTGGATCCCCGCCCCGCCTGTGTCGCCATGTCGCACCCGCGTTGTCACTGCCGCGGGTCCTCGTCCGTCCTGTCGATGTAGTCACTGGCGGCGTTCTGGCCCTTGTCGACGTGCTCGGCGTACTTGCCGCCGGTGGCGTCATCAAGCTTGTCGCCAGCCTTCTCGACGCCGTCCTTCGCACGATCGGCGCCAATCTTGTCGACAGCCTGGTCGGCCTTTTCCCTGAACGAGTCGGCGATCCCCATCGATCCCTCCTTCGCTGACCGGTAGTCCGGAATGTGCCCTCCGAACCAAAAGTCAGGTTAGTCGACTGACCCGTTCAGCGGGCCGGAATCAAGATTGCGTACGCCTGCTCGGACGCCAGACGACCAGCGCGTTGGAGGTCCTACTCATGGGTACGAGATCGCGGCGCGCGTAGCCGGTCGCCTCCATCTCGGCGATCCGCTGGTAGGCATCGGTGAGCGCGGCCTCAAGCTCGCTGACGCGCTCCTGAAGCTCCGCGACCAGCTGCTCAAGACCGATGATCCGCTTTATGCCGGCCAGGTTGACACCGTCTTCCTGGCTCAGCCGCTGCACCTCGCGAAGCAGCGCAACGTCACGCTCGCTGTATCGGCGGCCACCACCGCTCGCCCGGCCCGGCTGCACGAGCCCGAGCCGGTCGTACTGCCGGAGCGTCTGCGGATGCATCCCGGCCAGCCTCGCTGCCGCCGAGATGATCAGCACCTTGGCGTCGGAGGCGACCTCGACAGAGATCTGGAACTCCTCGTCCACCACGCTCACCTCCAACTGATCATTGCGCTAACCATATCGACGCACCCGTGCGTCCAGGTGTTCCCGCGGTGCGGGCGCGATCTCGGTCGCCAGCGTCGCCAGTGCGTCCTTGGCCTTGTCGGACAGCTCGGTCGGCACCACGATCTCGACGGTCACCAGCAGGTCGCCGGCGGCGCCGTCGCGACGGCTCACACCCTTACCGCGCGCCCGCAGCGTGCGACCGCTCGGCGTGCCGGGCGGCACCCGCAGGGTCACCGCGCCGTCCATGGTCGGCACCCGAAGGTCGGTGCCCAGGACGGCCTCCGAGATCGTGATCGGCACGGTGAGCGTCAGGTCGTCGCCCGACCGGCCGAACAGGTCGTCGCGACGCACACGCACCAACACGTACAGGTCGCCGGCCGGCCCGCCACGCTCGCCCGGCTCGCCCCGACCGGCCAGCCTGATCCGCTGGCTGTCGGCCACGCCCGCCGGGAAGCGAACGTTGATCGTGCGGGTCTTGGTGACCCCGCCGGTGCCACGGCACTCCGGGCACTTCTCGTCGACGATCGTGCCGACACCCTGGCACTCGCGGCACGGCTCAGAGAAGCTGAACGACCCCTGATTGCGGGTGACCAGCCCCGAACCCATACACACCGGGCACGCCCGCGGCTGAGTGCCGGGCTTGGCGCCCGAACCGTGGCAGGTGTCGCAGACGCCCGGCGCGCGTATCGAGAGGGGCAGCGTGACGCCCCGGATCGCGTCTTCGAAGTTGAGCACGACCTCGGTCTCGACGTCGCGGCCGCGCACCGGTCCACGCGTGCGGGTCGGCCCGCCCCCGCCCGAGAAGATCGTGCTGAACAGGTCGGAGAAGCCCGCGCCGCCGAACCGGCGGTCACCGGCACCGGCATTGCCGCCGCCGAAGCCGCCGAACAGGTCGGCCGGGTCGAACCCACCACGGGCGCCACGCCGGAACGCGCCCGACCCGAAGAGGGCGCGCATCTCGTCGTACTCCTTGCGCTTGCGCTCGTCAGCGAGCACGTCATACGCCTCGGAGATGGCCTTGAAGCGGTCTTCGGCCTGCGCGTTGCCCGGATTGTGGTCCGGGTGTGACTCGCGGGCGAGCTTCCGGTACGCCTTTTTGATCTCGTCGGAGGAGGCGGACTTCGGCACCCCGAGTACGGCGTAAAAGTCCTTCTCCAGCCAGTCCTTGGAGCTCACGTCATCCACCTCCTCCCAGATCGATCGGCTTGCTACTCAGGGTCGGCGACCGCGACAAGAGCCGGACGCAGCAGGCGGTCGCCAAGGAGATAGCCCCGGCGCATGACCTGTACGCAGGTCGGCTCGGTGACGTCCGCGGAGGTCTGGTGCGCGACCGCCTCGTGCCGCGTCGGGTCGAAGGGGTCGCCCTTCTCACCGAACGCCGTGAGCCCGAACTTCCCCAGCGCCGCGACCAACTGCTCGGACACCGCGGCGAACGGACCCACCAGGTCGCCGTGCTCGCGAGCACGGTCCAGGTCATCGAGTACCGGTAGGAGCGCACTGAGCACCGCACCAGTGGTCTGCTCAGCGGCGAGACCCCGATCGCGGTCGACCCGCTTGCGGTAGTTCGCGTACTCCGCGGTCACGCGCTGGAGGTCGTTGGTGCGCTCCTCCAGCTCGGACCGCAGCGCTTCGAGCTCCGCGCCGAGCGGGCCGGTGCCCTCGCCGGCCGACTCCGGCTCGGTGGACTCGGTCGTCTCGGCATCCTCGACGATCTCGCCCTCGACCGGCTCGTCCAGCGCCGCGTGGCTCGGCTTGTGCTCCTTGCCGGTGTCGCGCTCGGACTCCTCCGGCGCCTCGGCCGGCTCGTCGTTGTTTTCGGCTGCCGACTTCACCTTGCCGCCGGTCGGGTCGATCCTCCGCTTGTCACGGATGACGACCCGCTCGGCGGGCTGGTCATCGTCTCGTGAAGTCACTTCTTGTCGTCCTCGTCGACGATCTCGGCGTCCACCACGTCATCCGGCTTGCCAGCGGAACCAGCCGGCCCGCCGGGGCCGGCCGTGCCCGCGCCGCCCGTCGCGCCAGCGGCGGTCGGGTCCGGCTGGTCGGCCTGCTGCTGCGCGTACAGCAGCGAACCGGCCTGCTGCGACACCGTCGCCAGCTTCTCGTGCGCGGACCGGATCTTCTCGATGTCGGTGCCGCCCAGCGCGCTGCGCAGCTCGCCGAGCGCCTCGTTGATCTGTTCGCGCGAGTCGGCCGGCAGCTTGTCGCCGCTCTCCGCGAGGAACTTCTCGGTCTGCCACTGGAGCTGCTCGGCGAGGTTGCGGGTCTCCGCCTCTTCGCGGCGACGCTTGTCGTCGTCGGCGTGCTCCTGCGCGTCGCGCATCATCCGCTCGATGTCGTCCTTCGGCAGCGCCGAGCCGCCGGTGATCGTCATCGACTGCTCCTTGCCGGTGCCAAGGTCCTTCGCGTTGACGTGAACGATGCCGTTCGCGTCGATGTCGAAGGTGACCTCGATCTGCGGCACACCACGCGGCGCCGGCGGCAGGCCGGTCAGCTCGAACGTGCCGAGCTTCTTGTTGTATGCCGCGATCTCCCGCTCGCCCTGGAAGACCTGGATCAGCACGGACGGCTGGTTGTCGTCGGCGGTGGTGAAGACCTCGGACCGCTTGGTCGGGATCGTCGTGTTGCGCTCGATGAGCTTGGTGAAGATGCCGCCCTTGGTCTCGATGCCCAGGCTCAGCGGGGTCACGTCGAGCAGCAGGACGTCCTTGACCTCGCCCTTGAGCACGCCGGCCTGCAGAGCGGCACCGACGGCCACGACCTCGTCCGGGTTGACGCCCTTGTTGGGCTCCTTGCCGGTGAGCTGCTTGACCAGGTCGGACACGGCGGGCATCCGGGTCGAGCCGCCGACCAGGATCACGTGGTCGACGTCGGCCACCTTGATGCCAGCGTCCTTGATCGCCTGCTCGAACGGGCCCTTACAGCGGTCGAGCAGATCCTGCGTCATCCGCTGGAACTCGGAGCGGCTCAGCGTCACGTCGAGGTGCAGCGGCGCGGACGGGCTGCCATCGGCACCCGCCGGACCGGCCGTGATGTAGGGCAGGTTGATGCTCGTCGTGGTGGCCGCGGACAGCTCGATCTTGGCCTTCTCGGCGGCCTCACGCAGGCGCTGCATCGCCATCTTGTCCTGCGACAGGTCGACGCCGTGCTGGCCGCGGAACGTCTTGACCAAGTGGTCCATGACGCGCTCGTCCCAGTCGTCGCCGCCGAGGTGGTTGTCACCGCTGGTCGACTTGACCTCGATGACACCCTCGCCGAGCTCCAGCAGCGACACGTCGAAGGTGCCGCCGCCAAGGTCGAAGACCAGAACGGTCTGCTCCTTGGAGCCCTTGTCGAGCCCGTACGCCAGCGCGGCCGCGGTGGGCTCGTTGACGATACGGAGAACGTTGAAGCCGGCGATCTCGCCAGCCTCCTTGGTAGCCGTCCGCTGGGCGTCGTTGAAGTACGCCGGGACGGTGATCACCGCGTCGGTGATCCGCTCGCCAAGGTATGCCTCGGCGTCGCGCTTGAGCTTCATCAGCACCCGAGCGGAGATCTCCTGCGGGGTGTACTTCTTGCCGTCGATGTCGACGGACCAGTTGGAGCCCATCTCCCGCTTCACCGACCGGATCGTCCGATCGGGGTTCGTCACCGCCTGGCGCTTGGCAACCTCGCCGACGAGCACCTCACCGTTACGGGCGAACGCGACGATCGACGGCGTAGTGCGCGATCCCTCGGCGTTCGCGATGACGGTGGGCTCGCCACCCTCGAGCACGCTGACCACGGAGTTCGTTGTGCCGAGGTCGATGCCGACCGCACGTGCCATGTTCGCTTCCTCGCTTCTCCTGGGAGACTCTGCGTTTTGGTCAAGTTGAGTATTCAGGTCAAGTTGAGTGGACCAGACTCAATACTGCCACGATCACTCCGACCGTCAAGCCAGGGTTGAGCCAATCACACGCAACTCACAGCTCCCACCCCACCCCCACGCTCCTCCCTCCCGCGCCCCGCACCCCCGACGCCCCCGTGGGCCCGGCGCGCCCCCACCCGCGCCCCACGCCCCACGCCCGCGCGGGCCCGGCGCGCCGGGCTCTGGCGGCCCGCCCAGCGGGGCCCGCACGCTGGGCGCCCACGCACCGCCCCCTCGCGCCGATCAAGGGCAAACGCACGTGCTTGGATCTCTTTTCCGCGTGCATTCGCCCTTGATCGATGCGATCGCCCTTGATCGGCGGACACCGTCCGAGCCCACGGACCCAGCGGACACCGTCCGAGCCACGCACCGACGGACACCCGTCCGAGCCACGACCCGGCGGACGCCGTCCGAGCCACGCACCCGACGGACACCCGTCCGAGCCACGATCCGGCGGACGCCGTCCGAGCCACGACCCGGCGGGTCGCGCGTCGACGCGACCGGCGCGTCGCGCCCCGCGGCGCCCCCGCGGCCGGACATCGGTGTGGGATGCCGCACTTTCGGGGAAACTGCGGCGTAAACCCCACTCGGACACCGCTAATCACCCGAACTTGCGGAGTCCGGGACGCCATACCCGCACCCCGTGTAGCGCTGGGGCGACGCTCAGGAACTGCCGTGTCGTCGATCCACGGGCATTTGCCCTTGATCAGGGAATCTGTCCTTGATCGGCGCAACCCGCACGGTTCCTGTTGTCTGCGATGCGTGGATCGGGCAGTCTTTACCCGTGAAGTCGCACGGTGACATGCCGGCGGGCAGATCTGGCACGCCCACCGTGACTCCCGAGGAGCCGCCGGCCGACCCGGAGTCGGAGTCCGACATGGACGCTCGGCCTGGTTCTCCTGCCCCCGAGCCGCAGGATGCTGCCGCAGTGACGCCCGATCCCACCCTGGCGCCGCCTCCCACGACCGCAGCGGCCGCGCCCAAGAACGGCACCGCGGCCCAAGGCCCACGATCCGCCTCCGCCAAGGGGGGCCCTGAGGACAGCGACGCGTCGGCCAAGGACGCCACCGGCGCCGAGGCGACCGCGACCGGCGCGGAAAAGGCCGGCGTGGACGCGACGACCGCCTCCGACGAAGGCTCCACCACCGCCGGCGTGGACGCCGATGCGCCCACCCCCGACGCCGAACCCGCCCCCGACGCCGGGCCCACCCCCGACGCCGGGCCCAGCCCCGACGCGGGCATCGAGCGCCCGGAGGCAGGCAGCCCAGACGCGGGCGAAGCGGACGCCGAAGCTCAGAAGCCGGCCGCCGCACTAGCCGCTGAGGGCGGCGACGCTAAGGAGCCCGCCGCCGGGCAGGCCGATGCCGGACGAGATGGGATGGCCGAGGGCGAGCCTTCAGAGCTCAGTGCCGCGCAGCAGGCACCTGACGCCGACACCGCCGGCGAGGCAGGCCCGGATGCCGGCACGTCCGAACAGTCGACCGCCGACCTCACCGCTACGAGCGCCACCGAGTCCGAAGCTGACACCGACGTCATCGCAGACCCCCCTGGCACGGCACCTGAAGGCGACACGCCGGACGACGGGCCGACAGGGTCGGACAGCAACGCCGACACCACCGCGGAACTGGCCGACTCCGCCGAACGGACCGACACGGCTGAGCTGCCCGACCCCACAGACGAGCAGACCGACACGGCCGAGGAGCGGACCGACACGGCGGAGCTGGGCGGTACGCCCGGGCCGGCGGAGACCCGCGAGCTGAGCGATACGGCAGCGCAGGCCAGCGCGTCGGCGCAGGCCGACGACACCACCACGCCGATCACGGACGTCGGAGCCGGCACAACTGACTCGGCCGATGCCGGCGAGACAAGTGCCGTCCCAGCGCGCGACTCCGAAGACAAGGACGCGGCGCCGCCGCTCGGGCCGCTGTCTGAGGCGGCCGGCGCGCTCACGACCGCTCTGCAGAGCCTCCGCGCCGCTGTCACCTCCGCCACGTACCCGCTGGCGGTACCGTCCGCTGACGCGGCGCGGACCGTTGGCGGCTCGCTGGTGGGACAGCTCGACGACTACCTGATCCCGAGGCTCGCGCGGCTGGACGCCCCGCTTCTCGTAGTCGTGGGTGGCTCCACCGGTGCCGGAAAGTCCACATTGGTCAACAGCTTCGTGCGGGCCGCCGTGAGCCCGGCCGGTGTGCTGCGCCCGACCACTCGCACGCCGGTACTGGTGTGCAATCCGATCGACGCCCAGTGGTTCCGCCGCGGCGAGTTGCTGCCCGGCCTGACGCGCACCGCCGAGGCGACCGACGACCCGCGCAGCCTCCAGATCGTCGTCGCGCCCGCGCTCATGCCGGGGCTGGCGTTTCTCGACGCGCCCGACATCGACTCGGTCGTCGATCAGAACAGGGCGCTCGCCGCCCAGCTTCTCGCAGCGGCCGACCTGTGGCTCTTCGTCACGACGGCGGCCCGGTACGCGGACGCGGTGCCGTGGGACCTGCTGGAGACCGCCCAGTTCCGTGGCACGGTCATCGCGCTCGTGCTCGACCGGGTGCCACCGGAGGCGGCCGCCGAGGTCACCGCTCACCTCGCGGAGATGCTGGCCGCGCACCACTTGGCGAACGCCCCGCTGTTCGTGCTGCCGGAGACCGAGATCGACCGGCAGGGGCTGCTGCCGGAGCCGGTGACCGAGCCGCTGCGGGACTGGTTCGACCGGCTGGCGACCGACGCGGCCGCGAGGGCGACGGTGGTGCGGCAGACGCTCGACGGTGCGCTGGCGGCGCTCGTTCCGGTGGTCGGCGAGCTGGCCGGGGCGGCCGACGAGCAGGTGGAAGCGGCCACGGTGCTGCAGGATCGGGTGGGAGCGGCGTATCGCACGGCTCGCCGCACTATAGAGAACGGCGTACAGGACGGCAGGCTGCTACGCGGCGAGGTGCTGGCGCGGTGGCAGGAGTTCGTGGGCACCGGCGAGCTGATGCGCACCCTGGAGGCCCGGGTGGGCCGGGTGCGCGACCGCGTGGTGGCGGCGCTGACCGGGCGCCCGGCGCCGGGTCGGCAGCTCCAGTCGGCGATCGAGGCCAACCTGGTGACTTTGATCCGGGGCGCCGCCGCGGACGCTTCCGACCAGGCGTACACCGGGTGGCTCGCGCACCCGGCCGGTTCCGCGCTTCTCGTACCGGCCCGGGGCCGTGCCTCGCCAGCCCCGCCCGGGCGCGCCGAGCGGGTGGTACGCGACTGGCAGCGCGGGGTGCTTGAGCTGATCCGGCGTGAGGCGAGCGGCAAGCGGGCCGTGGCACGGGGTGCCGCCTACGCGGTCAACGCCACCGGCCTGCTCGTGATGATCGGCGTGTTCGCGTCGACCGCGTTCATCCCGACCGGAGCCGAGGTGGCGGTGGCCGGCGGCACGACCGTGGCGGCCCAGAAGGTACTCGAAGCGATCTTCGGGGACCAGGCCATCCGTACCCTCGCCACCAAGGCCCGCGAAGACCTGCTCGCGCGGGTCGGCGCCCTGCTGGACGCGGAGGCCGCGCGGTACGGCGACCGAATCGCCGGCGCCGGGCGTGGGGCCGGCCCCGGCCGGGCCCCCCGGCGCCCCCCCGGCCGGGGGGAGCGGGCGCGCGCGGAAGCGGCGCTCACCGAAGGTGCCCCGCTAGCCCTGCCGGAGATCAAGTCATGAGCGTACTGAGCAGGCTCCGCGGCGAGCATCGCATCGACGCCGAGCGGCTGGCGGCCCGGATCGACGCGATCGACCGGTTCATCAAGGTGGTCGACGGTCACCTGCCCGAGCAGCGCCTGATCGCGGCGCACACCACGGTGGAGCGGGCCGGCGCTCGGCTGGCGCTGTCCCGCGACCACACGGTGGTGGCGCTCGCGGGCGCTACGGGCAGCGGCAAATCCAGCCTCTTCAACGCGCTGGCCCGGCTCGACCTGTCACCGGTCGGCGTGCGCCGTCCCACGACCGGCATGGCGCACGCCTGTGTCTGGGGCAACCTGCAGGGCGCCAACCGGCTGCTCGACTGGGTGGGCGTGCTGCCGCGGCACCGGTTCATCCGCGAGAGCGCGCTGGACGGCGACGACGAGGCGGCGCTGCGCGGGCTGGTGCTGCTCGACCTGCCCGACTTCGACTCGGTGGAGCGTTCGCACCGGTTGGAGGTCGACCGGCTGCTCGGCCTCGTCGACCTGGTGATCTGGGTCGTCGACCCGCAGAAGTACGCCGACCGGGTGGTGCACACCCGGTACCTGCAGGAGTTCCGCCGGCACAAGGACGTCACGGTCGTCGTGCTCAACCAGGTCGACCGGCTGCCGCCCGACGAGATCGAGCCGGTCCTCGATGACCTGCGGCGGCTGCTCGACGAAGACGATCTCGACGGCGTGCCGATGCTCGCGACGACCGCACTCAACCAGGCGGCGATGGGCGAGCTGCGCACGCTGCTGGAGCACACGGTCGCGGAGCGCCAGGCATCGCTGCGACGGCTGGCCGGCGACGTCGACGGAGTCGCCGAGCAGTTGTCCGATGTGGTCGGTCCGGCGGTGGCCGAAGACGAGATCGACCGCGCGACGGTACGCACGCTCACGGACTCGCTGGCCGCCTCGGCGGGAGTGCCGGCGGTGGCGGAGGCGACCGAGCGGGCGTACCGGCACCGCGCGGCGCAGGCCACCGGCTGGCCGCTGATCCGCGGTTGGCGGCGGCTGCGCCCGGACCCGCTGCGCCGGCTGCACCTGCCGAGCGGCCCCGTCACAGAAGGCACCCCGATCGGCGCGACCTCGGTGCCCGACCCGACGGCCGCCCAGCGCGCCGCCGTTGGCTTGGCGGTGCGCACCGTCGCCGACCGGGCGGCCGCCTCGCTGCCCGACCCGTGGGCCAACGCGCTCAACACGGCGGCCCGCTCCCGCCTCGGCGACGTACCGGACGCGCTCGACCGCGCGGTGGCCGGCACCGACCTGCGGATGGATCACACGCCAGCCTGGTGGCGGGTGATCGGCGGGCTTCAGTGGCTGGTCACGCTCGCGGCGGTGGTCGGGCTGGGCTGGCTGGTCACGGGTTACGTGGTGCGAGCGCTCGGCCTGCCCGCGCTGGAGTACCCGAAAGTGGGCGCCGTGCCGCTGCCCACCGTGATGCTGCTCGGCGGACTGCTCGCCGGACTTGTGCTGAACTTCCTGGTCAAGCCGCTGATCCGGCACGCCGCCCGGCGGGCTCGCCGCCGCGCTGAAAACCGCCTGCGCGCCGCGGTCACCGGGGTGGCTCGGGAGTACGTGGTAGCGCCGGTGCGGTCGGTGCTGCACGCGTACGCCGAGGCGCGGGAGGCGCTGGCCATCGCCAGGTCATGAACCGGCTCGTCCGCGGCGGTCTGCTGCTTCTCGGCGGCCTGCACCTCTCGTGGGGCGTGCCGGCAGTGCTGGCGCCGAGGTGGTTCTTCGACACGTTCCCCGGTTTCGGGCGCGCCTGGACAGCGGCGTATCCGCCCTATAACGCGCATCTCGTGACAGATCTCGGTGCTACGTTCGTGACGCTGGGCGTACTCCTGCTCCTCGCGGCGTGGCTCGCGGACAGCAAGGTGACCACGGTGGTCCTGGCCGGGGTGCTGGTGTTCTCGACCCTGCATCTGGCGTTCCACGCGCGCGACCACGGCGAGTTGGCCGGCGGCGATCTGACCGCGAGCCTCGCCGCCCTCGTGCTCGGCGTGCTCATGCCGATCGCTCTTCTCGTATTGGATAGGCGAAACCGGGCGTAAGGTCTGCTCATGGCCACGCCTACGACCCCCTACGACGCGGTGCTCCAGGCCGCGCGCGACGTGACCAAGCTGGACTGCGCGCTCGACGCGGAGATGCTGGCAACGGCGCTGCTCGGCAGCGTCTACGCGGTCGCCGAAGACGATCGGGCGGAGGCGGTGCGCGATTTTGTGGCCGAGTTCCTGACCGCGACGTCGCGCCGCCGCACAGCGGCGGGGGCCACCATCCGCGAGGTCTTCGCCCGGCTGGTGCCCGAGGCGTCGGGCGCCGCGGGGGGCAAGCGGGGGGCGCAGGCACCCGCGTGGGTGGGTGAGGTCGGCCGGGTACAGGTGACCGGCTGCTACGCCTACGGTGACGTGTACGGCGACCAGACGTCGTACCTGGCCACGTTCGCGTACGACGACCGGGAGGCCGGCGGCCCCGAGCACGCCGTCGTGGCCCTCGTCGACCACAACATCGGCATCACCAAAGACGTCTTCGTGGGCGGTCCGGCCGCGGGCATCGTCGAGCGGGTGCGGGAGATGTGCGCGGGCGACGAGCTGACCTGGTTCCGCGAGGAAGATCCACGCAGGCTGCGCGCCGAGGTGGCCCGCCACCTGCGCATCACCGACGGGCTGACCAGCCTGCCCGACGAGGGCTCGCTCGCCACCGACCGGGCGCTGGCCGGTGCCCGGCTCGCGCTGCTGCCGGCGCCGGGGCTGGTGTCTGTCAGCGCCGAGCCGCTCTCGTCGGACGAGCGCACCGTGCTCGTGCGGCGGTTCCTCGACTCGTCGGAGGCGGCCCGTTTCGGCCTTACCCACGTGAGCGAGGCGGAACTGCCGTCGCTGCACTTCTGCATCAGCCTGGTCCTGGACTACGCGGCGAGCTTCGCCGAGCCCGATCCGATGCGGTGGAGCCCGGCCGTGGCCAACCTTTTCCTGCTCGACTGGGTGCACCGGCGCGCCGTGCTCGACATGGACGACGCGGCGATGCTGCCGAGGGTGACGCGCGCCTGGGCCGCGTATGCGAGCCGCCAGCGAGGGCTGCCGCCGATCGCCCAGGCGCAGACGGACACCGCGATCGAGGAGATGATCCCCGAGTTCGTGCGGCTGTATACGACCGGAGAGCGGCGCAGCCCGGCGACAGCGGCCGTGGCGCAGCTCATCGCCGACGGCGTCGACCCCAGTGACCCGGACGCCCTCGACCGGTGGATCGAGGCGCACCGCGAGAAGTAATCAGGGCACCGGCCACGGAGAGCCCGGCAAGGTCGGCCATGACGGCCACGGCGGCTCGTGTGACGGCGGGCGGGGCGGCCGGGGCAGCTCCGGCAGCGTCGGGTGCGGCACCGGCGGACACCAGGGCGTCGGCCGGTGCGATGGCGGGTGTGTGGGCTCGGGTGGGAGCGAGGTCGGCACGGGCGGACGGGGTGCGGGCGCGGACTCCGTAGGCGCCGGCGGCCGTAGCTGCTCGGACCGTTTCTCGACAGTGTCCGGCCGATCCCGGTCCCGTTTCACCGGCCGCCGGTTCGCGGGCAGACCTGGTGCCGCGTGCGCGGCGGGTGGATCGACGCTCGGTGATGGTGCTGGGGAGACGATCACGGGTCCGGTCGGCGGCAGGGCGATGAACGGCATGGCGCTCTCCTGCGCGCCGGGGGCGGTGACTTCACCGGCACCCGGGGGAACGCCCGTGCCTATCGCGACCAGGATCGGCAGGGAGGCCATGGTTGCGAGCATGATCACAACCACCGCGTCCCGCCGGACATGTCCGGAAAGTCCCGGTCCCCGATGGAGACCGGCCGTCCAGCGGTGGCGCGAATACACCGCAGCAGCGTGGCGTATTGCCCCAAACTTCGCTAGTGCCGCAGAGCGTGTCGGAATGCCAAGTTTTAGGCACGGCGCGCTCGGGGATTGTCGAGGTCACACTGTGGCCACCCTCACCACCTCTGCGAATATGGACGCGATGGCAACGCGGCCGTAATCTCCGCCCACCAGCGGTGAGCAGGCCGCGCGGCCGTCGGCTCCACGCACGACCCGCGCGGCAACCCACACCCGGGCTAGGCGCGGCAACGAGGGGCCTGCCGAGGCAGGCGCGACACGCTGCGCGGTCCGGGACACCCCCGGCAGCGCCGCACCGACGACAGGGAGAGACCGATGACGAAGGGCAGGGGCGCCGGCGGGGAATCCGCGCCGGGGTTCGTCCAGTTACTCACCCCGGACGGCGAGCGGATCGACAAGGTGACGGGCGCCGACGGCGTCGAGTACACGGTCGACTTCACCGACGACGAATACCGGGGGCTGTACCGCGATCTCGTGGTGGTCCGCAAGCTGGACGCCGAAGCGACCGCGCTCCAGCGCCAGGGTGAGCTGGGCATCTGGGCCAGCCTGCTCGGGCAGGAGGCGGCGCAGGTGGGCTCCGGCCGGGCGCTGCGCCCGCAAGACATGGCCTTCCCCACCTACCGCGAGCACGGCGTGCTCTACTGCCGTGGCATCGACCCGATCATGCCGCTGAGCCTCTTCCGGGGCGTCGACCACGGGGCCTGGGACCCTGTCGAGTTCCGCTTCAACATGTACACGATCGTCATCGGCGCGCAGACGCTGCACGCGACCGGGTACGCCATGGGCATCACCAAGGACGGCAAGGTCGGCAACGACGACGGCGAAGCGGTGATCGCGTACTTCGGTGACGGCGCCAGCTCGCAGGGCGACGTCAACGAGGCGTTCATCTGGGCGAGCGTCTTCAACGCGCCGATCGTGTTCTTCTGCCAGAACAACCAGTACGCGATCTCTGAGCCGATCGAGAAGCAGACCCGGGTGCCGCTGTACCAGCGGGCCTCGGGCTTCGGCTTCCCCGGCGTACGGGTCGACGGCAACGACGTGCTCGCCTCGTACGCGGTCACCCGGGCCGCCCTCGACCACGCCCGCCACGGCCAGGGCCCCACCCTGATCGAGGCGTACACCTACCGCATGGGCGCGCACACCACGACCGACGACCCGACCCGGTACCGGATGGCCGGCGAGGTCGAATCCTGGCAGGCCAAGGACCCGATCGCGCGGGTCCGGGCGTTCATCACCAAGCAGCAGATCGCCGGCGACGACTTCTTCACGGAGGTCGACGAGCTGGCTCGCCGCGAGTCGCTGGCCCTGCGCGAGCGGGTGCTCGCCATGGAAGACCCCGACCCGCTCACGATCTTCGAGCACGTGTACCCGCACGGCTCGCCGCTGGTCGACTCCCAACGGCAGGGCTTCGCCGAGTACATGGACTCGTTCGAGGGGAGCGCGCACTGATGGCCGAGAAGCTCACCATCGGCAAGGCGCTCAACCTGGGCCTGCGCCGCGCCCTCGAATCCGACCCCAAAGTACTGATCATGGGCGAAGACGTCGGCAAGCTCGGCGGCGTCTTCCGCATCACCGACGGTCTCCAGAAGGACTTCGGCGAGGAGCGGGTCATCGACACCCCGCTCGCCGAATCCGGCATCATCGGCACCGCTGTCGGCCTCGCGATCCGGGGCTACCGGCCGGTCTGCGAGATCCAGTTCGACGGCTTCGTCTACCCCGCGTACGACCAGATCGTGTCGCAAGTGGCGAAGATGCACTACCGCTCGCAGGGCCGGGTCAAGATGCCCATGGTCATCCGCATCCCGTTCGGCGGTGGCATCGGCGCGGTCGAGCACCACTCCGAGTCGCCTGAGGCGTACTTCGCGCACACCGCCGGCCTCAAGGTCGTCTCCTGTGCGACGCCGGAAGACGCGTACATGATGATCCAGCAGGCGGTGGCCTCCGACGACCCGATCGTCTTCCTGGAGCCCAAGCGCCGGTACTACGAAAAGGGTGACGTCGAGGTCGACGCCGACCTCGCTGGCGCGTACCCGCTGCACGCCTCCCGCCTCACACGCCCGGGCACCGACGCGACGGTGATCGCCTACGGCCCGATGGTCCGCACCGCGCTCGACGCCGCGAACGCCGCGGCAGCGGACGGCCGCGAGCTGGAGGTCTTCGACCTGCGCTCGCTCTCGCCGCTCGACCTCGACCCGGTATACGAGTCGGTGCGCCGCACCGGCCGCTGCGTCGTCGTGCACGAGGCACCGTCCAACGTGGGCCTCGGCGCCGAGGTCGCCGCCCGGATCACCGAGCACTGCTTCTACTCCTTGGAGGCGCCGGTGCTGCGGGTGACCGGCTACGACACGCCATACCCGGCCGCCCGGGTGGAAGAGGAGTTCCTGCCCGACCTCGACCGGGTGCTCGACGCCGTCGACCGCACCTTCGGGTGGTGAGCGGCGTGTCCCGGATCAAGGAGTTCCCCCTCCCCGACCTCGGTGAAGGGCTCACCGAGGGCGAGATCCTCAAGTGGCTGGTGAAGGTCGGCGACACCATCGAGCTGAACCAGCCCATCGTCGAGGTCGAGACCGCCAAGGCCGCGGTGGAGATCCCGGCGAAGTGGGCCGGCAAGGTGCAGGCGATCTTCCACGAGGAGGGCACCACCGTCGAGGTCGGCGTCCCGATCATCGCGATCGACACCGACCCGTCGGCACCGCCGCCTTCGACGGATGCTGAAGCTCCGGCTGAGGCGCCGGCAAGGACCCCGGTCCTGGTGGGTTACGGCCCACGCTCGGGCGCGGCAACGCGCCGACCAAGAAAGAGCGCAAATGGTACGCCCACCGCAGCGCCGGCCACCGAGCGATCCGAGCCTCCCGTTGCGCCTTCGCCGGTTGTGGAGGCACCGGCGGCGCCCGAGCGTCCGCTGGTTCTCGCCAAGCCTCCGGTCCGCAAGCTGGCCCGCGACCTCGGGGTAGACCTCGCCACACTCACCGGCACCGGCCCGCAGGGCTCGATCACCCGGGAAGACGTCGAGCAGGCCTCGACCCCGGCGCGCCCGGCACCGGTCACGGTCGGCGGCGAGCAGCGGGTACCGGTCAAGGGTGTCCGCAAGCTCACGGCCGACAACATGGTGGCTTCGGCGTTCACCGCACCGCACGTCACCGAGTTCCTGACGGTCGATGTGACCCGGGCGGTCAAGGCGCTCGACCGGCTGCGCACGTTGCCGGACTGGCGCGACGTGCGGGTCTCGCCGCTGCTGCTGGTGGCCAAGGCGGTGCTGGTGGCCATCCGGCGCCACCCGATGGTCAACTCCACCTGGGCCGGCGACGAGATCATCGTCAAGCCGTACGTCAACCTCGGCATCGCGGCGGCCACCGAGCGGGGCCTAGTCGTGCCCAACATCAAGGACGCGGGGCAGCTGTCGCTGCGCGAGTTGGCGGAAGCGCTGACCGGTCTTGTGCAGACCGCCAAAGCGGGCAAGACGTCGCCCGCCGACATGAGCGGGGGCACGTTCACGATCACGAATGTGGGCGTGTTCGGCGTCGACACGGGTACGCCGATACTTCCCCCGGGTGAAGCGGCAATCCTCGCATTTGGCGCGATCCGCGAGATGCCGTGGGTGCACAAGGGCAAGATCAAGGTGCGCCAGGTCACCACGCTCGGCCTGTCATTCGATCACCGCATCATCGACGGCGAGCTGGGCTCGAAGTTCCTCCGCGACGTAGGCACCTTCCTATCCGACCCCGAGGCCGCCCTACTCGCCTGGACCTAGCCCCTCCCGCGTCTACGCGACTCCGTGGCGGCCGCACCCCGCAGCCATGCGTGGATCAAGGGCGAATGCACGTGGTTGGATCTCTTTTCCGCGTGCATTTGCCCTTGATCCACGCAAATGCCCTTGATCGGCGCGGTGGTGGCTCGGCGCCGCGTCAACACAGGAAGCCCTACAGCCCGCCAACCTTCGATTCTTCGGCGCGTGGCCCAGCTCACCTCATAATCGTTTGCAGAGCCCCCATCGGCGCGGTTTAATTGAAACGAACCAAGAGGGGAGCAAACAGACCACCATGAAGATGATCGATCGGTACCGGCACCGCCGCGAGGCCGCACGCCGCAACCGCGCCATCGAGCGCGCGCTGCGCGCCACGAGCTCGCCGGCCGTCCGTGATGAGATCCGCATCATGGCGCAGCGCTACTACGGGTAACGCCGCCACTACCTCGTGACCCGCCCGACTGCTCGGGCGGGTCTT
>NZ_JAIBNX010000001.1:245423-279885 GCF_026130045.1 Micromonospora sp. CPCC 205371
GCGCCCCATGCGGCGGGCCCCCCCCCCACCCCCGCCCCCCCCCCCCATGGCGGGGCGCGCCTCTTTCGTGTCTATGGCGTCGCACACCGGGATTCCTCCGTCGTTGAGCGCCCGGTACGGTTGGCGGGGTCGCCGCCCTCGCGCAGCGCACCCGCCGGTGTCGATCGAGGAGATCACCCGGCGGGCCGCTGGTCAGGGCTGCACCGCCTGCACGGCCGGTCTCGCCGCACCGGCAGCCAGGCCAGCCGCGTCCCCACAAGGGGGCGGTACGGCCGAGATGCGATGAGGAGGCGCACCATGACGTCCGAGGGGCCGCAGCACCACGCCCCGGAGCCGGCCGACGCTGCGCCGGGCACCGGCGGAACCGCCCCGTACGGCGTGGCGCACGACAGCGAGTGGGGCGCCCCGCCGCCCCCTGGCCAGCCGCCGACCCCGTGGGGCGCCGCTCCCACGAGCAACGGCAGCGAGCCGGCTTCCCCCGCACCCGCGTTCCCCGCGGACTGGTCGTCTCAGCCCGCCGCATACCCGCCGCCTCCGGCCTACCCGCCGGCGAGCGGCTCGGCACAGCCCGTGTCCCCGGCGCACCCGCAAGCGACCGGCTCGCCGGCGCAGCCCGTGTCTCCGGCATACCCGCAGGCCAGCGGTTCGGCATCTTCGTACTCGCAGGGTGGTGGCGAGCCGTCCGGGTTCGCCGCCGAGCCGCCCTTCCCCGCGCGGCCGCAGTCTCCCGCCCAGCCCTCCGCGTACGGCGCGGAGTCATCCGGCTACTCCGACGACTCCCCGTTCGCGCCGCGCCCGCAGAGCCCGGCAGAGCCGCCCTTTACGGCTCGGCCGCAGAGCCCAGCGGCGCCGTCCGGCTACGGCGCGGAGCCGTCCGCTGAGGCGTTCTCCGGCCAGCGATCGGTCTATGGCGCCGATTCCTCGGCCTCCGCGGCAGAGTCCCCCTTCGCCGCACGGCCGCAGAGCCCTGCCCAGCCGCCCGCTTACGGCACCGAATCGGCCTTCTCCAACGAGCCGCCGTTCGCCGCACGGCCGCAGAGCCCCGCGGCGCAATCCGGCTACGGCGTGGAGCCGTCCGCTGAGGCGCCTTTCGCGGCACGGCCGCAGAGCCCGGCAGCGCCGTCCGGCTACGGCGCGGAGTCTGCATTCCAGGGCGAATCGCGTTTCCAGAGCGAATCGCAGTTCGCCGGCCGGCCTCAGTCGCCCGCCGAGCCGCCGGCCTACAGCGCCCGGGCCAGCTTCAGTGTCCCGATGCCGGCCGACTCCCCGGCACAGCCCGTCTCGCCCGCCCGGCCTCAGGGCGAAAACGAGCCCGGCGTCTACGGGGCGTCCCTCGGCCGCCAGCAAGCGCACGACGAGCCCGTGTCCTTCGGCGGGCACTCGCAGGCTGGCGCCTTCGGAGGCGACGCGTACGGAGCCGCCCGGCCTCAGTCGCCCGCCGGGCCGGCGGCGTTCGACACGCCCGCCGCCCCGCCGGCCAAGCCCCCCCCCTATGGCGCCCCGGCCTCGGGGTCTCCACCGGCTCCAGCCGGCGAACCGGTAGGCCTGCCTCCTGAGGCTTGGGCGCCGGCCGGGGCGTGGCCACCCCCGCCGCAGCAGCAGAACTTCCCGGCGGCCTACCCGCCGCCGCCGAACGAGGCGGCCTACCCGCCGCCCCGGAACGAGGCGGCCTACTCGCCGCGCGAGCCCGAGCCGCAGCAGCCACAGCACTACGAGCGGGAGCAGCACGAGCGCGAGCAGTACGAGCAGGCCCCGCCGTCTGACCCGACCGGTCCGGGTGGTCCGTTCGCCGGCCAGCAGGTTCGGGTACCGGGTGCCAGTCTCGGCAACCCGCCGCCCGACTTCGACGAGCCCAGTAGCGGCAACCTCTTCACCCCACGCGCCGCAGCCGACCCGTACGGCTCGCCACCGGCCGCGCCGGCCAGCCCGCCTTTCGCCAACGGCTTCGACTACGCCGGCCACGGTGGGCCGTCCACACAGGACAGCCAGGTCGCACCACCGGAGGTCGCCCCGCCGGTGCCGCAGCCGCGCGCGCCGAAGGAAGGCTCCGCGAGCGGCCGGGTGTCGGTGCCGCAGGCGTCCACACCGACGCCCCCGGCCTCGGAGCGGCCGGTGTCGGCCAGCGCGTCCGTGCCGACAGCCAGCAGGGTGGCACCGCCGTCAGACCAGGCGCCGCCGCCGATGAGCTCCCCGCAGCCCCGGGTGTACGGGCGCCCGGCCGCTGCCGAGCCGCCCGAAGACGCGTATCCGCCGGCCGCTCCGCCTGTCGCCGCGTCCGCGAGCGCACGGGTCTCCCCACCCCAGGCGCCACAGTCGCCGTCCGACCCGTACGCCGAGCCGACCGGCGTCTTCCAGGGCCCACCGCCCAATGAGGACCGCAGCGCCGGCCAGCCGTACCCCCAGTCCGGCTTCGCGCCCGCTCCTGTCTCGCCGTCCGGCCAGGGCCCTGGTCCGCAGGCCGGGTTCGGCGCCGCCCCGCCAGCCACGTACGGCCAGCCGCATGGAGTTCCCCAGGAGTACGGCACGCCGTACGGGCAGCAGGGCTTCGGTCAGGACGGCCCGCCGCAGGCGTTCGGACAGGGCGGGCCCCAGGGCTTCGGCCCGGCCAGCGGCCCGCAAGCCGGGCCGAACGCGACGAGCCAGATGAACCTGCCGCACGGCACCGCCCAGATGGGACCCGTGCCAGGCTTTCCGCCCGCTGAGGGCGAGGCCGATCAGGGCCGGTTCGACGCTTTCAAGGCGGAGGAGCCGCCCGCCGAGCCGGCGCCCGCGCCGGCCCGGGAGCGCAACGGCCGGGTACTGGCCATGGTGCTTGTCGCGGCCGTGCTGATCCTCGCGGTGCCGCTCGGCATCGTGTGGCTGCTCAGTGGCGGGTCCGACTCGGCGTTCAACCCTGAGGTCGGCTCGTGCGTGAAGCAGTCCGGCAACGGGGCGGTGGCCGCTCAGTGCACCGATTCCAGCGCGTTCACCGTGGTGTCCAAGGTGGACGACAAGGCGAAGTGCGAAGACCAGAGCCAGCCGCACATCGTGATCGCCGGCGACGGCGGGAAGGATCAGGTGCTCTGCCTGAAGCCGGCCACCGGCAGCTAAAAGGTTTCCTTAGTTGTGTTGCCAAACTATTGACAACATGAATCGGCACATGTGAATCTCTGACACAGACCGGTGCGGGAGCCACGTAGCCGGGCGCGGGTGCCAGGGCAAGCCCCGCGCACCTCGCTCCTCGTTGCTGCCATCGCGCTGGAGGTCACATGTCCGCCCTCGCACACGCACGCAGACCGCTCGTCTACCGCACGCTCGCCATCGCGGCCGCGGTCATCGTGCTCCTGACCACGTTCATGGCGAACGTGGCGTCCGCACACGGTTCGACGATCAATCCGATGTCACGCAACTACGGTTGCTGGAAACGGTGGGGGAACGACTTCCAGAACCCCATCATGGCCACGGAAGACCCGATGTGCTGGCAGGCCTGGCAGGCCGACTCGACAGCCATGTGGAACTGGAACTCCCTGTACCGGGAGGGTGTCGCCGGTAACCACCAGGGCGCCATCCCCGACGGCCAGCTGTGCAGCGGCGGCCAGACCGGTGGCACCCGGTACGCCGCGCTGGACAACCCCGGCAACTGGCGCGCCACCGATGTGGGCAACACGTTCACCTGGACCATGCACGACCAGGCCAGGCACGGCGCCGACTACATCCGGATCTACGTCAGCCGGCAGGGGTACAACCCGTTGACGCAACGGCTCCGCTGGGCCGACCTCGAACTGGTACGCGACACGGGGCGCATCCTCCCGGGCGTCGGCCAGACCGAGACCGACCCGGTGCTGAACGGCGTGTCCATCTCGACCCAGGTCAGCGCGCCCGGCCGCACCGGCCGCCACATCGTGTACGCGATCTGGCAGGCCAGCCACTCCGACCAGTCGTACTACTTCTGCAGCGACGTGCGCTTCCCCGGCGGCCCCACGGAACCGACCACGCCGCCCACCACGCCGCCGACCACGCCACCGACCACGCCTCCCACCACCCCGCCCTCCAGCCCGCCGGCATCGCCGACCAACGGGCCCACGACGGGCGTGCCCGGCACCCGCAGCTGCTCGGCCACGTACGCGATCACCGGCCAGTGGAGCGGCGGCTTCCAGGGTGAGATCCGCGTCACCGCCGGCTCGTCCGCCATCACCGGCTGGACGGTGAACTGGACGTACGCCAACGGACAGCAGATCGCCCAATCCTGGAACGCCACGATCACCAGCAGTGGATCGGCGGTGACCGCACGAAACGTCGGCTACAACGGCGCCCTTGGCGCAGGCGGTAGCACGACGTTCGGGTTCCTGGGCTCATGGAATGGCAGCAACGCGGCACCGGCCCTGTCCTGCACCGCCACCTGACCTGATCCACCTCCCCTGT
This sequence comes from Micromonospora sp. CPCC 205371, assembly GCF_026130045.1. Taxonomy (GTDB): domain Bacteria; phylum Actinomycetota; class Actinomycetes; order Mycobacteriales; family Micromonosporaceae; genus Phytohabitans. Next base: position 249,825 of record NZ_JAIBNX010000001.1, read on the forward strand.
GATCGAGGGCAAAGGCGCACCCGCCTTTGCCCTCGATCCACGCAAGCAGCGAGCCGCCCGAGCGGAGCGAGGGCCAGAAACAGGGAACAATGGACCGATGGCATCACCACGATCCCGGGTCCGGGCGCCGGAGCTCCGAGGCCGAGGCTGGCTGAACACCGGTGGCAAGGAGCTGACCCTCGCCGACCTGCGCGGGCGGATCACGATCCTCGACTTTTGGACGTTCTGCTGCGTCAACTGCCTGCACGTGCTCGACGAGCTGCGACCGCTGGAAGACAAGTACGGCGACGTGCTGGTCGTGATCGGGGTGCACTCGCCGAAGTTCGAACACGAGCGGGACGCCGACGCGCTGGCCGCGGCCGTCGAGCGGTACGGGGTGGCGCACCCGGTGCTGGACGACCCCGACCTGGTGACCTGGCAGCAGTACGCCGCCAAGGCGTGGCCGACACTGGCGGTGATCGACCCGGAGGGGTACGTGGTCGCCTCGATGGCTGGCGAGGGTCACGCCGAAGGGCTGGGCCGGCTGATCGATGAGCTGATCGCCACCCATGAGGCCAAGGGCACGCTGCGCCGAGGCAACGGCCCGTACGTGCCGCCTGCCAACGCGGAGACCGCGCTGCGCTTCCCGGGCAAGGCCGTGCCGCTGCCGAGCGGCAACCTGCTGGTGTCCGACTCGGCGCGGCACTCGCTGGTCGAGTTGGCGCCGGACGCCGAGACCGTGGTGCGCCGGGTCGGTTCCGGGGAGCGGGGCCGGGCGGACGGTCCCGCCGGTGCCGCGAGCTTCTCCGAGCCGCAGGGCCTGTGCCTGCTGCCCCGGCACGAGGCGGACATCGCCGGGTACGACGTAGTGGTCGCCGACACGGTCAACCACCTGCTGCGCGGGGTACGGCTGGAGACCGGCGAGGTGACCACGATCGCCGGGAGCGGCCGCCCATGGCGGTCCACCGTCGACGATCACGCGCACGACGCGCTGGCCGCCGACCTGTCGTCCCCGTGGGACGTGGCCTGGTACGACGGCCGCGTCGTCGTCGCGATGGCGGGCATCCACCAGCTCTGGTGGTTCGACCCGATCAAGCGGACGGTTGGCGTGTACGCCGGCACCACCGTCGAGGCGCTGCGCGACGGGCCGCTGCCCGACGTGTGGCTGGCGCAGCCGTCCGGCCTGTCTGCCTCGGCCGACGGCAGGCGGCTGTGGCTGGCCGACAGCGAGACCTCGGCGCTGCGCTATGTGGAGGATGGCGCCCTGCACACGGCCGTGGGGCAGGGACTGTTCGACTTCGGGCACGTCGATGGGCCGGCCGCCGAGGCGCTGCTTCAGCACCCGCTCGGCGTCTGCGCCCTGCCCGACGGCTCGGTACTGGTCGCCGACACGTACAACGGCGCCGTCCGGCGGTACGACCCGGAGGCCGCACGGGTGTCCACTGTGGCCAGTGGGCTGGCGGAGCCCAGCGATGTGGTGCTGGACGCCGGCGGCGGCGTCATCGTGGTGGAGTCGGCAGCGCACCGGCTGGTCCGGCTGGCGCCGGGCACGGTGTCGGCGTCCGGAGCGGTGACGGTGGCCGGCGAGCGGCACCGCACCGAGCGGCCGCCGACCGACCTGGCGCCCGGTGAGGTGACCCTCGACGTGGTGTTCACGCCGCCGCCTGGGCAGAAGCTGGACGAGTCGTTTGGCCCGCCGACGCGGCTGGTGGTGTCGGCATCGCCGCCCGAGTTGCTGCTGGACGGCGCGGGCACCACCACCGACCTTGGCCGCACGCTGGTGCTCAACGAGGCGGTCGCGGCCGGCGTGCTCCAGGTGGTCGCCCAAGCGGCCACGTGCGACGCCGATGCCGAGCACGCCGCCTGCCACCTGACGCGCCAAGACTGGGGTGTGCCCGTGCGCATCATCGAGGGCGCCGCAACCCGCCTCCCTTTGATCCTGAGGGGCCTCGACGACACCCCGTGATCAAGGCGGCCTTGATCACGTGAAGGGGGTGACGCGGACGCCGGCCGACGACAAGGCTGCGCGGACGTGGCGGGCGAGGTCGAGCGCGCCCGGCGTGTCGCCGTGGAGGCAGATGGACTCGACCGGCAGGTGCAGGACGGTGCCGTCCACCGCCACCACCTCGGACGCGGTCGCCATCCGCACCACGCGCTCAGCCACCTCGTCCGGCGACGTGACCAGCGCACCCGGCGCCGGCCGTGGCACCAGCGTGCCAGCCGGCTGATAGCCGCGGTCGGCGAAGCCTTCCCCGACCGCGCGCAGCCCGGCGCCGGCAGCGAGTTGGGCCAGCACCGAACCGGGTGGGCACAGCACAGGCAGCGACCGGTCGTAGTCGACGACGGCGGCGACCACGGCGGCCGCCTGCGCCTCCTCCACCCCCGCGACGTGGGAGGGGGCCCCATGCGGCTTCACGTATCGCACGCGGGTGCCGGCGACGCGGCAGAACCCGTCCAGCGCCGCGATCTGGTAGAGCACGTCGTCGCGCAAGTCGCCGAATGCGTACTCGATGCGCCGGCGCCCGAAGCCCGCGAGGTCGCGGTAGCCGACCTGCGCGCCCACCGCCACGCCGCGGGCGGCCGCCGCCGCGCACACCCGGCGCATGGCTGGCGGGTCGCCGGCGTGGGAGGCGCCCGCCACGGTCGCCGGGGTCACCCCCGATAGCAGGGCCTCGTCGTCGCCGAGGCGCCAGACGCCGAAGCCCTCGCCGAGGTCAGCGTTCAGGTCCATGGAACCTCACCGTAGTACCGGGAGCGGCCTGCGCGAGGGGCGAAACATCGTCCACCACGGCGATGACGGGGTAGCCACCGGTCGTCGGGTGGTCGGCCAGAAAGATCAACGGCTGGCCGCTGGCCGGTACCTGCACGGCGCCGAGCACCACGCCCTCGCTGGGCAGCTCACCCTCTCGGGCGCGAGGCAGGGCCGCGCCGGAGAGTCGCGCTCCGACCCGGTTGCTCACCGGGCTGACCGTGTACTGCGTACCGAGCAGCGCCTCGACCGCATCCGATGTGAACCAGTCCCGCCGCGGCCCGAGCCGCACCCGCAGCGTCAGTACGGCGGGAGGCGGCTGCCACGGCACGAAGTCCACGGTGGAGGGTGTGGACGCTGGGCCGATCGGCAGCACGTCGCCGTCTCGCAGCGGCGCGGGCCCGAGCCCGGAGAGCATGTCGGTCGACCGGCTGCCGAGCACGGGCGGTAGCACGATCCCGCCCGCCACCGCCAGGTACGACCGGACGCCGTACTCGGCCCGCCCCACCTCGACCACCGCTCCGGCGGGCGCCGCCACCGGTACCCCATAGCAAGCTGGACGCCCCCCGACGGTGACCCGGGCGAGCGCGCCCGTGAGCGCCACCGTGCCCGCCGCCTGTAGCCGCACGGCGCAGCCGGCGGCGGTGATCTCCAGCCCGGCCGCGTCCTCGGCGTTGCCGACCAGCCGGTTGGCCAGGCGGAGCGCGGGCTGGTCGAGGGCGCCGGACCGCGGCACGCCGAGGTGCGCCCAGCCGGGGCGCCCGAGGTCCTGCACGGTCGTCAGCGGCCCAGCCCGCAGGATGTCCATCACGCCGGCACCAGCCGCACACGGGTGCCGGGGACGAGCAGGGCGGGCGGATCGCGGCCGACGTCGAAGAGCACCCGATCGGTGCGGCCGACGAGGCGCCAGCCGCCGGGAGAGGCGGTCGGATAGATCCCGGCGTACTCCCCGGCCAGCCCCACGGAGCCGGCGGGCACTTTGGGACGCGGGTTGGACAGCCGGGGCACCGCCCACTCGGCGGGCAGCCCGGCAAGGTAGGCGAACCCGGGAGAGAAACCGCAGAACGCCACGCGTAGCTCGGCGCTCGCGATCCGGTCGACGGCGCCCTGGGTGGACAGGCCCCAGTGTTCGGCGACCCAGGGCAGGTCGCTGCCGTCGTACGCGACCGGGATGGTGACCAGCGGCCCGTCCGCCGTACCGGACGGGGCGGGCGGCGGCCACTCCGCGATCCGGCGCGCGGTCTCGGCGGGGTCGGCGACGCCATCCAGCAGCACGGTGCGAGCGCCCGGCACGATCTCAACAGCCGACAAATCACCGCGTTCCCGGCGCCGCCACAGCTCCGCCCGCCACGCTTCGACGTGCTCCCCATCTGCGCATTCGATCAGCAACGCGGCCAAGCCCGCCTCGGTCACCCGCATGCGTCATTTTCGCATCAGCGATTATCAGCAAGCTCACTACCCAGAAGTAACCTACGGTGCCGTAACCTAGTTGCGTGACCACCGACGTGCCCATTCGCCTCAAGCCTGTCGACCTCGGCAAGCCGCGGATGCGCGGCTGGCTGCACGCGTACGCATTCTTCGTGGCCGCGGTCTGCGGCATCGTGCTGACCTCGATCGCCGCGACCCGTCCCGGCATCGCACCGATCGTGAGCTGCGCCATCTACAGCCTGACGGTGTGCGGACTCTTCGGGACCAGCGCGCTCTACCACCGCCGGGTCTGGTCCCAGCGCGGGTACGCGATCATGCGGCGCCTCGACCACTCAATGATCTTCGTGTTCATCGCCGGCACATACACGCCGTTCTGCGCGCTGCTCCTGCCGACGCGGCTAGCCAGCATGCTGCTCGCCGTCGTCTGGACCGGGGCGGTCCTCGGGGTGGCGCTGAAGCTGGTCTGGCCGCACGCGCCGCGCTGGGTGTCCGCCCCGCTCTACATCGGGCTCGGCTGGGTCGCCGTCGCCGTGCTGCCCGACATCTACCGCAACGGCGGTGTCACGGCGCTCGTGCTGCTCGTGGTGGGCGGCGTGACGTACACGCTCGGCGCCGTCTTCTACGCGCTGCGGCGGCCGAACCCGTGGCCCGAGGTGTTCGGGCACCACGAGTTCTTCCACGCCAGCACGCTGGTCGCCGCGATCGCCCACCACATCGCGATCTACTTCGCGTTGTTCGCTAGATAGGTTGTTCGCTAGGTAGTCCGCTTCGTAGTAGGTCTACTCGTACAGCCGGCCGGTCGGGCGGCGCACCACCCGGCGCTCCTCGATCCGGGTCGCGTCCGCCGGGGGCACGACCTCGCGGTCCTCGACGACGCGGTCCGTCACGACGGTGGCCGGCGGCGTCACGACGGCGCGGCGACGGTTCTGCCAGAACCACAGGGTCAGGATCAGACCGAAGATGCCGGCCAGCATGAGGACCCAGCCGACGACGTTGATGTCGAGCCAACCCAGATCGAACTCGACGGCGAACGCGAAGATCGCACCCAAGGCGATGAGGAAGATGCTCCCGCCGATACCCATGTCGCCCTCCTTGACTGGTGTCGCAGTCTGCTTACCCACGGGTTTTGCTCCTCAATCAGGCAAGCTGGGCGCATGACGGAACGCACCATCGTGCTGTTGCGCCACGCAAAGGCGGACCGCCCCACCCGTATCGCCGACATCGACCGGCCGCTCACCCCCCGCGGCCACGCGGACGCCACCGCGGCGGGCGCCTGGCTCTTCAAGCGTCGGCTCCTGCCTGACCTGGTGATCTGCTCGCCGTCCAAGCGCACCCGCCAGACGTGGCACGGCGTGGCGGTCGCCCTCGGCGACACCTCGCCCAACGTGCGGTACGAGGGGCGGGCCTATGACGGCCGCACGAGTGACCTGCTCGACCTGATCCGCGCCGCCGACGACAGCGTGTCGACCGTACTGGTGATCGGGCACAACCCGACGGTCTCGCAGCTGTCCGAGCTGCTCGACCCCGGCGCGGATACCGACTCGGACGGGCTGCGCACCAGCGGGCTCGCGGTTCACCGATTCGAGGGATCGTGGGCCGAATGCGACCCGGGCAGCGCGCCACTGACCGGCACCCACACCGCGCGAGGCTGACTGTTACGCGGCTGGCGGAGGCGGCGGGAGCGGCGGCTCCGGCGGCGTCGGGCGGTTCGCGATCGGGTCAGGCGGCGTCGGAAGCCGGCTCTCCTGTGCCGTTGGCGGCACGACCGCTACCGACGTCCTGCGCCGCCGCCAGTACCAGAGCGTGACGAGCAGGACCGTCGCGCCGGCCAGCATGAGCACGACGCCAACGACATCGAGGTTGGGGCACCCCGGCTCGGGCTCGCAGGCGGACGGGAAGACCCCGCCGAGCGCGAGCCGGGAGGTACCGCCGCCGATGCCCACGATTCCATTAGAACCCCGGGCGGGCGGCTTCGCATCAGAAGGCGTCCTCCGCCAGGTCCATCACGTCCAGGGTGCTGGACTCGATGATCCTGCGGTCGGCGCCGATACGCGGCAACACCTCGTGGGCGAAGAACCGAGCCGCAGCCACCTTGCCCTCGTAGAAGGACTTGTCGGCGGCGGAGGTCTCACCGGCCAGCGCGCGGAGCGCGACCTCGGCCTGGCGCTGCAGCAGCCAGGCGACGACGAGGTCGCCCAGGTCCAGCAGCAGGCGGCGCGAGTTCAGGCCGATCTTGTACAGCGCACGCGGGTCGTCGCCCTGTGCCTCACCGAGCCAGCCGGTCATCACGCCCAGGATCTGCTGTACCTCGCCGAGCGCCTTGCCCAGCGCGAGACGCTCCTCCTTGAGCTGGCCATTGCCGCCCTCGGACTCGATGAATGACTGGATCTCGCCGGCCACGGTCATCAGGGCCTTGCCGCCGTCCTTCACGATCTTCCGGAAGAACAGGTCGAGGCTCTGGATCGCGGTCGTGCCCTCGTACAGCGTGTCGATCTTCGCGTCGCGGACGTACTGCTCAAGCGGGTAGTCCTGCAGATAGCCGGAACCGCCGAAGGTCTGCAGCGCCTCGTGACCCAGCAGCTCGTACGCACGCTCCGAGCCGGCGCCCTTGACGAGCGGCAGCAGCAGGTCGTTGATCCGCTTGGCGCGCTTGACGGCCTGCTCGTCACCGGCCGCCTCGGCGATGATGATCCGGTCCTGCCAGGTGGCGGTGTAGCAGACCAGGGCGCGCAGGCCCTCGGCGTACGCCTTCTGCAGCAGCAGCGAGCGGCGCACGTCCGGGTGGTGCGTGATGGTGACCCTGGGCGCGGCCTTGTCTGTCATCCGGAGCAGGTCGGCGCCCTGGACCCGGTTCTTGGCGTACTCGAGGGCGTTCAGGTACCCGGTGGAGAGGGTCGCGATCGCCTTCGTGCCGACCATCATGCGGGCGTACTCGATGATCAGGAACATCTGCCGGATGCCGTCGTGCACGTCGCCGAGCAGCCAGCCCTTGGCCGGCGTGCCGTGCTCGCCGAAGGTGAGCTCGCACGTCGTCGAGACCTTGAGGCCCATCTTGTGCTCGACGTTGGTGGCGAAGACGCCGTTGCGCTCGCCCAGCTCGCCGGTCTTCGGGTCGAAGTGGAACTTCGGTACGACGAAGAGCGACAGGCCCTTGGTGCCCGGACCGCCCGCGCCCTCGACGCCGACCGGCCGCGCGAGCACGTAGTGGATGATGTTGTCAGAGAGGTCGTGCTCGCCGCTGGTGATGAAGCGCTTGACGCCCTCGATGTGGTAGCTGCCGTCAGGCTGCGGGATCGCGCGGGTGCGGCCGGCGCCGACGTCGGAGCCCGCGTCGGGCTCGGTCAGGACCATCGTGGACGCCCAGCGCTTCTCGACGAAGAGCTTCGCCCACTCCCGCTGCTCCGGCGTGCCCTCGCGCCACAGCGTGTGCGCGAACGACGGGCCCGAGGCGTACATCCAGATCGGTGCGTTCGAGCCGAGCACCAGGTCGGCCAGCGACCACCACAGCGCGCGGGGAGCGTTGGTGCCGCCGAGCGCCTCGGGCAGGTCGAGCCGCCAGAACTCGGCGTCCATGAACGCGTTGAAGGACTTGCGCAGCTCCTCGGGAACGGTCACCGAGTGCGTAGTCGGGTCGAAAACGGGCGGCGTCCGGTCACCGGCGACGAAGCTCGGCGCCAGGTCTTCCCTGGCCAGCCGGTCGACCTCGGAGAGGATGCTCCGCGCGGTGTCCACGTCGAGATCAGAGTACGGCTCCTGGCCGATGATCTGATCCGCACCGAAGACCTCGAATAGGTTGAACTCCAGGTCCCGGACGTTGCTCTTGTAGTGCGTCATTCTCGCTGGCCCCCGCTTCGCTTTCGGGCAGGTGTTACCGGTCAGTAACTTTCATTCTATTACCGGCCAGTAGGCAGCGACAAGGTGATCTCAGAAGTGACCGTGACCACAACCCGACGGATAAATGCCACATAGCCCTTAATCCGGGCCGAGGCAAGTCGGCACGCCGACAGTCGCCGTCACCGCCATGGACCCGCGTCGTTGGGACCGATGCCCGACCGATCACGGGCCAAGACCGGGGAGGAATGGATGTCGCTCGCTACCGTTTTGCAGAGGCTCACCCCAGAACCGCGCGTGCCACGCCGATACGTCGGTCGCCACCGCGCGCCGGCCAGAGCGCTCACGTATCGGACGCCCCGAGTTCCCAGCTTGGCACCGCGGCCGCGCTGACGGGACGGGCGCCGGCGTACTCCATCAGCACCAGTGCGATGTCGTCGTCGAGGCGCCCGTGCACCCACTCGACCAGCGCCGTCTCCAGGGAGACCAGCCCGTCGCCCACCGTGCCGTGACCCAGCAGCCGCCAAGCCCGATCCGCGATGGGGAAGAACTCCCCTTCCCGGCGCGCCTCGCCCAGACCATCCGTGAAGAGCAGCAACCGGTCACCAGGCTCCAGCCGCTCCACCCGCGGCCGGACCACCGGCATGAACCCCAGCGGCGGCGCTGGTGCCGGCGGCTCCAGCGGAATCGCCTCGCCCCGCCGCAGCAGCAGCGGCGCCGGATGCCCGCAATTGACGATCGTGAGGGTGCCGCCGCGCTCCTCCACGAGAGCCGCGGTGACGAAGTCTTCATCACCGACGCTGCGGGCCACCGCCCGGTCCAGGTCGGCCACGATCGCGCGCAGATCGGCCCGTTCGTACGCAACGTGCCGGTATGAGCCGAGCACGATGCTGGCCAGACGCACCGCGTCGAGACCCTTGCCGCGCACGTCTCCGATGATCATGCGAACGCCGTAGGGCGTGTCGAGGGCCTCGTAGAGGTCACCGCCGATGTCGGCCGCGGCGGTCGCCGAGATGTACCGCCCAGCCACGGCCAGCGTGCCGACCTTGGGGCCAAGCGGTCGCAGTACGGCCTGCTGTGCCACCGACGCGAGCCGGGACAGCTCGGCGATCCGCTCCGCCTGCCGCTCCCGGATCACCGCAACTGCGGACGCGATACCCGTCGCCACCGCGATGCCCACGACGATGATCGCGTTGGCGAGCCTGTTCTGCTCGCCCATCAGGGCGAACACGCCGCCCAGCACTGTCGCCAGCACACCGACCGCGAGCACGACCCGCCACGACGCGAACGCCGCCGCCAGGAACGGCGCCGCCACGATCAGACCGATATACCGAGCCTCGGAACCGTCGGCCAGCTCGGTCGCCGCCACGGGCGCGAGCAGCACAAGAGCGGCGGCGAGAGCGGCGCGGGCACCTTGGGTCTGCGCGGGGCGGGCCCGCGCGGCAAAATACATGGGTACGCCGAACAGCATGCCTGATCGACGGCCACGACTGAACGAAGTTGACCCGTCGTCTGATTCGGATTTGGCCGGGCGGCGGTCACCGGAGGATCTCGTACTCCACCGTGATGTGGCCCAGACCGAGCGAGGAGATCGACCGGAAGGCCGCCCTGGAAAGATCAATGCATCGGCCGGAAATGTAGGGGCCACGGTCGTTGATCCGTACCACGACCGACTTCCCGTTGGATGGGTTGGTCACCCTGACCCGGGTGTCGAAGGGCAGCGTCTTGTGCGCGGCGGTGAGCGCCTCGGGATCGAACCGCTCGCCGTTCGCCGTGGGTTGCGGCTCGTCGTAGTAGGAGGCTCCGCAGCGCTCCTTGATTGCCGGGCTCGGGCTGCTCTTCAGCTCACCGCGAGCATTGCCACGAGAGGCCCGCTGAGGCGTCTTGGTCGGCGTCGGGCTCGCCGGTGCGGTGGTGGCCTTTGCTCGTGGTGGCGCCGGCGCCGGTTCGCCCGACGCCGTCAGCCTTACCGCGCCAAGCCCTCCCCCGACCAGCAGCGACCCCAGAACCGCGGCGACCGCGACGATGGGAGCGCGCTTCGACTTACGGTGATGCCTTCCGGTCACTCGGCGGACCGTAGCGGCTGCCCGGCTTGACCTGTCAACGTGATCTATCCCTTTGGTGCGGTTATGGAGTGAAACGTTCATCCGATCGAACGACGCTCTGTGGGTCGGTTGTGTCATTGGCGGAGGATGGGGTGGTGCACGACGACCTGAGGAAACGCCTGATCGACTCGTTCCGCTGGATCGACGTCGGCCCGGAGAGCACCCATCTGGTCAGCGACACCTCCGGCTGGTGGCACCACCCGGCGATCCTCAACGACCTCGGCCCGGCGCTCGCCGACCTCTTCCGTGCCGATCGCCCCACCGTCATCGTGTCCCCCGAGGTCACCGGCTACCTCCTCGGCCCCCTGGTGGCTATCTCACTGGGTGTCGGCTTCGTGCCCGCGGTGAAATCGGAGGCCGAACGCCTGATCGCCGAGCCGGTAACGTGGGCCCGCGCCGGCCGCGACTACCGGGGACGCAAGCTTGAGCTAGGCGTACGAAGCCGCCACCTCGGCCCGGACGACCGGGTACTGGTAGTCGACGACTGGGTCTCGACGGGCGCCCAGGTCAAAGCGCTGTACGACCTGACGCGCACCTTGGGTGCGGTGCCCATCGGGTGCGCGGCCATCGTGTCCGAGTGCTCGCCGAAGGAGGCCGTAAAACTCAAACTCCGAGCCCTGGTGGACGCGGAGTCGCTGTAGTCCTCTCCGACCAGTTCGTCTGTGGCGGGACGCGCTGATCGACGAGGGCATACAGGAACGCCCGCGTGTCACCGTCGGTCGCGTAGATCACCGTGCCACGCATACCGCGCGTAAGCAGGACCTTGTACGTGTTGCGGATCAGCCCGTCCGCCTCACCGTCATCGACAGTCTTACGGCTGCGGAAGGCTGGGTCCTTGGAGTGATCGCGGCGGCTCACCAGGCGTCCGTCTTGAACGACGAGGTCCGGGCCGATGATTACGCCCGAATACTCGTACTCGAATCCCTGCGCGGTGTACACGCAGCCGACCTGCCCAAAGCCCGCCGGGTCGGTCGCCCAGAGCGCAGACCCTGGCGCGCCTCCGACGCTGCGGTCACTCTTGACATTCCACGGCCTTGACCAGCCGTCGATCTGTACGTCCGGCACCAGCGACCCATCCTGGCGCGGATTGGACCATGGCCAGCAATACCCGGCGGTCATCCGCGCAGTCAGGCCGTGCTCCTGGTGAAAGGCCAGCACATCCTCCATCTCCTGCGGCGACTCCGCGATCCGAACGTCGAAACGGCCGTCTCCGGTCCACACCTGTGGCCCACCAGTGGCGAGTCCAAGTAGGCGAAGAACCCAGCGCTCATAATCCACGCTTCCACCGCAGCGGAATTGCCCGTGCAGTGACACGCACTCGACATCCAATCCAAGCGATCTCGCGTGCCGCGAGATGACCTCGATACTCCCGAGTTCTCCAGGACGGACAGTCTGGTGCTCATCCAGCAAGAACACCGGCACGCGCGCCGCCGCGACCAGTTCGTCAAGCTGCGAGCGGTTAGTGCGATCGCTACGCTTCGTCCATCGATTGGTTGATGTCTCCCTGATCCTGTGCGCCTCGTCGCACACCAGCACGTCGAACCCGTTGCGCTCTGCCTTCGTGAAGTTGTTGAAGTACTTGAAGAGTTCCTTCACCCGACTCGAACCGGCCGCCGCATACCTGCGCATGGTCTGGGTAAACGCCTGGGATCCGGTAGCGTGCAGGGCGGTGCGGCCATGCCGATACAGCTCGCCGAGGAGCGAGAGTGCGATGACGCTCTTTCCACTCCCGGGTCCGCCAGAAACGATGACCACCTTCTTGCGGTCACTGACGCGGGCGCGCTCAACCGCGTGCAGCACCAACTCGTATGCAACTCGCTGCTCCTCCAGCAGCGTGAAGGCGTGTCTACGCTGCAACTCGTCCGCGGCGTGCTGCAGCAGCAAACGGCTTGGCCGCACGGCGCTACCCAAGAGCCGATCTGCCACGTCCGCCCCTGACTGCGGCGAGAGGTGCGCCTGTAAGTGCTGGATGAATTGGCCGCGCCGCTGGCCGGTAAAGACGCGTCGTCGATCATTGACAGCCAGGGCAAACAGGTCGTGGACGTCCTGGTCGGTGGCATTGTGTAGGTACGCCACTCCTCGAACGCGATCGCCGACGCCATGTAGCGAACCTAGGAAGTCGGCGAGGTAATCGCAGTACCCCTCCACCTGCAGCCCCGGATGCAGCCGAGGGTGTGGCACATAATCCACTTCAACGAGCCGGTCAGACCCTTCATATGCTCGCGCCGAACTCCACTGCTTCAACTCCACCACGACGAACGAATCACCGCCGCGAGGGTGCGTTCCGGCAAGAATGACATCGACTCGTTTGCTGTTAAGCGGAAGCTGGTACTCCACCAGCATCTCCACCTCTTGGAGGCCAGCATCAACGAGGTCTCGCGCTAGAGCCGGCAGGCTATGCACCCATGATCGCTGTTCGGAAGGCGCTGCGCCCTGGCGTCGTTGTTCGACGATCCGATCTATCAGCTTCCCATCCGCAGCGATTTGAAGTAGACCCGCAGCGGATGCACGGAATGCCGTCATTGACGAATGCCCCCGGGCAGCACGAAGTAGTCGTGCGGATGGGGGGCATATCCGTCACCCGGAAGCCCGTCGGACCGCTCTTGCGGCCTCGACTGTAGCGATCAGGCCAACCCGCCGCTACACCGAAGCCTTGCGCGCAGATCCCCGCGATGCCTCGACTGGATATCGCCGCGCTGAGTCAGCCAACTTGTCCCGGGCAGCCGCCACCAGGTCGACGTCCAGTACATCAGCCAACCGGCTCAGGTAGATCATCACGTCGCCGATCTCGGCGGCGACACGGGCACCGGCCTCTGGATTTGCCATGACCCCGGCAGACTCCTCAGGAGTCAGCCATTGGAACTCCGCCACCAGCTCACCGACCTCGCCGGCCAGCGCCATGACAAGGTTCTTGGGGGTGTGGAACTGCTGCCAGTCACGCGCGGCGGCAAACGCACGTACCTCGCTACGAAGCTCCGTCAGCGGGTCACTCATGGCTCGATGGCTTTCTACTGGGTGGGCCAGACGCGCCAGCTGCGCCACGACCGGCTCGGGGTGGGCCCGCGCTGTCCCTGATACCGCGACCCGTAAACCTCGGCGCCGTACGGGTGCTCCGACGGCGACGAGAGCCGGAAGATGCAGAGCTGGCCGATCTTCATGCCGGGCCAGAGTGTGATCGGCAGGTTGGCGACGTTGGAGAGCTCCAGCGTCACATGACCGGAGAATCCCGGGTCGATGAAGCCGGCCGTCGAGTGCGTGAGCAGCCCCAGCCTGCCGAGGCTGGACTTGCCCTCAAGGCGGCCGGCGAGCTGGTCGCCCAGCGAGATGACCTCGAGCGTCGACGCGAGCACGAACTCGCCCGGGTGCAGCACGAACGGCTCGCCGTCCGGCACCTCTACCTCTGAGGTGAGGTCGTCCTGCTGTACCGACGGGTCGATGTGGGTGTATAGGTGGTTGTTGAACACCCGGAAGTGCCTGTCGAGGCGCACGTCGATGCTGGACGGCTGGATCAGCGCCGGCTCGAACGGTTCGAGCGCGAGCTTGCCCGCCTTGATCTCGGAGACGAGGTCACGGTCGGAGAGCAGCATTGACACACCATAGGGGACTACCTTGATCGAACATATGTTCGATACAATGCTCGCATGGCATCTTGGTCCGAATTCGTCACCGATGAGCCCCGCCTGGCCGAGTCGATCCGCGCTCTCATGCAGCAGTACGGGCCTGGCCTGGGCTATCTGGCCACCGTCCGATCCGACGGCGGCCCGCGGGTGCACCCGGTGTCCCCCGTGATCACCGACGACGGGCTGTACTGCTTCGTGATCGACTCTCCGAAGCGGCGTGACCTGGAGCGCGACGGGCGATATGCACTTCACTCGTTCCCGCCCGAAGACAGCGACGACGAGGCCTATCTGGCGGGCCACGCCCGCGTCGTCACCGACCGGGCCAAGGTCGCCCGCCTGGCCGAACACCTGCGCGCCGCGCCGCACGTCGACTGGCGGCTGTTCGAGTTCACGGTCGACGTCGCCATGCTCGCCCGCCACGGCCGCAACGGCGCCACCCCGTTCTCCGAGCCGGTCGAGCGCCCGGCCGTCCAGGTCTGGCTCGACCCCGGCGGCGTCGTGCCCCCGAAGCCCCGAGGGCGTGGCCGCCACCGGCGCAACGCGGGAGCGGCCACCGCTACGGCTACGGTGCGCGATAAGCAGCCCATGCACTCGACATGCGGGTCGCCTGACCCGGCGTGAATTCGAACATGCACGAGTCCGCGGTGTAGTCCATGAAGTTGTGGATCGGGTCCTCACCTGGATCGTCCACACACGTGTCCCGCCCGACGGGGCAATTCGACGCCGACGTGGCCTCCGCCGGCGTGTCGGCGACCTGGTCGCCGCCGGCGCACCCGTCCTCGAAGGTGTGATACAGATTCAGCCAGTGACCGACCTCGTGGGTGGCTGTGTCACCCTCGCCGTAGATCCCCGCGGTGCCGCCCGGCATCGACTCGGCAAACAGCACGACACCATCGCTCGGGTGCGACTCCGCCTGCGGATACGTCGCCCAGCCGAGCAGGCTGTCGCTCAGGTCGCCCGTGTAGATGTTGAGCGTCTCCATCCCGCCCTGCCGCAGCGCGCTCTTCATCTCGAACTCGGCGGTCGACCCGTACACGATCGGGTACCACGCCGGGTTGACCACGCGATTTATCTCCACCAACTCGAACGCGAACGCCGTCTCGGCGCCACCCGTCGCCCCGGAGTACGCGTCGTTGAGCACCTGGATCTGCTGCTGGATCATCGAGTCCGGCACACTGCCGCCGGCCCGCGTCGCGTCCCTCGAGATCACGTGCACCACGGTCGGCACCGTCACGGTCGCCACCGTGAGCGCCTTGCCCGACTTGGCCCGCTCCTCCAGCCGGGCGATCAGCTCCCGCTCCCGCTCGGCCACCTGCCCAGGCGCGAGATCGTTGGGATCGTGCACGCCGGGCGCTCCCGGCCTGATCCGCGCGTCACTGCCCTGCCCACACCCGGCTCCCGGCGCCGTGGCCGCTTGGACCTGTGCGGGCGGCCCGGCGCTGACGACCAGGGCGAAGGCCGCGAGACCGGCCCAGATCCACGAAGATCGATGAAGCCGCATTTGCCGACTATATATCCACATCCATCACTAACCAACCCACCCTCTCCCGACCCTCCGCCAATCCGCCCTCCTCCCGACTCCCGCCGATCAAGGCCAAACGCACGTGATTCGATCTCTTTTCCGCGTGCATTCGCCCTTGATCGATGCGATCTCCCTTGATCGGGGGTCGGTGGGGTCTCGACGCGTCGGCCGTCGAGCGTCAACCTGCGTGCGAGCCGGTTGACCAACCAGGTACAGTGGTGTCCGCTTGCGGGTGTAGTTCAATGGCAGAACATCAGCTTCCCAAGCTGACAGTGAGGGTTCGATTCCCTTCACCCGCTCCAACCGGAAGCCCCTGGTCAGGACGTAGATCTCAGCCGGGCCTTCGATGTTTCAAGATCTACAATCATGGTATGTGCCATTGACGTGCCAGTAGCTCCATGGCCCACGAGCACAGCGGTCGCGCCGGCGGCGGCCAGCCAAGCGATCCTTAACGATCTAGAAGTACGTGGCTACGTCACGTCAACGAGCTGGAGACCGTCGTACGCCGTGAAGTCGGCGAAGTCCTTGGTGTTGAAGGTGGCCAGCGGCAGGCCCTCAGCCAAGCAACAGGCGGCGATCCAGGTGTCGTTGACCGGTCGGGGGCGACCGCGGAGTTGGCCGCGCGCCTGTAAGTCGCCCCAGGTGGTGGCGACCCGCTCGTCGTACTTCAGCACGGTGACGTGTCGCCGCCAGTTTGCGAGAGCCGCGCGTCGCTGCGGTCCCCAGCTTCGGATCGCGGTCCACTTGGTCAGCTCACCGAGGGTCACGAACGTCATGCAGGGCGTGCGAGTCGCCACCCAGGTGTGCGGGCGGTCGGGAAGGGGACCAAGGAAGCTCGCGGACGCGACGTCCGTGTCCAGGACAACGAAGCTCACGCCATGCCGGCCCGGCGGGAGGCGTACAGGTCGGCCAGGAACTCGTCCAGTTCTTGGTCCGACTCGAACATGCCGGGCACGATCAGTTCATCGGCCGAGGCGAGTGGGCGGACGCCTTGCCGGCGCGCCTGCTCCTCCACCGGTACGTGTTCCTCGTCGGCCGGCCGCTCAGGCAGCCACTCGGCGCTGCTCGACGTCATGACGCTCACCTCCTCCGACGGATGCTCGTCCATCTTCTCACCTCCGCCGCTTGGTGACAGGCCCCCAGCGGCGGTCCGATCGGCTCGGGCACCGTGCCATTAGCGTGCCATTAGGCCAGGCCAAGCGAGGTCAACCCAGGCCAGACGGGACCACCGTGGTCAGGCGGTCAGCCCGTCCAGGTCTGCCTACCTCCGCGGAGTGGCGGGGTCGTTGTCGTCCGTAGCCACAACGAGCCAGGCTCCAGGAGCAAACGCCCGGCATGTGACAGAAAGCTGTCTCGGTCGGCCGGATCGGTAAAGCGGAAGGTCACCTCTTTTCCGTTCCTCCTCCCAGTCGTCTGCGCCGGTGCCGCCCCAAGCGATCTGTTTGTACTTGCCCGACTCGCAGTGCTGGCAAAGGCCCCGAAGCATGTGCAGCACTGCGATGTCGTCAGTACGGATTGTGACACTGAAACGGCAGGCCGCATGATGTGTGGTCATCCAACTGCCTCCATGTCGCAGGCTGCCTCTTGGCAGCCATGAGGGTAGTGCGGCATAGGAACGCGAACGCCCCTCCCGCGGCCGTCGGGAGGACTCTGGTCAGGACACAGGTCCTTGCCAGAGTCTTGACGTTCCAGGATCTATCACGTCTGGAGGAAGACGCCCTCCCATCCCGGATGGATGGGAGGGCGTCTCCTGCTGGCCGGGGCGTCGCGTGACGGGGGAAACACGCGACGGGCAGCGGCCACGGGGGTGCGATGTCAGCTAGGGCGACCGAAGCTGTGTACCGGCGCGGCGTCGAGCTTGCGCATCCGGATCGGCTCGCCGGTGCGTGAGGCGTGCACGATCCATCCGCCCCCGACGTACATGCCGACGTGGTGCAGGTCGCTGTAGTAGAAGACGAGATCGCCGGCCCGGAGGTTGCTTCGGCTCACATCATCGGTCGCGCGCCGCTGGGCGGCGGCGTTGTGCGGTAGAGAGACCCCGGCCTTCGCCCACGCCGCCGAGGTCAGGCCGGAGCAGTCGAAGGTGCTGGGACCGCCGGAACCATACTGGTACATCTTGCCGATCTGCGCGCAGGCGAACTTGACCGCCGTGCCGGCTGCGCCACCCGGGTAGGTGTACGGGCAGGGCACCGGGGCCAGAGCGCCCGTGGTGCCGCCGTTGCCGTACGCCTTGAGGCGCATCTGCTCCAGCTTGTCGATCTCGCCGTCGATCTGCTTCTTTCGAGCCGCCAGCTCCGCTTCGATCGTGCTGAGCTGGGCGACGAGCTGGTCGAGCGGCTCCTTCTGCTTGGCGTACTCGTTGCGCAGGTCGACCACGTTTTGGATGTCGGCCCGGGAACGCCGTGCGAACTGGTCGAGCATCACCAGCTGGTCGCCGAACGTGGTGGGCGAACCGGTGCTCAGCAGCGCGTTGAGCGTCGAGAGGTTGCCACCCTTGTACTGCTCAGCGGCGAACTCGCCCACGCGGGCCATCGCGACGTCGATCTGCACCTGCAGCGGCTCGATCTTCTTGGTGAGCGCGGCCACCTGCTGCTTTTTCTTGTTCAGGTCGAGCTTGGTGGCGTTGTGTCGCTCGATCACGGGTTCGAGCTGGTTCCAGGCGACGTCGATCTGTTTCTCGATTTCGGCGGCGGATGGCTCGGCCCGGGCCACGGTGCCGCCGCCGAGCACGACGGCACAACCGACGAGAACGGTGATGACGGAACGACGCGCGGCATGACGTGCCACCGGAGTCCGTACTCCTTCTCCCTGAACCGCCTGCCGGGTTAGCTGACGGGTTCGGGCGGGAAGAACGCCCTACCGCAGGACTGCGGATTCACCCCGAGGTGCGGTTGGGTCCCCGGCTCGGAGACGACCGATTCGGCGGATCGAACCGTGGTCTTCCTGGGTGGAAGGCCAGCCTCCGGCTCGACGATCCCCAAGGGTAGGAGCGGCGTGTCGGCGTGCGCAAGCGGTACGGCGTGTTTCTTCGGTGCGTATACGACTCCGTAGCGGAACGTGTATCGAAACGACGTCAGTCAATGACTAGAAATACGTCGTCGAGCAGCCCGGCGTACTGATCGTTGTTAGGTGACAAGTTTTTCCCGCCGATTCGGAGTGGTTCGGAATTCACAATGGACACATCGGCCGGTACTGGTACACGGCCGCGCGGGGCACCATCGACCGAAATGGACAGATTGGCGCTGGTACGCGCGCAGGCGAGTGCGTGCCAGCGCCCGTCTGCCACCGTCACCGGGGCGATCACCCGGTAGATCTTGGTCTTGCTGGCCACGACGCAGCTCGGCTGGCCGGCAGCGCCGTCGACCTGGAGCTTGAGCTGCGTTACGCCTCCGGTCGAGTATCCCTTCTGCATCACGTTGGCTCCGTCACCGGTGTCGGCGGCGGTCATGAGCACCGACGCGCCGTACCGCATCGAGCGGGTGCCCGGGTTGAACTCTTCCACTGGACCGCTCTCCAGGATGGCGCGCGGGCACTCCGGTTGGTCGCACCGCGGCGGGTACCGCGCAGCCCAGCCGCCGTCGCGTGGCGTGAACGCCATCGCGCCCCGCGCGTACAGCGGGTACCGGCCGCCGGTGTCGAGGACGGAGCCCGAGTACCAGCCGTCGAATGTGTAGCGGACGGAGAACGACGGTGGTCCGCTGTGTGCCGGCCGGGCCAGGCCGGCCAGCCCGATACTGGCCAGCGCCAGGAGCACTACGTGTAATTTGGGCGACATCGCTCGATTGTGGAGATTTGCGGGTGCTCGCGGCAATCCCACTCGCGGTGAAGATTTTCTACATCTGAGCTACACATCGCGGAATCTATTGACGTCAACGGGCCGGCCGGGCCAGGGTGAGCGCAGAGCCATCGATAGGAGGTTCGATGCACCGTCTAGCAACGCGGATCGTCGTCAGTGCCGCCGTGGTCGGCGCCGCGACGCTGGTGGCGACCGGCCAGTCACCCGCCACGGCGGCACCGGAGAGCACCCGGCAAGAGCAGTACGCCGCCGCCGCGGCCGAGTACGGCGTACCGGAGGCCGTCCTGCTCGGCGTCTCCTACCTGGAGTCGCGGTGGGACACCAACGCGGGCACGCCGAGCACCAGCGGCGGCTTCGGCCCGATGCACCTGACCGACGCCGCCTACATGTCGTCGCTGCCGGGCAACCACCACGACGGGGACGAGGAAGATCCGCGCGGCGACGATGCGCGGCCGCTGAAGGAGGTCGGCGCTAGCAATCCCACGCCGCCGGCGACCGAGGCGCTCCAGAGCCTCGACCGGGCCGCCGAGCTCACCGGCGCCGCCGAGGAGACCCTGCGGGCCGACCCGAACACGAATATCAGAGGTGGCGCGGCACTCCTGTCCGCGTACCAAAAAGCAATAGCTGGACCGACGGGTAGCGCGAGTGACCCGGCGGCCTGGTACGGCGCGGTGGCCAGGTATAGCGGCGCGGACAGCGCCGATGCCGCGGCGGCCTTCGCCGACGAGGTCTACGCGACGATCCGCGACGGCGCGACCAGGGTGACCGACGACGGGCACCGCCTCACGCTCGCCGGCCGCGACATCACCCCGGCCCGCGGCTGGCTGGACCGGCTCCACCTGCGCAAGCTGGCCCGACCCGACGGCCTGGAGTGCCCGGTCGACATCTCCTGCGAATGGATTCCGGCGCCGTACGAGCAGTGGGTCGACGCCAACGGCAACCCCGACTACGGCAACCACGACAAGGGCAACCGGCCCCAGCAGCAGAAGATCGAGTACATCGTCATCCACGACACCGAGGGGTACTTCCAGCCGTCGGTCAACCTGGTGCTGGATCCGAAGTACGTGAGCTGGCACTACACGCTGCGGTCGGTCGACGGGCACATCGCGCAGCACTTGAAGGCGAAGGACGTCGGCTGGCACGCGGGCAACTGGTTCGTCAACGCGAAGGCGATCGGGCTGGAGCACGAGGGCTTCGCGGCGCAGGGCACCTGGTACACCGAGGCGATGTACCGCACGTCGGCCAAGCTCGTGCGGCACCTGGCGACGCGGCTCGGCATCCCGCTCGACCGCAATCACATCATCGGCCACGACAACGTGCCGGGCACGCTTCCTTCGACGGTGCGCGGCATGCACTGGGACCCGGGACCGTACTGGGACTGGTCGCACTACTTCGACCTGCTCAAGGCGCCGTTCCGGCAGTTCGGGACGCCGCGGACCGGCCTGGTGACGATCGACCCGGACTTCGCGACCAACAAACCGGCGTTCACCGGATGCTCCGGCGGGGCAAGCAACCCATGTCCGGCTCGCGGCTCCTCGGCGGTCATCCTGCGCACCGCGCCGGACCCGGCCGCGCCGCTGCTCAAGGACATCGGGCTGCGCCCGAACGGCGCCGACACGACGATGCAGGTGTCGGATCACGGGTCGCGGGTGTCGGCGGGGCAGACGTACGCGGTCGCGGGCCGGCAGGGCGACTGGACGGCGGTCTGGTACCTGGGCCAGAAGGGCTGGTTCTACAACCCGCCTTCGGCTCCCGCGGCGAAGTGGTCGACCGGCCTGGTCGTGACGCCAAAGCCGGGTAAGGCGACCATCCCCGTCTACGGTCGGGCGTACCCGGAGCAGGCGGCGTACCCCGAAGGCGTGCCGTACCAGGCCATCACGCCGTTGCAGTACACGTTCGCGGCCGGGCAGCGGTACGCCGTGGGCAACGTGCTGCCGAGCGAGTACTACCGGGCGGTCACGTTCGACGGCTCGTCACCGGGTGACTGGACGGTGATCCGGGGCGAGACGAAGTACGTGCAGATCCAGTTCGGACACCGGATCATGTTCGTGAACCTGGCGGACGTGCACGTCCTGCCGTCGTTCCTCTGATTGTGAGTGGTGGGGCCTCGCGGCCCCACCACAACCTCAGCTAGGGCGGCGGAAGCCCACGATGGGCATCGTGTCGATTTTCGCCATCTGTACGGGCTTGCCGGCGCGCGGCGCGTGGACCATGAGGCCCTTGCCGACGTACATGCCGACGTGGTGCAGGTCGCTGTAGAAAAAGACGAGGTCGCCGGGGCGTGCGTTGGCGCGGCTCACCACCGCACCCTCTTTCCACTGGGTGGCGGCGTGGTGCGACAGGCCGACCCCGGCCTTGCCCCACGCGAACTGGGTCAGCCCCGAGCAGTCGAACGATCCCGGCCCGTCGGCGCCCCAGACGTACGGCTTTCCAATCTGCGCGCACGCCGTCTTGACCGCCGTGCCGGCCGCACCACCGATGTACTCGGCTGGGCAAGGCCCGATCCGTAGCGCACCGCCGGACGTCGAGGACCCGTACGCCGTCTCGCGCAGCTTCTGGAGCCGGTCGATCTCGCCGTCGATCTTCTTCTTGCGGGCGGCCAGCTCGGTGTCCTGCTGCTTCTGCTGCTCGATGAGCGAGTCGAGCTTCTCCTTCTCCGACGTGTACTTGTCGCGCGCCTCCATCACGTCGGAGACCTGGGCGTGCTCCTGAGCGGCCAGCCGGTCGAGGATCGTGAGCTGGTCGACGAACGTGGTCGTCGAGCCGCTGGTCAGCAGCGCGTTCAGGTCGGAGCCCGGGCCGGTCATGTAGTACCGGGCGGCGATCGAGCCGATCCGCGTCATCGCCAGGTCGGCCTGGAGCGACAGCGGCTGGATCTTCTTCTCCAACTCGGCGGCCTTCTTCTGGTTGGCCTTGAGCTGGTTGTGCACCTTGTTGTACTGCTCGATGACGGGTTCGAGCTGCTCCCACTGTGTGTCGATCTGCTTTTCGATCTCATCGACGGAGGGTGCGGCGTGCACCGCGGTGGCCGGCAACAGTCCGGCGAACACCGCGGTGGCCAGCAGTACAAGGCCGCGCAGAGACAAAGGTCCGGCTCCTTGGAGGTGTGGCCGAGGGAGCCTCCGGAGGGGGGAAGGGAGGCGAGCGGGTCCACATCGGCCGTTGGCCACCTTATGGAAGATCAGCGACAGAAATCAAGCGCCGACGACAGCGGTCAAGACATCGTCGAGCGTCACGACACCGAGCGGGGTGCGACCGTCACTCACGAGCGCGATGTGTCGGCGTTCCCGGCGCATCGCCAGGAGGAGCTCGGCGAGCGTGCGATCCGGCGGCACCAGCGGCAGCGGACGGATGATCTCCGGTGGTACGGGTGCGATCCGGTGGACGCCCTCGTACCCGAGAACGTCCTTGACGTGCACGAAGCCCAGTACCCGGCGGGTGGCGCGCTGTACGACGGGGAAGCGCGACCGCCCGGTGCGGGTGGCGAGCACCTCCAGCGACGCCGGCGACACGTCGTCGGCAACGGTGGTGACCGTGGACCACGGCCGCATCGCGTCGGCGGCCGTGCGCTCGTTCAGCGCCAGCGCACCGGTGATGCGGGCGTGCTCCTCCGCGTCGAGCAAACCCTCGGTGCGCGCCTGCGAGACCAGCCCGGCCAGCTCTTCGGCGGTGAACACCGTCTTCACCGCGTCGGTCGCCTCGACCCGCCAGATCCGCAGCACCATCCCGGAGGCCCAGCGCATGGCCACCAGCAACGGCTTGGTCGCAAGGCAGAACGCCAGCATCGCCGGGCCGAGCCACAGCGCGGACACCTCAGGACCCGCGAGCGTGATGTTCTTCGGCACCATCTCGCCGATGACCGTGTGCAGGAACACCACCACGCCAAGCGCCAGCACGAACGCCACCGGATGCAACGCGCGGTCGGGGATGCCGAGCGCGTGGAAGGGGCCTTCCAGGAAGTGCGCGAGCGCGGGCTCGGAGATCGCGCCGAGCAGCAGCGCGCACACCGTGATCCCCAGCTGGGCGCCGGCGATCATCAGCGGGATCTGGTTCATCGCCGACAGCGCCCAGCGCGCCCGCTGCGACGTCTCCGCGAGCGGTTCGATGACGGTGCGCCGGGACGCGATCAGGGCGAACTCGCTGCCGACGAAGAACGCGTTGCCCAGCAGCAGGAGGACCGTGACGACCAAGCTACTCATCGGCGGCCACCACCCGGACCTGCTCGATGCGGTGCCGGTCCATCTCGACGACCGTGAACTCCCAGCCGTTCTCCTTGACGGTCTCGCCCACGACCGGGATGTGGCCGAGGCGCGCCATCAGGAAGCCGGCCAGCGTCTCGTACGGGCCCTCGGGAATCCGGAAGCCGGTCTGCTCCTGCAACTCGTCCTCGCGCAGGACGCCGCCGACCAGGAAGCTCTGCTGGCCACCGGGCGCGGTCAGCTCCACCGGGCCGGTGTCTTCGACGAAGTCCGGGTCGAACTCGTCGGCGATCTCGCCGACCAGCTCCTCCACAAGGTCTTCCAGGGTCACGACGCCGTCGGTGCCGCCGTACTCGTCGACCACGATCGCCAGGTCGGCGTCCGCCGCGCGCAGGGCCGCGAGCACGCTGTCGAGGTCGAGGCTCTCCGGCACGTAGACCGGCTCGCGCGCCACCGCGGCCACCGTCGTGGTCGACCTTCTGATCGGGGGTACGCCCAGCGCGTCCGGCACCCCGGCAACGCCGGTGACCAGGTCGAGCGTGTCCTCGTACACGGGGAAGCGGGTGTGGCCGGTCTCCTGGGCAGCCGCGATCAGCTCGGCAACCATGGCGTCCGCCTTCAGCGCGACCACGTCGACGCGGGGCGTCATCGCCTCGGCTGCCCGCTTCTCACCGAACCGGATCGTGCGCCGCAGCAGCATCGCCGTGTCGGCGGGCAGCGCGCCGGCTCGCGCCGAGATCGCGGCGAGCAGACCCAGTTCCTCCGGCGACCGGGCGCTCGCCAGCTCCTCCTGGGGCTCGACGCCGAGGCGGCGAACCAGCCAGTTCGCCGAGCCGTTCAGCGCGTGGATCAGCCAGCCGAACATTATGGAGAACGTGCGCATGGGTGCCGCGGTGGACAGCGCCACCGGCATCGGGCGGGCGAGAGCGGCGTTCTTGGGCACCAACTCGCCGAAGAGCATCGACAGGAGCGTGGCGAGGACAAGCGCCAAGACGGGCGTGACATTGTCGGTGGCGTCGCCGGCCAGCGGGCGGATCACCGGGCCGAACAGCTTCGCCAGGGCCGGCTCCGCGAGGTACCCAGTGAGCAGCGCGGTGATCGTGATGCCGAGCTGCGCGCCAGAGAGCTGGAACGACAGCTCGCGCAGAGCCTTGCGGACGGCGCGGGCCTGCCGGTCACCCCCGTCCGCGCGCTTGTCGATCTCGGCCCGGTCGACGGTGACCAGCGCGAACTCGGCCGCGACGAAGAACGCGTTGCCGGCGGTGAGTGCCACGAAGCCGACCAGCGGCAGGAGCGTCGTCAGTAAAAGGCCGTCGATGATCGATTCACCTCGGCGGTCATTGTCCCACGCGACCCGCCTTGACCAGCCGCAGCATCACCACCGCGAAGGCGACGCCGAGCAGCGCGCCGATCGCGTTGTTGGCCCAGTCGCGCGCGGCGCAGTCGCGGCCCAGATCCAGCAGCGACTGTGTGACCTCGATGGCTACCGGGAGCAGGACTCCCACGAGGGCGACCAGCCCGGCGCGGCGGCTGGCGAGGGTGGCGAAGAACGTGAACGGCATGAACATCAGCACGTTGCCGACGCGTTCGCCGCGGTCGTTGGTGGCGACCAGGGCGCGTGCGAAGTCGTCGAGGTCGGCCAGGGCTCGGCCGCACGCGGCGAGGCTCTGTGATTCGGCCGCGTTGGGGGGCGGTGGGAGGGTGAGCGTCGCGATCGCCGCCAGGCCGAGCAGGGCGCCGAGGGTGGGCAGCGCATGCCAGCCCAGCTTTCGGGAGAGCGGCCGGAACAGCGCCACCGAGGCGGTCGCAAGGAAGAACAGCGTCAAAGCGGGCCATGGCTCGGCGAGGAACGCCTTGGCCCAGCCGATCACCGGCGGTCAGCCCTGCTTCTGTACGGAGCGGAGCAGCACGGTCGCCACGTCGACGACCTCGACCTGCTCAGCGGCGCCCTTGCCGGTGACGCCGTCGCCGATCATCGTGTAGCAGAACGGGCAGCCGACGGCGATCGTCTTGGCGCCCGTCGACAGGGCCTCCTCGACGCGCTCGACGTTGATGCGCTTGCCGATCCGCTCCTCCATCCACATGCGGGCGCCACCGGCGCCGCAGCAGAACGACCGCTCGCTGTTGCGCGGCATCTCGGTGAGCGAGTTTGCCGTACCGGCCTGCTGGAGGATCTCGCGGGGCGGGGTGAAGACCCGGTTGTGCCGGCCCAGGTAGCACGGGTCGTGGTAGGTGATGCCGCCGTCGACCGGCTGCACCGGCGTGAGCTTGCCGCTCGACACGAGGTGAGCGAGCAGTTGCGTGTGGTGCACGACCTCGTACTTACCGCCGAGCTGCGGGTACTCGTTGCCGAGCGTGTTGAAGCAGTGCGGGCAGGACGCGACGATCTTCTTCACGCCCGCCTCGTTGAGCGTCTCCACGTTCTGCTGGGCGAGCATCTGGAAGACGAACTCGTTGCCGATGCGGCGGGCGGGGTCGCCGGAGCAGGTCTCGCCCTCGCCGAGGATCGCGAAGTTGACGCCGGCCTGGTGCAGCAGCGTCGCCACCGCGCGGGTCGTCTTCTTGGCCCGGTCTTCGAAAGCGCCGGCGCAACCGACCCAGAAGAGGTACTCGAAGTCGTCGACCTCGCCGACCCGGGGGACCTCGAAGTCGAGGCCCTTGGTCCAGTCTTCGCGGGTGTTCTGCGGGGCGCCCCACGGGTTGCCCTTGTTCTCCAGGTTGCGCAGCATCACGCCGGCCTCGGACGGGAACGACGACTCGATGAGCACCTGGTACCGGCGCATGTCGACGATGTGGTCGACGTGCTCGATGTCGACCGGGCACTGCTCGACGCAGGCGCCACAGGTGGTGCAGGACCACAGCACGTCCGGGTCGATCACGCCGCCCTCGTCGGCGCCGCCTACGAGCGGTTTCTGACCTTCAGCCAGCGCGAGGGCGTCGACGTTGCTGTGATCGTCTCCTGCCAGGAGGTACGGCGCCTTGGCGTACGCGTGGTCGCGCAGGGAGAGCACGAGCAGTTTCGGGGAGAGCGGCTTGCCGGTGTTCCAGGCCGGGCACTGCGACTGGCAGCGGCCGCACTCGGTACAGGTGGTGAAGTCGAGCAGGCCCTTCCAGGTGAACTGCTCGACGGCCGCCACGCCGAACTGGTCCTTGTCCGGGTCGGCCTCCTCGAAATCCAGCGGCTTGCCACCCGACATCATCGGGCGCAGCGGACCGAGGCCGGACCCATCCGGGCGAGCCGGGTCGCGCTTGAAGAAGATGTTGAAGAACGCGGCGAATCGGTGCCACGCCACGCCCATGGTCACGTTGAGCGCGATCGTGATCAGCCAGGTCATCGAGATGATGATCTTTATGAGTGCGGTGATGCTGAGCGCCGCGTCCGAGGCCGGAAGGATCTCGCCAAGAGCGTGCGAGATCGGTGCGGCCCATACCGGCCACTCGCCATGCCCGGTCGCGTACTTGAATCCGCGGATCAGGAACCCGCAGATCAGCACCGCGACGATGACGAACTCGACGAAGTAGCCCTGCCACATCGTGGAGCCGGTGAACCGGGACAGGCCGCGCGCCTTACCGGGCCGGTTGCGCAGCCGGATCGCGATCAGCACGAGGATGCCGAGCAGGCCGAACACCCCGATCAGCTCGGTGGCCAGGCCGAAGAGCGCCCATCCGCCGATGATCGGCAGCCCGGCGTGCGCGTCGACGACCTCGAAGTAGGCCTCCAGCACGAGCAGCGACAGGACGACGAAGGCGACCATCACGAACCAGTGCGCGGCACCCACGACGCTCCACTTGAGCATCCGGGTGTGGCCGACCGTCTCGGTCAGCATCCGCTTGGTCCGCAACCCCTTGTCGCCAAAACGCTCCGGATCGGGCTGCCCCAGCCGGATCACCGAGAGCATCGTGCGAACCGCGCGTACAGCCAGCGCGACGGCCACGAGCGTGATGGCGGCAGCCAACACCGTTGTCACGATCTGGACAGTGCCCATGTACCCCTGGCCTCCTGATCCACGTTCCGGTGCTCCCAGACTACCCACAAGGTTACCGGCCAGTAACGTGGGCTTCCTCCCTGACCTTAGGACAAGCAGGGGATGGCGCGGCCGTGATGCGTCTCTCTAGACTCGCGCCGACTTCAATACGGGGAGGAATTCTTTGCGACCACGCGTACGCGCGGCCGGTGCTGGCGCCTGCCTTGCACTCGCTGCCATCGTCGGCGCCGCGGTCATCGTCGCGTCCAACGACTCAGACGGCTCGCAAGCACGGTTCGTCGGCGCCGGATCCGCCGCCGGCCCGGACGGGGCCGCAGCGGCAGGCGCGGCGGCGCCGGGCGATCCGACACCCGGCCCGGGCCAGGCCAAGACCGGCGGCCGGCTCACGTCCGCCGCCGCGCTCCAGGAGCTGCGGCGAAGTGGCGGCAAGCAGCCCGCGGTGCGGGTGGTCGACGGCCGGGTACGCACGCTGACCGCGCCCCCTGGGGAGCCGTTGAAGCTGCCGCTCGGCGTACCGGCCGGCGCCAACGCCGAGACCACTGCCAGCGCTTTCGTCAATCGGTACGGCCCTGCCTTCGGCATCGAATCGACGACCAGCACCAAGCGGACGGGTACGGCCACCCTGTCCGGTGGCGACACCGTCGTGCGGTTCGGCCAGTACGCGGGTGGCGTGCCCGTGATCGGCGGCGAGCTGATCGTCACCCTGAACCGCTCGGGCGGCATCCTCGGTGCCACCGCGGAGACCGCGATCGGCGCGCCCGTCGGCACGTCGGCCCGCACCACCGCGGCGGTCGCCCAGCGCACCGCCGTCGAGGCCGTCGCCAAGGACCTCGGCGCCGACGCCGGCACGCTCACCGCTGGCGAGGCGAAGCTCTGGCTGTACGACCCGCGCGTGGTGGGCGGTCAGGGTCCGGCCGAGCTGCGGCCGACCTGGTGGGTCGAGGTGCACGCCACCGGTGGCAACGACGGCCACGGCATCGCCTCCGCTCTTGTGGACGCCACCGACAACAAGTCCGTGCTGGTCATCTCCGAGCACCGGCACGCCCGCAACCGCGTCGTCTGCGACCTCAACAACACCCGGGTCGACCTGAACGAGGTCGGCAACTACTGGTGCAGCGCCGACCCTGCCGGACCGGCCATCTCCCGCACCGAGACCGGCGCCGCCTCGTCGGTCGCCGACGTCAACGCCGCGTACACCTTCATGGGGCAGACGTACGACTACTTCGCCAGCCAGTTCGGGCGGGACTCGATCGACGGCAAGGGCATGCAGGTCCGGGCCACGGTCCGCGCCTGCCACACCACGGAGGAGTGCCCGTACCCGAACGCGTTCTGGGACGGCGCTCAGCTGACGTTCGGCGCGGGCCTCGTCACCGACGACATCCTGGCCCACGAGTACACCCACGGCGTCACCGAGCACACCTCGAACCTCTTCTACGCGTTCCAGTCCGGCGCGATCAACGAGGCGTTCTCGGACATCTTCGGCGAGTTCATTGACCTGGCCCACGGCACCGACGGGCCGCGCTGGCGGATCGGCGAAGAGGCCAGCATTGGCGCGATCCGCGACATGGCCAACCCCGGCTTGTTCGGTGATCCTTCGTACGTTGGCGGCCCCAACTACTACACCGCCTTCGGCGACAACGGCGGCGTGCACTTCAACTCCGGCGTGGTCAACAAGGCGGCCCAGCTCATCGCCGATGGCGGCTCGCTCAACGGCAGCACCGTCACGGGCATCGGGCTCGCCAAGTCGGCGCAGCTCTGGTACCGGGTGATGCACCTCGTCACCTCGGGCTCCGGCTTCGCCGACCTTGGCGCGGCCATGCAGAGCGCCTGCCGGCAGCTCGTCGGCCGGTTTGGGATCACGCGTGCCGACTGCACCCAGGTCGACAACGCGGTGACCGCGACCGCGATGTTCGCCCAGCCGGCCGTCCCGTCGTCGGCGGTGGTCGACCGGTGCAACGTCGCCGGCCAGCAGCCCGCTGTCCGGCTGTACCAGGACGACATGGAGCGCACCGGCGGCTGGACCTTCGACCGGGCGTACTGGCAGGTCATCCCGTCCGGTGACGTGCCCGTGAGCCTGGCGCACTCGGGCCGGCGGGCGATGTACGGCTGGATGCCGAGGGCGGCCGCACCCGGTGCGACCGGTTCCGCCACGATGGCGGCGCCCGTCGCGATTCCGGCGGGTGAGACGCACTTCGCTCTGCATTACAGCGTGCCGACGTACAACACGACCACGGGTGGGTTCGCGATCGAGTACAACGCCGGCGACGGCTGGGTGGCGCTGCCCGCCGACCCCAGCACGCCGGTTCCCAGCGGCGCCTCGACGCGCGGCTATGTCACCGCGTCGTACGACGTGAGCAGCCTCGCCGGGCAGGAAGTCCTGTTCCGGTTCCGGCTCACCCGCGCGTCGCTGGACCGGGAGTGGCTCGTCGACGACGTCCGGCTGTACCAGTGCGTGGCCGCCCCCTCGGCGCCGCGCAACGTGACCGCCGAATGGGCCGCCGGCAACACGTCAGCGACGGTGACGTGGAACCGGCCGGCTTCCGGCACCGCGGTCGACCATTACGAGGTATCGGTCGACGGAAGCCCGAACCGGACGAACGTCGCACCGGGCGGTGATGCCACGTCGCTGGTGCTCAACGGGCTGAACGCCACCAGGGGTCACATCGTCCGGATCTGGGCGGTCGACGCCGCGGGTGGCCGGAGCCTGCCGGCGGAGCTGCGATTCGCGGTCAATCCGCCGGTCGCGTGCACGCCGGGGAGCGTGGTCGTGGTCAACGGCAAGCCGGTGCCGTGCCGCAAGCCGTCGTTCTGACCTGAGCAACGAAGGGCCGGGGCACCGAGTGCCC
>NZ_JAIBNX010000001.1:279895-295249 GCF_026130045.1 Micromonospora sp. CPCC 205371
CCGGCACCCCTCCGCGCTCCCCGGAGCGGCGCGGAGCGGGCGCCCCCACCCCCCCCCCCCTTCTACGTGTGGGGGGAGCCTGCCCTATCGCCAGCGGGAGAGCAGGACCAGCGAGGTGACCATCGCGCCGAAGCCGACCGCGAGGTTCCAGTATCCCCAGGAACCGACCGGGTAGGCGGTCTCGGACAGGTAGTACACGACCAGCCACGCGATGCCAGCGCCGATCAGGCCAACGGCCGTGATAGGCAGCCAGATCGGGCTCGGCTTCTTCGCCGCCTGGGTGCCGGCGGGCCGGACGTCGGCGGGGGGCGTGTAGACCTTCTTCTTGCGGACCTGAGACTTAGGCACGACGCTTTCTCCTGTCAGAACTCGTGTCCATAGACTAGCGCCGCTACGCCTTGGCCGTCAGGTCCGTCGGAGACCGTCAGGTCGGGCGAGGATCGCAACAACAGCTAGAGTAGTCAAGCCGACGCGCGCAGCACGAGGGGGGCACGGGAGACTCGGTGGAATACACGTCCGGCGCCACGTCCTGGCGCGAGGCGCTTCGTCGGGCTATTGCCGGTTTGCTGCCCCGACGGTCGGTGCGTCCGCGTTCGGGGTGGTCGGTGGTTGTTCCGTTGATCGCCGTCGCGGCCGGCCTGCTATTCACCACCAGCGCGACCACCGCCGACGGCACGGCGCTGCGCGAAGACCGCCGCCCACAGCTCGCCCAGCTCATCGAAGATCGGCGCGAGCGCGTCGACGCGAGCGACAGGCGGCGAGCGGCCCTGCTCGCGCAGGTCGAGGCGGAGACCGACGTACTGGCCGGGTCCGACGAGCCGATCGCCGAGCAGCAGAGCAGGGGCGACAAGAGCCGGCAGGCCGCCGGCTTCACCGCGCTGCGTGGCCCCGGGCTGACCGTGCAACTGGACGACGCGCCTCGGCTTGGCGACACGAACCGTCCGGGCAACCCCAGCAACGACGACCTCGTTGTACACCAGAGCGACGTGCAGGCCGTGGTCAACGCACTGTGGGCCGGCGGAGCCGAAGCCATGTCGATCATGGACGTACGGGTGATCTCCACGAGCGCGGTACGCTGCGTCGGGAACACGCTGCTGCTGCACGGGCGGGTGTACTCACCACCGTTCAAGATCACAGCCATCGGCAACCCGACGGCGCTCCAACAGGCACTCGCCACCTCGGAGGGTGTGCGACTCTTCCGGGATGCCGTCGCCCACTTCGGGTTGGGCTACCGGGAGACCGTTGAAGGGAGCGTGACCGTGCCGGCTTACGACGGTTCGAGCGCGCTCAACTCCATCGAGGTGCCCGAATGAGCCGCCATCGCGCACCCGACGGCGACGACGAGACCGCCTACCTCCCACGGGTCAACGACGAGCCGCCGCCCGTCATCCCAGGGCCGACCGCCGGGCTGCCGGTGATACCCGGCCCACCGGCGGCGGCACCCACTCCCACGGCCGAGCGGCCCACGCCCCGGCCGAGCCCGCGTCCGGCGGTCGCGCAGCCGACTCCGGCACCGACTTCGCCGCCGCCCGCCCCCACGGTCACCGTGTCGTTCCAGCCCGCACCCGACGCCGCGGCCACCGCCCTGATACCCGCCGTGAGCAGCCTCGATCCGGAGACCACGGGCCTGCTGGGTGCGGTACCGCCGGCGCCGCCCCGGCCCGACGAGCCGCCGGCGGGCGACGGCACCCCCGCGGAGCCGCCCAAGCCCCGGCGGGGTGAGCGGATCGTCAAGCTGCGCCCAGAGCAGACCGACGAGGGCTACAAGAGCGTCTATTCCGAGCTCACGCGGCCGACGGTCGGCTCGCGCATCCGCACCGGCGTCCGCGGCCTCGGCGAGGTCATGATCACCTTCGGTGTGATCGTGCTGCTGTTCGCCGCCTACGAGGTCTGGGGCACCACCGCGGTCATCGGCGACCACCAGAACGACCTCGACCAGCAGCTCGCGCAAGACTGGGACCAGCCCGAGGGCGCTCCGGTCGTCGGCCCCAGCCCGTCCGCGTCCCCCGGCCTCGGGCCGCCCACCGGCATCGCCCGGCTCTACATCCCCAAGCTCGACAAGCAGTGGGTGGTGGTCGAGGGCGTCACGCAGAAGGCCATCCGGTACGCGCCGGGCCACTACCCCAACAGCGCCGACCCCGGCCAGATCGGCAACTTCTCGGTCGCCGGGCACCGAAACAGGGCCACCTTCTGGCGCCTGGACGAGCTCAAGGTCGGCGACGCGATCGTGGTCGAGACGAAGAAAGAGTGGTTCGTCTACAAGGTCACCCGTAGCCACATCGTCAAGCCGAGCGCGATCGAAGTGGTCGCGCCCGTGCCGGGCAGGCCCGGCGTGAAGCCCACCACGGCGATGCTGACGCTGACCACGTGCAATCCGAAGTTCGACAACTACCAGCGGCTGATCATCCACGCGCAGCTGAGCCGCGAGCAGGCCCGCTCCGAGGGCCGCCCGGCGGAGCTCGGCTAGGGCCGGCCATGTACGCGTGGATTTGGCGCCATTTGCCGTTTCGCAGATGGCAGTACAAGCTGGTCACGTCGCTGGTACTGATCAGCGCGATCGGTGCGCTGATGTGGTACGTGGTCTTCCCCTGGGCGGAGCCGCTGCTGCCGTTCGACGACGTGCAGGTCGAGCAGGATTCCGGTGATCCTGGCTTCGCGCCTGAGGGCCCGGGCGCCGACCCGTCGGCCACACCTGGTGACGAGCATGAAATCCCGTACGAAACAGACGAAAACAACCCCGAACCGACCACAACGCCGAACAGGTGATGGCATGCGCGTCCTGGTGATCGACAACTACGACTCGTTCGTCTTCAACCTGGTGCAGTACCTGGGCCAGCTCGGCGTCGACTGCGACGTACGGCGCAACGACGAGATCGACCTGGCCGCCGTCGGCCGCTCCGGCGCCGCGGGTGTCCTGCTCTCCCCCGGCCCGGGTACCCCAGAACGCGCCGGCATCTGCATAGATGTGATCAAGGAGTACGGCGGCAAGCTGCCCATCTTCGGCGTGTGCCTCGGTCACCAGGCATTCGGCGCGGCGTTCGGCGCCACCGTCACGCGTGCGCCCGAGCTGCTGCACGGCAAGACGTCCGACGTGCACCACAAGGGCGAGGGCGTACTGGCCGGCCTGCCCGACCCGTTCACCGCCACGCGCTACCACTCACTGGCCGTCGTCGAGTCGACCCTCCCGCAGGAGATCGAGGTGACCGGCCGCACCGAGTCCGGCGTGGTCATGGCCATGCGGCATCGTGAGCTGCCGATCGAGGGCGTGCAGTTCCACCCTGAGTCGGTGCTGACCGAGGGTGGCCACATCATGCTGGCCAACTGGCTGGCGGCGTGCGGGATGCCCGAGGCGCTCGACCGCGCGCCGGCGCTGGCCGCAGAGGTCGAACACCGCCGCCGCTCCGCCTTCGCCACCTCGTAATCGCCACAACGCCGGATAGGCGGCGCTCAGTGCTCGCGTTCCAGCTCGGACATCGGCACGGTGCGAGTGACGGTGTAGCCGGCGGTGCCAAGCTGGAAGATCTGCACCATCGCGTCCCACTTGTCCTCGGGGTGGGGCTCCACCAGCCAGTACGTCGGCACGCCCGCCGCTGCGTACAGGCGGGGCTTCTCGAACCGGTCGGCGTCGGCCGAATCGGGTGAGACGATCTCGATCAGCGCGGCGTACGAGTGCGCGGGGTAGTACGCCTTGTCGGATGACTCGGGACGCGACCAGAACACGCAGACGTCGGGGGTACGCGTGGTGCCGTCTTTGAGCACGACGCCGCCCTCAGGGAAGGCCGGCTGCCCCTTCGCCCGGAACCAGTTGGCTACTCGAAGCGCCATTTCACCGTGCCAGCTACGCATCGCCGCAGCAGCCATGATCCTTAGGCGCCCTTCATCGAGCTCGTACTCATAGCCTTCGACCTTCGGCAGGCGTTCGAGGTCTTCGACCGTAAGGTTGACGCCGGAATCGGGTACGTGGATCGTCGTCACGAGCCAACCTCCTTCCCACCCAAGCGTACGGGCGGGGAGTGGGGTGCGTCAGCCGTCTTCCGGGGTGGGGGTCGCGGAGGGCGACGGGCTCGCGGACGGGCTCGGGGAGTTGTTTTCGCGCGGCTGAGTCACCGTGATGGTGATGGTCTCGTTGACCTTGCCCTTACCGGTCTTGCTCTGATCGGTAACCTGGCCGGCGTCTTCCGGATCGACCAGAGCACCCTCTTCGACCTCGACGTTGAAGCCGGCGGCGTCGAGCTGGTCGCGGGCGACCTCTTCGCTCTTGCCGACCACGTTCGGGATCTGCCGGATGTTGGCCTTGGAGACCTTGACCGTAACGATCGAATCCTTGGCGACCTCGGTGCCTTCCGCGGGATCGAGCGAGATGACGGTGTCTTTGGGCTGTTCGCCGTCGATCTCTTCCTTCTTGACGTCGAGACCGAGCTCCTTGAGCCGTGCCTCAGCGAACTCGAAGGTGCCGCCAACCAGGTTGGTCGGGATCTTGACCGGCTCGGGGCCGCCGCAGACCTGAAGGAGCACGTCAGAGTTGCGGTCGATCCTCTGGCCACCCGCCGGGGTCTGCTTGGCCACCTGCCCCTTGGTGCATTCGTCGTTGAAGATCTGATCGCCCACCACGGGTACCAGGTTGGCGTTCTTGATGTCATTCTGAGCGATGGCCAGATTGCGGTTGGTGACGTCTGGCACTTGGACCTGCGTGACCTCGTTGCCCTGGTTGGAGAGGATCAGGCCTGCCACCAGCGCGACCACGGCCAGCACGCCGAGGGCGGTCAGGGCCGCGATCACCCAGGCGGAGGCCTTGCGGCGGCGCGGGTCACCGACCCGGGCCACGGTCGGCCGGCTACCGACGGCGTTGATCTGCCGGGTGGACGCGCCGGCGCCCATCATCGCTACCGTCTCGGCCTCGCGGAGCACGGGCGTCGCCATCACCGGACGGCCGGCGGCCGCGCGCAGCAGGTCGGCGCGCATCTCCTGGGCGCTCTGGTACCGGTTCAGAGGGTTCTTCGCGAGCGCCTTCAGCACGATCGCGTCGACGTCGGGGTTGACATCCGGGTTGATCTCGCTCGGTGCCCGCGGGTCTTCCCGCACGTGCTGGTAGGCCACGCTGACCGGGCTGTCGCCGACGAATGGCGGGTGACCGCAGAGCAGCTCGAAGAGGACACAGCCGCCCGCGTACACGTCCGATCGCGCATCGACGGCTTCGCCGCGGGCCTGCTCCGGCGACAGGTATTGCGCGGTGCCGATCACGGCACTGGTCTGCGTCATCGTGGTGGCGCCGCTGGCCAGGGCCCGGGCGATGCCGAAGTCCATGACCTTGACCTGGCCGTTCTGGGTCATCATCACGTTGCCGGGCTTGATGTCCCGGTGGATGATGCCGTGCCGGTGGCTGAACTCCAGCGCCGCGCAGATGTCCGCCGTGATCTCCAGGGCGCGCCGCGGCATCAGCCGACCCTCGGCGGCGAGCACCTCCTTGAGCGTCTTCCCGTTGACGAACTCCATGACGATGAACGGCAGCGTTTCACCGGTCGGCGCGATCTCCTCGCCGGTGTCGTAGACCGCGACGATGGCCGGGTGGTTCAGCGACGCGGAGTTTTGCGCCTCGCGGCGAAAGCGCTCCTGGAAGGTCCTGTCGCGGGCGAGGTCGGTGCGCAACATCTTGATCGCAACGTCGCGGCCGAGTCGCAGGTCACGACCGCGGTGTACCTCGGCCATACCTCCGTAGCCGAGCAGCTCGCCGACCTGATACCTGCCACCGAGCAGGCGGGCCTGCGCAGTCATCTCGTCTGTCGTCCTTCGCTCGTCTGGTCGTCGGCCTGCCGGACCACGTCGCCACTCCACCGGAATGCCGAGTCTGCCCCAACCGACGGTACGGCCCGTTCCACCGACACGTCGCGACTGACCGAGATCTGCAACCCGGTTGGAATCGGACTCGCGGTGTTGTTGCCGCTTTGTCTCACCAAGTAGGAAATCAGGCCGGCGCAAAGAAGTACGAGCACTCCAAGTACGACGGCGAGCACGATGAGTATCTGCCGGTTGGCGGAACCTTCTTCGGGCTCGGGCTGGGCCTGCGGGTATCCGTACGGCTGCACCGGTGGGCGGGCCGGTGCCGGTGCCGGACCCGGGCGGGTCGCCGGCGGCACGGAGGCGGCGCCCCTCGGGAATCCCGGCTGGGCATGGGGAACGGCGTGCGGGGACCGGACCGGCGCCGCGACCGGACTGTGTGGGGCAGGTGGTGGCGGGTACGGCGGGGCGGGACGTGCGTTCTGAGGAGCGGTGGGCGGCGCCGGAGCGGGAACGGGTGCCGACATGGGCGCCGGCGACGCAGGGTGGGCCGCGGCGGCCGCCGGACGGGCGGGCGGCGGCGCGCCCAGGGTGGCTGCCGCCTGCCGGGCCACCGCCGCGAGGGTCGCGGCGCTGGGCCACCGGGCAGCGGGGTCCTTCGCCATCGACCGGTCGGCGATCGCGCGCACCGCCGGCGGGGTGTCGGCAGGCAGCGGGGGGGGCGGATCGCGGTCGGGGCGCCCCGCGGTCTCGAGAGGGTTGTCACCTTCGAACGGCCGGTGGCCGGACAGGCACTGGTAGGCGACCACGCCGAGGGCGTACACGTCGGAAGCGGGCGTGGCGGTCGCGCCGGCCGCCTGCTCGGGCGAGATGTACGACGCCGTGCCCAGCACGGAGCCGGCGGCGGTGAGCTGCCCCACCATGGCCGACCGGGCGATGCCGAAGTCGGTGAGGACCAGCGTGCCGTTCGGGCGTACCAGGAGGTTGCCGGGCTTGACGTCGCGGTGGACGATGCCCTTCTCGTGCGCGGCCTGCAGCGCGTCGGCGGCCTGGGCGAGGAGTGCCATCGTCCGGGCCGGCGTGAGCCGGCCCACCCGGCTCAGGGTGCGCGACAGGGCGTCTCCCTCGACGTACTCCATGACCAGGAAAGCGATCTGCTGGTCGCTGCCATAGTCGTACACGTCTACGACGCCCGGATGGTTGATGGTCGCCATCGTGCGGGCCTCGCCACGGAATCGCTCGGCGAACCCGGGCTCCTCCAACAGGGCGGGGAGCAGGATCTTCACGGCGACGGTGCGGCCGAGAACTTCGTCGGTGCCGCGCCACACGTCGCCCATGCCGCCGCTGGCGATGCGTTCGTCCAGCCGGTACCGGCCGCCGAGCATGACTCCGGGGCTGAGCATCAGTTGCCACCCCCGTCGGCGATCACGGCCTCCATGATGTCGCCGCCGATCTTCGCCGCCTCGGCGCTGCCGCCGGCTGCTCCACGCTCCAGAAGTACGCAGACGGCGGAGATCGGTTCACCGTCCTTGAGGACGAACCCGATGAACCAGCCGTGGTCGTTCGGGTCGTTGCCGTCTTGGGCCGTGCCGGTCTTGCCGCCGACGGTGTACCCGTTGATCCGCGCGTTCCTGCCGGTGCCGCCTTCGACCACGCTGACCATCATGTCTTGCAGCTGGCCGGCGACCGTAGCCGAGATCGGGTTATTGATCTTCTTGGGCGACGCGGTGCTGATCGTGCGGCGGTCGGGGCCGAGCAGCTGCTGCACCAGGTACGGCCGCATGCGCTCGCCGCCGTTGGCCACCGTGGCGGCAATCATCGCACCCTGCAGCGGCGTCATCCGCACGTTGTTCTGGCCGATGCCGGACTGCGCGAGCGCCGCGGGGTCGTCGCCGCCGTCGGGGTTCTGGATGGTGCCGGTGCGGCTGGCCGCAACGGGCAGGCCCGAACCGTCCAAATTGCCCACAGTCAGGCTCTCGTCTTCGAACCCGAACGCGCGCGCCTTCTCCTTGATCTTCGCGGCGCCGAGCTCGACCGCGAGCTGCGCGAAGCCGGTGTTGCACGACTCCCTGAGCGCCTCGGCCAGCGTGACCTGGGATTCGGGGCAGATCGAGGCGGCCGCGTTGCGGATCGGCGTGCCCGACGTGGGTGCGGTGTAGGTGGGGCCGGCCGGGATGTTGGTCTGCGGCGTGATGCCACTTTCCAGGGCGGCCGCCGCGTCGATCACCTTGAACGTCGAGCCGGGCGGTAGCACCTCGCCCACCACGCGGTTCTTGAGCGGGCCGTCCTTCGCCTTCTCCAGCTGGTTGTACGCGGCCTCGGCGGCGTTCGTGTCGTGGCTGACCAGCGGGTTCGGGTCGAAGCTCGGCATCGAGGCGAACGCCTGCACCGCGCCGGTCTTCGGGTTGATGGCGACCGCGGCGCCCCGGGTGGAGTCCACGTCGTTGCCGGCCAGGCCCTTGATCGCGGCATCCTGGGCGCGCAGCGAGAGGCTCAGCACCACGTTGCCGCCGGCGGTCTCCTCGCCGGTGAACATGTCGCGGAACCGGTCGCCGAAGAGCCGGTCGCTGGTGCCGGCGAGAAACTCGTTCTCCGCCTTCTCGATGCCGGTGGCCGCGAGGTTGACGGGCTTGTACCCGAGGACGTGCGCGAACTGGGACTTGAACGGGTACGTCCGCAGGTACTTCAGCTCGCCGGTGGTGAGCTTGCTCTCAGCGAGCGCCCGGCCACCCACCTCGATGACGCCGCGCGCCCGCTCGTACTCGGCCACCTGGACACGAGCGTTGAAGTCGCTGTTGCGGTACTCGTCGGCTTTGTAGCCCTGCACCCAGTTGAGGTTGGCGAAAAGGAGGCCAAAGAGGATCATCACGACCACGCCGGCCCGACGCAGTGGACCGTTCATGACCTGATCACCTCCGTCGGGGCGCCGTGCAGTTTGACCGGTGGCCCAGCAGGGCCGTCACCCTGCGCCGACGCGCTACCGGTCATCGGGCGCCCCGCGGCGTCGGAGATCCGGAGCAGCATCGCGATGATCAGCCAGTTCGCCATCAACGACGAGCCACCCGCCGACAGGAACGGGGTGGTCTGGCCGGTGAGTGGGATGAGACCGCTCACGCCACCCACGATGACGAACACCTGCAAGCCCAGCGTGAACGCGAGACCGCCGGCCAGCAGCTTGCCGAACGAGTCGCGCACCGCGATGCCCGCACGCAGGCCACGCTCGACGATCAGCAGGTACAGGACGAGGAACGCGGACAGCCCGAACAGGCCGATCTCCTCGCCCAGACCGGCGAAGATGAAGTCGTCTTCGACGTCTGGCACCTTCGTGGGCTGCCCGCCACCCGGTCCGGCGCCGAAGAGCCCACCGGTGCCGAGGCCCAGCAGCGACTGCACCGGCTGGAATCCGGCGTCGTACGGGTCGGCGAACGGGTCCTGCCAGATCTGCACCCGGTCGTAGAAGTTGGCGAACGGGCCACCGACGCTCGCGCCCAGCGAGTACGCCAGCGTGGCACCGCCGAAGAAGAGCAGCAGACCGATGATCAGCCAGCTCACCCGTTCGGTGGCCACGTAGAGGATGACCACGAACATGCCGAAGTAGAGCAGGGCGGTGCCGAGGTCTTTCTCGAAGACCAGCACCAGGAGGCTGAGCAGCCACACCGCGACGACCGGCCCAAGGTCGCGGCCGCGCGGAAAGTCGATGCCGAGGAAACGGCGGCTGGCCAGGGACAGCACTTCCCGCTTGCGTACGAGGTAGTAGGCGAAGAACGAGACCAGCGCGAGCTTGGCGAACTCACCCGGCTGGATCGAGAACCCGCCGATCAGAATCCACAGCTTGGCGCCGTTGATCTCGGAGTACCTGCTCGGCAGTACCGCCGGGATCATGACCAGCACGATGCCGACCAGGCCCAGCGTGTACGCGTACCGGGAGACGATCCGGTGGTCGCGCACGATGATCAGCAGACCGGCCGCCATGATCGCGGCGAGCAGCGTCCACGCCAGTTGGCGGCCGCCGTCACCGGCGAAGATCGGGAAGTTCGCGCGGTCGGCGGCGTCGGCGCGCGCCATGTCGATCCGGCGCAGGAACCCCACGCCCAGCCCGTTGATCAGCGCCACCGCCGGCACGAGGGCCGGGTCGGCGTACGGCGCGAGGAACCTGATCACGATGTGCAGGCCCAGGAACACCATGGACACCAGCGCGGCCGGTATCCAGAAGTCT
This sequence comes from Micromonospora sp. CPCC 205371, assembly GCF_026130045.1. GTDB lineage: Bacteria > Actinomycetota > Actinomycetes > Mycobacteriales > Micromonosporaceae > Phytohabitans. The sequence goes on from NZ_JAIBNX010000001.1 coordinate 289,887, forward strand.
GGGGTGACCGCGTCGAGCATGGTCGCCTCGACGGTGGCCGCGTACGCCGTGATCAGCGCCATCGCGAAGATCAATAACCCCAGTTCGGCGTTGCGCCGGCTCTTCGACATCCGGATACGCGGCATCTCCCCCGTGACGGCGGGCGACGCGGCCGGTGCGGTTGGAGCGGTCACAACAAGATCCTTGGAGTCCTTCGCACTCCGCTCAGTCCACCGACCGGCAGCCGGCCGGGTCGACCGGCGACTCCGTGTTGGTGGGCTGGGCGTCTGGCGTGCTCGCCGGCGCCGGGCTGACCGGAGACGTCGGCGTGGCCAGCGGCGTCGCCGACCCGGTAGCGGCCGGCACGCTCGGCGTGGCGGCAGCACTTGTCGCGGCTGGCGTGGTGGCCGCCGTGCCCACGTCGGGGCTCGGCGACGCACTCGGCGGGCAGGTCGGCTTGAGGTTCGGGTTTGTCGGGCTGTCGGTGATGAGCTCGGCCAGCCTGCGCTCGGCGTCGGGCTCGTCATCGGCGTGGATGCCCTGCTTCACCCGTTCCTGGGCGACCGCGGTGAGGTCGTCGAGCTGCATCTCGCTCGTCTGGTGCACGCTGGACAGCCGCAGGCCGGCGATCTGGCCAGGCACACCCTGGAACACCGCGAGCTGGCCCTCGTCGGTGGCGCCGACGTAGTACTGCCGCTGGGTGTAGGTCCAGCCCACCGCGAGCCCGCCACCGAGGACGGCGAGGAGGCTGGCCAGCAGCAGCGCGGTGCGTGCCGGGTGGCGGCGCGGCTCTTCGGAGTCGCCCTCCCTGCCAGCGCCGTTGTCGGAGCCGGCAGGCTCCGGCACGGCCGGGCGCGGCGCGGCGTGCAGGGCGGACGCCCGCGACGCGGGCGGCGACTCTTCCCCCCCCGTGGACATCCCGCGATCGCCCGCGGCGGCGCCGCCCACGATCGGAGTGGCCTCGACGATGTCCTGGTCGGTCGCGTCGGCGATCACCACGGTGATGTTGTCGGGCCCACCACCGCGCAACGCGAGCTGGACCAGCCGCTCGACGCACTGCTGCGGGTCAGGAAACTCGCGCATCGTGTCCGCGATGGTCTCCGCGCTGACCACACCGGACAGACCGTCGCTACAGATCATGTACCGGTCGCCGGGCAACACCTGGCGAACCTTGTACTCAGGGTCGATGTCGCGGCCGTCGAGCGCCCGGGTGAGCAGCGAGCGCTGTGGATGGCTGCTCGCCTCCTCGGGGCTGATCCGGCCCTCGTCGACCAGCATCTGCACATATGTGTCGTCTTTGGTGATCTGCGCGAACTCGCCATCGCGCAATAGGTAGGCACGCGAGTCCCCGATGTGGACCATGCCTATCTTGCTGCCTGAGAAGAGCGCCGCCGTCAGCGTCGTGCCCATGCCCTCCAGGTGAGGGTTGGCGTCGACGGTGTCGCGGAGCTGCTGATTGGCCGTGTCGACCGCGCCGCGCAGGGCGTCTACCAGGGCATCGCCTGGAACGTCCTCGTCGAGCGGGGCCATCGCGCCGATGACGATGTTGCTGGCGACGTCACCGGCGGCCATGCCGCCCATGCCGTCGGCAACGGCAAGCAGCCGCGGTCCGGCGTAGACGGAATCCTGGTTTCCGTCTCGGATCAGACCGCGGTCGCTGCGAGCCGCATAACGCAAGGTCAGAGTCATGGCCGTAACTCAAGAGATGTGCGGCCGATACGTATCGGCACGCCGAGGGGCACGGGGGTTGGTCCAGTGACCTTAGCGCGATCCAGGTAAGTCCCGTTCGTCGAGCCGAGGTCTTCAATGATCCACTGACCGCTACGCGGGAGGAGCCGGGCATGCCGGGCGGACGCGTAGTCGTCAGTGATCACGAGAGTGGAATCTTCGGCCCGTCCTATCGTGATCGGAGCCTCACCGAGCGTGATCCGGGTGCCGGCAAGCTGACCGGCGGTGACCACTAGCTGGTGCGCGGCGCGGCCCCGCTTCACCTTTGCCGGGCGAGCATGCCCCGCCGACGCGCCTACCCCCCGTGGCGCGGCGACGAGGCGACTGCTCTTGGCCCCGGCGAAGAGGTCCCGGCGGATGACCCCGACCACCGTGAACACAAAGATCCACAGTAGGACGAGGAATCCGAACCGGGCGACAGTAAGGACGAACTCAGGCAAGGTGGCTAGCCGTCCACTCGGAACGTCAGGGTGGTCGTTCCGAGCTGGATCATGTCACCTGGGTTGAGGGCCACGGCGGATACGCGCTGGCCGTTGACCATCGTCCCGTTGGTGGACCCCAGATCGGTCAGCACCACCTGGGCGCCGTCGAAATCGAGCCGGGCATGGCGACGGGAGATACCCACGTCGGGCAGACGCAGGTTTGCCTGATCGCCACGGCCGATCACCGTGGAGCCCATCTGTAGCGGATAAGTGCGGCCGTCGCCCGAGACGAGCCGCACGTTGCGACCGCCACCGTGCTGCTGCGGCGGGCCGTAGCCGCCGCCGGCCTGGTCGTACGGCGGGTACGCCGGCGGGGCCGGCGCGTCGTACGCCGGCTGCTGCACCGGGGCGACCTCGCCACCGGTGTAGACCTCGGCCGTGACCCGGAACATACCGGTATCCAGCCCGTCGCCGCGCTCGATCTCCACGATCACGTCGCCGTAGACCGTCCAAGCCTGCTCGCCGATGAACTCGGCCTGCGACTGGGCGAGCTCCTGGGCGAGCGCGGCCGCGTATGGAGCGAGCCGGCTATGGTCGTACGGCGAGAGATCGATCACGTAGCGGTTGGGCACGAGAGTGCGCCCGCCGGCGAGGATCGCTTTGTGCGCCTCTGCCTCCCGCTGCATGGCGTTGAGGATCTCCACAGGGTGGACGACCCCCTTGAAGACCTTGGCGAAGGCACCCTCTACCAGGCCTTCCAAGCGCTTCTCAAAGCGTTGTAGCACGCTCACCGGCTCCTCCTCGGGTTCCGAGGACATGATGGTATCCGGCCGCCGCACACGTAAGTTGCGCGCCAACGACCGCCTGCTGCCGACCCGTGTCAGGAGGCCGGTGTTGCCGTGCTAATCTTCCCCACGCGCCACGGGCAGTAACCTGCTCGCGGGTGCAGCCACGCACAGCGTAATATGTGGTCGCATCCTGTCTAGGGGGAAACGTGAGGTTCCTCCCGGTCAAGTTGTGACAGCCACGGGGAAGTGGCGGAATGGCAGACGCGCACGGTTCAGGTCCGTGTGCCCGAAAGGGCGTGGGGGTTCAACTCCCCCCTTCCCCACCACCAAGCGAAGGCCCCGCCCACCAGGGCGGGGCCTTCGCCGTCTCCCGGGTTCGCGCCAGTACGGTCGGGGAAACCTGAGCGACACGGCGAGCGCGTTATGCTCCTGAACGGTTTCGTGTCCCCAAACCTGGAGTGACGTGTGAGTGTCGCGCTGGTGACCGGCTCTGGCGGGCTGATCGGATCGGAAGCAGCTCGGCACTTCGCCGGGCTGGGTCTCGACGTGGTCGGCATCGACAACGACATGCGCCGGCAGTTTTTCGGCGACGAGGCGTCCACAGCGTGGAACGTCCTTCGCCTCACCAGCGAACTCGGCGGGGCGTACACCCACCACGACGTCGACATCCGCGACCGGGACGCGCTGGGAAAAATCTTCCAGCGGTACGGGCGGGAGATCGCGCTCGTCGTGCACACCGCCGCCCAGCCGTCGCACGACTGGGCCGTCCGCGACCCGTACACCGACTTCGACGTAAACGCGGTCGGCACGCTGAACGTCCTACAGAACGTGCGGGAGCACTGCATCGAGGCACCGGTCATCCACTGCTCCACCAACAAGGTGTACGGCGACCGGCCCAACAGCCTGCCGCTGGTCGAGCAGGCGACCAGGTGGGAGATCGAGGCCGGCCACCCGTACGAGCAGGGCATCACCGAAGACATGTCAATCGACGCCTGCCTGCACTCGATCTTCGGCGCGTCCAAGGTGGCCGCCGATGTGATGGTCCAGGAGTACGGGCGGTACTTCGACATGCGCACCGCCTGCTTCCGGGGCGGCACCCTGACGGGTCCGGCGCACTCCGCCACCGAGCTGCACGGATTCCTCGGGTACGTCATGCGGTGCAACATGGAGCGCCGTACGTACAAAATTTTCGGGTACCAAGGAAAGATGGTCCGTGACGCCATCCACTCCCACGACGTGGTCAGCGCGTTCGAGGCCTTTTTCCGCAGCCCCCGGTCCGCGGCCGTCTACAACCTCGGCGGCGGCCGGCACTCCAACTGCTCGCACCTCGAGGCCTTCGCGCTCGCCCAAGAGATCACCGGCGTCGAGATGCTCAGCGAGTACCACGAGGCCAACCGGGTCGGCGACCACAAGTGGTGGATCGGCTCCAACGCGGCGTTCGAGCGGGACTATCCAGACTGGAAGCAGGCGTACGACGTCCCGATGATTCTTCAGGAGATCTACGAGGCCAACGTCGGCAAGTGGGTGCCTGGAGCATGATTGCCAAAGGTAAGCGCAACGTTCTCGGGGTGCTCGTAGACGCCGTCGACTACGAGGCCGCCACCGCGCAGGTCATCGCCGCCGCGCACGAACGCCGCCCGCTCGCCCTGACCGCACTCGCCGTCCACGGCGTGATGACCGGTGTGCTCGATCGGGCACACAACGCCCGGCTCAACTCGTTCGACCTGGTCACCCCCGACGGCCAGCCGGTGCGCTGGGCACTCAACCTGCTGCACGGCGCCGGCCTGCCCGAACGCGTGTACGGCCCCACACTCACCCTCAAGGTGCTCGAGCGCTGCGCCGCCGAAGGGCTGCCCGTCTACCTGTACGGCTCCACCGAGGAGACCCTGAGCCGGCTGGTGCCGGCGCTGGAGCGGTCGTTCCCCGGCCTGAAGATCGCAGGCGTCGAGGCGTCGAAGTTCCGCCAGGTCCAGCCCGGCGAAGACGTGCAGATCGCCGACCGGATCCGGGCCTCCGGCGCGCGGCTCGTGCTGGTCGGGCTGGGCTGCCCGCGCCAGGAAGTCTTCGCGTACGCCATGCGCCCCCTGCTGGACATGCCGCTGATGGCGGTGGGCGCCGCGTTCGACTACCACGCCGGGCTGCTGCGCCAGCCGCCGTCGTGGATGCAGCGGGTCGGGCTGGAATGGCTGTGGCGGCTCGGCCTGGAGCCCAAGCGGCTGTGGCGCCGATACGTGGTCCTGAACCCGGCCTATTTGGCGCGACTGGGCGCCCAGAAAGCCAAGCTCTGGGACGCCACCCCACCGGCCCCCGCTTCCGTAGACGAACGCCCCCCCACCTTCTCCGTCTAACCCCACCACCCCGACAGCGCCCCACGCTCTCCCGGCCGCACCCCGCGCCCGCCCCGCCCCGCCGCTCCCGCCCGCCGCGCCCGCCCGCCGCGCCCGCC